>DATGVJ010000234.1:0-17150 GCA_035300505.1 Xanthobacteraceae bacterium
AGTTGCCCCAGAGCGCGGCACCGCGATTGGCCAGCGGAAGCTTCTCCTGCTTGGGGTCCATGCGCCAGACGATTCGGCCCATATCGCCGGATCGGCCATCGATTTTATAGACCACGCCCCATTGATCAACGACATAGAGGAAACCGTCTTCGGCGAGCGGCGTCGATTGCAGGCTCTCGTTTATGGACGTGCCGCCGATCGCGACCGCATAGGCCAGCTTGAGCGACTTGACGTTGGTCTTGTTGACCTTGTCGAGGGGCGAAAATCGCTGTGAATCATAGGTGCGATGGTTCATCAGCCAGTTCTGCGGTTCTCGATCCGCATTGATCAGGCGGTCCGCACTGACTTCGGCGGCCATCGCCGGAACTGTGAAAAAAAGAAAAGCAGTCGCGAGTGCGCTTACGCAAATGGTTGAACCTAAATATCGAAAGCCCAAGTCCAGAAAGCCCAAGTCCAGAAAGCCAAGGTCCAGGAGGCGCGCAATATCCAATGGTGGTCGCATTCCCGGGCGGGAGACCGTTGTGCACTTTTGCTGCGTTTGCGGGAGTTGCTCCCGGAGCGCTGTAATGAGGGCATTACGTCCATTCATGACATACCTCCGTTTACCAACAGTTGGGGCGATTGGAACTGCTGGGTCCGAAGAATGCAATGAAATTCAGTGTAGGACAACTATGCCGCCCAAGTACCGGCAAGCACTGGCAAACCCGCGCCGCTTTGCGTGTCAGAGGAGTTCCCGGATACCGTTTCAATTTCGGCGGACGTCACACCGCTCACAGCCGTAATCGACGCTCGGACGGCTGTCAGAATGGCGAGTTCACCCAAGTTCTTCTTCGTGAATTGCGACCCCGGCTTCGTAGCAGGTGTCTACGAAGCTCTACGCAATTTTCGGGTTGTTACAAAGCGTCGAGCAACGTCGCTACATTTAGCGAAAGCTCTGCGCAATGGTTGTAACCAGCCTCTGGGTGGCGTAGCTGTATTTGCCGCCCATGAAGAGGTCGAAGTTGATCGCGAGGAGCAACGCTATGGCTGTGATGCGAAACATGTTTGCGACCCCTTAGCAAGTGTTTGTAAACCAAGCAGCGAGTACCTGCTTAAGGGCCGAGTCTTAAATGTTTTTTGACGGATCACTTCTGATTTTCTTAGAACTTTATTCACTTCCCTTAATTGCCTGCTCCATAGAGTTCATTTGGTTATCATAAAAGCTTAACGATTGGCGTAAAGGTACCAAAACCGTATTAAAGTACCGCTAAAGGCGGTTTGATACCTACAGACCGGAGGTTTCCATTGAATTTACCATGATCTCCGATTGATGTGCCATATTAGAGAATTTTTTTGATCGCTACTCATCGGGTACCGGACTCTTTCCCGTCAGCGACGCTATCACTCGACTTCACGGCCGCGCACCACAAGGTAACCGTCTTGTACAGAAAGTGTTACACGGCAACTGGAAAACCACTACATCATCGCAGCGCTGCGCTTCAACCGAGTGACAGCGTCCTTCGCGTTTGAAGGAGGAATGAATGGCGAGACGCAAAGCCGCTCGGCATCGCAGCGCACGGCCACATCATCGTCGGCAAAACGGGACACGCGAGTTTGAAGGGGCTGAAACTGATTTAGCGATTTTCGCTGGCGAAGAACTCACGGGCGCATGGCTCATATTGCTTCAATCAACTCCAAGGGTCTGCGCGTAACCCTAGACCTGCGTGACCTCAGGGCGCGGAAATTGGTTTTTGTCCTTTGGTACTTTTGGATGATCCAACCCATACTTTCGGAGGATTTTTTTCGATCCTGCCTCCATGGTTTGATAAGAAAGCGAAGGCGGCGTCTCCTACCTGCCTACCGACGACAACAGCACGGCATATTTGATGCCGCTGCGTCTGGGCTAAGAAAATATCTTAGGAAAAACTTGTTCAGCTCCCTAACCGCAGACCGCACTCGCAAAATGTGCAACTGTTGCCGACCATGAGTATTTGCATTTGCATAGGGGGGGATTGGTCATGCAAAACCTGCTAAAGGCTGCAAGTGTAGCGCTTTCACTCGCCACCGCTGCATGCGCGATTCACCCTCTTCCAGAGGATGTCACCGGCGATAATACGGCACTAATCGTCCGAAAGATTCGCTGCGAGGCCCGCGACGCCGTCATTCGGAAAACAATCGCCTATCTGCTTTACCTGCCCAGTGCGAGCTTCCCGAAGGCCCACGCGCTGGGCGAGATGTACCAGAACGGAAGACTGATACAAACCAAAGACTTCTCAAAAATCGAGCCGGTAGCGGGTTCCAGGCTGCTGTTCTTCGCCAAAACCGGCGTCGTCTATAACTTTAGCTTCGACATAACGGAATCCAACGACCACCAATTCGAAGGTCACGCAGGCATGCTGATTTCGGGTGGAAGCTTCGGATTGGGCGGAAAGCTTGGCGCCACGGGAGCAAGGGAAAATGTTCGCAGCTTCACCATTACCGACAGCTTCGGCGCGCTCGTCGACCAAGTCCTTCCGAGCTACTGCGATTTCGCCGCCCCGGGATCCAACTACCTCTATCCCATTGTGGGACGAATTGGGCTGGCCGAAATGGTGGACACATTTGTCGACCTTACGCTCTTTCATGGATTGAGCGATCCGGTTGAAGCAACCAAACCTCAGGGAGCGCCGGCGCATCGAGGCCCGCCGACAATGGCGGACACTCTGACCTTTACCACAACCTTGACCGCTTCCGCGACACCCAAGATTGAACTCGCGCCTTTGACCAAGAGCTTCAGGCTGGTGGATGCCTCACTTACGAGCACGAACTCCCGCGTAGACAAACATCAAGTCATTGTCGGTTTTGGTTTGCCAAGTGCACCAGTCGCCCCAAGCACGAGTTTTACGAGCAGTGTCATTACCGCAAAGACCAATGCCGGCACCGGAGAGCGGGCTGCCGCAGATGCCGTAGCACAGCAAATCGTCAGATTTGAACTTCTCAACCGACGTCCCATCGTCACCGTCCAGCCATAGGAGATGTATCATGGCCGATGATCACGAACCATCCCGAGACCAGTTTCCGGCCCTCAAAATGACTGCGATCGTCGAGGGCGGTCACTCAGTGATGTCAAGTGGACAATTTGAAAAGTTTATTGAATATTGCAATGAACATCGCATCAAGTTCTACGTAGCACGCGAAAAGTTGCCATTGTTAAGCAACTTCTTCAAACAATCAAAAGCTACCGACAAATTGACGGCAGCAATTCAAGCTGGCGGCCATGACTGCCCGCCGCCAACATTTCAATGCCCTCAGATCGACCACAGTTGATCGCTGCGCGGTCACAGACCGCGCCACTTGCGTTGTACCCCCGATTGCCGACGATCACGGCCGGGCGGGGTTGCCGTGGGTAAGGCGTGGATGGCCGGCATCGCAGACAAGTTTACGCAGTCTGCGCAGGCTTGACTGCGCGGCCGGTCATGACGCGACTTCGAGTTAATCTAAGCGGGAAATGCTCTAGCTGTCCGGTTGATCCAAGCTGGTTCGAGCCCTTCAAGCATCCACCGCGAACCGACACTGTAACTACGGATTGAACAAGTATGCGCTAACTTGGACGCCGTACGGCGCCGGCCGTGTGGCGTGACTGGCATTCATCCTGCCTTGCGCCATTCTTCAGGCACCCCCGGCCTGGCCATGGCGGGAAGCCGCAACAGGACCATCGTGCCGCGGCCGGGCGTCGAGCGGATGCGCATGGTGCCGCCATGCAGGGTGATCAGCGACTTCGCAATGGCGAGACCGAGGCCGGAGCCCTGGTGGGTCTTGGTGATGTGGCTTTCGACCTGTTCGAAGGGGCGGCCGAGTTTGGCTATGGCGTTTTTCGGGATGCCGATGCCGCTGTCCGCAATGGCGATGCGCACGAAGCCTGCCGATGTTCGTGCCCGGATCGTGATACGACCGCCTTGCGGCGTGAACTTCACGGCGTTCGACAGCAGATTGAGGGCCACCTGTTTGAGCAGGCGGGGATCGGCGACAAGCTCGATGCCTGGCGCGATGTCGGTCGTCATGACGATGTTCTTTGCCTCGGCGCGGGCTGAGACCACGCGCACCGCCTCGATGAGGAAGCGGCCGAGGCGAATGTCGGACACATCATGGCGAATGCGGCCGGCTTCGATCTTCGACATGTCGAGCACGTCATTGATGACTTCAAGCAAATATTGTCCGCTCTGGCGAATGTCGCGGCAATATTCCCGGTATTTCTCCGAGCCGATCGGGCCGAACATGCCGGATTCCATGATCTCGGAGAATCCGATAATGGCATTGAGCGGCGTGCGCAGTTCGTGGCTCATATTGGCGAGGAACTTCGACTTCGCCTGGCTCGCGTCTTCGGCGCGGTTTTTTTCCTCGGAATATTTTTCGGCGAGGTCGGCCAGTTCGCCGGCCTGACGTTCAAGCGCCAATTGTGATCTGCGCAAGTCCGCGACGGTGTTCATCAGGCGGCGTTCGCTTGCCATAAGTTTTTCTTCGTGCGCCTTGATGGTCGTAATGTCGGTGCCGACCGAAACATAACCGCCGTCCTTGGTGCGTCGCTCGCTGATATTGAGCCAGCGGCCGTCGTCAAGTTGCGCTTCGAAGGTGCGCGCACCGGGTGGACTGCCTTCGCTGGTGATCCTGGAACGCACGACCGACATGCGGCCACCGGCTACGATTTCTTCATAAGACGTGCCTGGCGCGATGAGTTCATCGGGAAGATTGTGCAGTTCCTGGAAATTGGAATTGCACAGGACCAGTCGATTGTGCGCATCCCAGAGCACGAAGGCCTCCGGGATTGTCTCGATCGCGTCACGCAGGCGGAGATCCGCTTCGGCGGAACGTGCAGCCAGTCTCTTCTGTTCCGTAATGTCGACTGCGATGCCGATGAGATGCGGTTCGCGCTCGCCGGTCTGATTGACGAGTTCGCAGCGTGCACGAAGCCATATCCAGGCGCCATCGTGGTGTCGCATCCGGAAGGCATGGTCGATGAAGCTCGACTTGGTGTCGATCAGTTGGCGGACCATGTCGGCAAGGTGCAAGTCGTCGGGATGGACGAGCGCATTGACCTCGCCGAATGTGAGCAAGTCGTCGCGCGCCGCCAGCCCGAGGATCGCAAACATCGAGTGCGACCAGAAGATCCGCTCGCGGTCGATATCCCAGTCCCACAAGCCGCAACGACCGCGATCGAGCGCGGTATCGATGCGGGTGTGCACCGTCTCATAAATGGCGTCGGCTTCGCGCGCGCGGGTCGCCTGCCAATGGAAAGCAAAGCCAAGGATGAGCACGACGAAGCCGGTTGTGGCCGAGAGCGTAATGGTCAGCGTTGTGTCGTTGCGCCAGGCCGCAAGCGCGCTGCCGCGCGGGTGAATGATCGCGAGGTGGCCGGATTTGAGATGTTGTATCGCGACAAGTGCTGGGCTGCCGTCCCGAAAGGTCATTTCAAACGTGCCAGCGAGCGCCTCAAGCGTCGCTTGCGCCTGGGCGGCCCCGAACAGGTCCAACAGGTGCAGTCGCCGGGTTGCGGCATCGAGCGGCTGGGCCGCGATGGAAATTCCGTCGCCGCTCTTTACAGCAGCATATTGGAGACCGGCAACGATCGTACCCTCCTGGTTTGTCAGCAGGATCTGACGACCGGGAATGCGCAGCCAGGCAGGGCTCAGCCGGTCGACTTCGCTCATTGCGGCTCGGTCGAAGTCGCCTCCGGCGGCGCGCGCGCCATTGATCCGCTCGGCCAGGATATCGCTGCCGGCCTCGATCTGCTTGAGGATTTCACTGATGGTTTGTCGGCGATGCTCGACGACCTGCACTGTAGCGCCCACCCCGATCGTCAGCAGGAATGCGATGATCAAAGCCGGGACAGCCCGACGCAGCGCCGGCTCCGCCGTCAACAGACGACGATAGGCCGGTTTTGCGATCGACTGCGCCAATCCCCGGATGGAATCGGATCGCACGGACGCGCTCGCGTGTTCGACGCGCGCCATCTCGGCCCCCGTTCGGTATGTCCCAGTTTGCCCTGACCGGAAGGATGTGCCGCATCACCCCGAATCACTTTTCATTGGAATCCGGATTCGGTATTTTGTCGAGAGTCATTAAGAAATTTTTAATGATGATGATTCGTCCACAACGGATTGTGGAGGTGTGGATAGGGTAGGGGCCGCCGCTTGTGGGCCGGATGGATGACGTTTGGAGCCCCGCCGGGGCCCAATGCCCTTCAGAGACAGGGGTGCCCGTGCTACAACCTGTTGTATTGCCGATCATCCCTGTGATGACGACCATAGGAGAGCATGCCATGACTTGCAGTCGCCGGATGACTTTGTCGCTCGCTGCGGCGCTGACCATTGCCAACGTCGCCGCTTTTGCGCACGACGAATCGAAATATCCGGACTGGTCCGGCCAGTGGCGCCGGCCGCCAGGCGTCGGCGTCCAGTGGGACCCGAGCAAGCCGCTCGGCCCGGCGCAGCGCGCCCCGCTGACGCCCGAGTTTCAGAAGGTGTTCGAGGCCAGCCTCGCCGACCAGAAGGCCGGTGGCCAGGGCGGCGATCCGACCTACACCTGCATTCCGCCCGGCATGCCGCGGGCGATGACAGTGGTGTTCCCGATGGAAATCGTGGTCCTGCCGAACGTCACCTACATCCTGCAGGAATACGCCTCCATGATCCGCCGCATCTACACCGATGGGCGCACTATACCGGATGACGAAGAACCGGCCTTCCTCGGCTACTCGGTCGGTCAATGGCGCGACACCGACGGCGACGGCAAATTCGATACGCTGGAGGTCGAAACCCGCAATATGAAAGGCCCGCGCTCGTTCGATGCGAGCGGCCTGCCGTTGCACCCGGACAACAAGGCCGTCGTCAAGGAGCGCATCTATCTCGACAAAGACAACAGAGACCTGCTGCGCGACGAGATCACCACCATCGACAACGCGCTGGCGCAGCCGTGGACGGTCATGAAGACGTACCGGCGCGACTCCAAAGCCAAGACGATCTGGTTCGAATATGTCTGCGCCGAGGGCAATCACCATGTGGTACTCGGCAAGGAGAACTACTTCGTCAGCGACGACGGCTATCTGATGCCGGCCCGCAAGGGCCAGGCCAAGCCCGATCTGAAATATTTTGATCAGCTGGCGCGGTAACGGCGGCCTCATCGCGCCAAGGTCACTTTGAATCTGAACGAGGCGGCTTTGCTTGGAGTCCCGCCTTTACGGCGGCTTCGCCGCGGACGGCTTTTTCTTTCTTGCTCGCGATTCACGGCCGCGTAAACGCGGAACTCCGAACGACTGGTTAAACAATTTCGCGCCTGCGGTCCCGACCGTCGTCGACACGTTCCGGGCAAAATAGGCCCCACATGCCTCGGCCGCAGCGATCGACGAGACGAGTACTCCCAATCCAATGCCAAGCACGACACTGAGCCGCCCCACCGCCTGAGCACTGGTTTCCGCCATCGCGACACCCTCCGCAAATCTTACGCTGCAACTTCGTTGCAAGACTTTGTTTTGATCACGAATTCAGGACGGTAGCAACGCTTACCCCTCCGCCAGCGCGCGTTGAACGATGTCGCCGACATCCGGCGACAGCGAGGCATGCGCGGCGACGCGCCGGAGTGCTGCTTGCGCCAGCGCGCGCCGGCCGGGCTCGAGCACGCGCCAACTCTTGAGAGCCGATAACAGGCGTGCGGCCACCTGCGGATTGCGTTGATCAAGCTCCAAAACGGCCGAGACTAAAAAGTCATAGCCCGCGCCGTCGGGGCGGTTCGATTGTGTCGGGTTTGCCATGGCGAACGACGCGATCAGCGAGCGTACGCGGTTGGGGTTGCTCATCTGGAACGCCGGATGCTTTGTGAGCGCCTTGATGCGATCGAGCGTCGCATGTTCCGGAATGGTGGCCTGGAGCATCAGCCACTTGTCGACGATCAATGGCTCGTCGGCGTGGCGGGTGTAGAAATCCGCTATGGCAGTTTCGCGTTCCGGCACGGCGCAATAGGAGAGTGTCGCAAGCGCCGCCATGCGATCCGTCATATTGTTGGCGGACTGATATTGGCGCATGCAGCGCGCGACGGCGTCGGCATCGCCGCTGGCCGAGAGCAGATCAAGGCATGCGTTCTTCAAGGCACGGCGGCCGGCGGCGTCGGCGCTGGTCGAGAATGGTTCCGGCACCGCGGCAAGTGTATCGTAAATACGAGCCAGCCCTTCGAACAGCGCACCGCTGAGCGAACGGCGAAGCGCGTGGCGCGCGGCCAGCACCGCGTCAGGATCCACATTGCTCGCAATCTCCCGCGCAATATCGGCCTCCGACGGGAGCGAAATCACCTGTGCCACAAAGGCGGGTTCGAGTGTCCGGTCCAACAGCACGGCCGTGACGGCGGCGGTGAGATCGGGATCGTCCAAGGCGGCATCGCCGCGCCGGATTGCTGCAGCCGAATCAACGAGCACACGTGTCGAAAGCGTATTGATGGCCTGCCAGCGATTGAACGGATCGCTGTCGTGCACGGCGAGAAAGCGCAAATCCTTGTCGCCGATGTTCGCAACGAGATTGACCGGTGCTGAAAAGCCGCGGTTGAGCGAAGGAACCGGGCGCTCCTCGATGCCGGTGAGGACGAAGCTTGCCGCGGAGGTGGTGAGCGTTAACAGGCCGCGCTCGATTGTCCGCCCGTCGGCAAGGCGCATGGGCAGGTCGCGGCCATCCGGCCCCACGAGCCCGATCACAAGCGGGATCACCATCGGCTCCTTGGTGGACTGGCCGGGCGTGGGCGCCAATGTCTGCGCCACATCGAGGCGATAAGTCTTCTGGCGTTGATCGTAAGTGCCGGTGACGACGACCTCCGGCGTTCCGGCCTGCGAATACCAGAGTTTGAATTGCGTGAGGTCGGTTTGAGCCGTGTCGGCGAAACACTGGATGAACTCATCGACGGTCGCGGCCTGTCCGTCGTGGCGCGCAAAGTAGAGGTCCATTCCTTTGCGAAAGGTCTCGGGCCCTAGCAGCACGCTGAGCATGCGCACGACTTCGGCGCCCTTTTCGTAGACGGTGGGGGTATAGAAATTGTTGATCTCGCGATAGACCTCTGGCCGCACCGGATGAGCGAGGGGCCCTGCGTCTTCCACGAATTGATTGGCGCGCAATCCGCGCACGTCCTTGATGCGCTCGACCGCGCGCGATCTCTCGTCGTAGGTGAATTCCTGGTCGCGGAAGACGGTGAGCCCTTCCTTCAGGCAGAGTTGGAACCAGTCGCGGCAGGTGATGCGATTGCCGGTCCAATTGTGAAAATATTCATGTGCCACCACGGTTTCGATGCCGCCATAGTCGACATCCGTCGCAGTGGCGGAGTTCGCCAGGATGTATTTGTCGTTGAAGACGTTGAGGCCCTTGTTCTCCATCGCGCCCATGTTGAAGTCGGAGACCGCGACGATCATGAATATGTCGAGATCATATTCGCGGCCGAATCGTTCTTCGTCCCAGCGCATCGCACGCTTGAGCGAATCCATCGCATAGCCGCAGCGATCTTCCTTGCCGGGTTCGACATAAATGCGCAGCGTCACCATGCGTCCCGACATGGCGCGGAACGGCTCTTCGATGAATGCAAGCTTGCCGCCGACGAGGGCAAACAGATAGGACGGTTTCGGGAAGGGATCGTGCCAGACCGCGAAATGGCGATTGGTGTTTGCGATAGGGCCCGCGGAGACCAGATTGCCGTTGGCGAGCAGCACCGGGGCGTCAGCGACATCGGCTTCGATGCGGGTGGTGTAGACGGCCATTACGTCCGGCCGATCCGGGAAATAGGTGATGCGGCGAAAGCCCTCGGCCTCGCATTGGGTGCAATAGGCCGCGCCCGAGCGATAGAGACCGCTGAGGTGAGTGTTTGCCGCCGGGTTGACGAGAGTTTCTATTTCCAATCGAAACGGACCGGGCGGCAACTGCGTGATGGTGAGGCTGTCAGGGGTCGCGACATAGCGGTCGGCTGCCAGTACCTCGCCTTCGAGCCTGAGCGAGACCAGGTTGAGCCCATCGCCGTCGAGCACCAGTGGGGCGGCAGCTGCCTTGGGGTTGGGCCGCAGCGCCAAGGTCGCGCGCACGCGCGTGGCGGTGCGCTCAAGCGCGACATCGAGTTCCACAGTGTCGACCAGCCAGTTGGGCGGCCGATAGTTCTCAAGGCGGACGGGGACGTTCTGGTCGGTGCGCATGGGATCTTTGGTTCCGGTGGGGTGGGGGCAGGTCGCGGCGCGGGAACCTTCCTATAGCAAACCTCATTGAGTTACGAGACCGCAAAGAACTCCCGAAAAATGGGCCCAACTTCAGCATGGTCGCGCCCCGGACTTCATGCTTTAATTGGTACAAGTCCCCGGATATGCAGAGGCGGACATACCAGCGGAGATTTTCGATGAAGACATTTCGCTCGTTGGGAGTCGCGGCGGCGATTCTGGGCGCCACCAGCGCGGCCGCTTTTGGCCAGACCTATCCGAACCAGCGCGTCACGATCGTGGTGCCGTTCACGGCCGGCAGCATCACGGATGGTCTAGCCCGCATCCTCGCCGAAAAGCTGGCCGATGTCTGGAAGCAGCAGGTCATCGTCGAGAACCGCCCCGGCATCCCGGGAACGACCGCCGTCGCCAAGGCGACACCCGATGGCTACACCCTGATGCTCACCTCCAACGGGCACACGATTGCGGGCGCCATCACCAAAAGTCTGCAGTTTGATCCGGTCAAGGATTTTGCCGGTGTCACGCAGGTGGCGTCGGTTCCGCTGGTCGCGATCGTCCCGCCGGACTTGCCCGTGCGGACGCTCAAGGATTTTGTCACGCTTGCGCAGCAGAAGCCCGGCACGCTCAATTTCTCATCCGCCGGAGTTGCCAGCACGTCGTTCCTGTCCGCGGAAATTTTCAGGCAGCAGGCGAAGATCAATATCCAGCATGTCCCATTCCGCGGCGCCCCCGAAGCGGTGACGGCCGTGGTGCGTGGCGACGTGCAGATGTATTTTGCGCCGATCCCGGCCTCTCAAGACCTGAGCGCGACCGGGAGGGTGCGCGCTTTGGCAATCAATTCAGGCCAGCGTGTGCCGCAACTGCCCGACGTGCCCACCATCGCGGAGGCGGCGGTGCCGGAGTATAAGTATGATTCCTGGTTTGCCGTCATGGCGCCGGCCGCAACGCCGCGGCCGATCATCAATAAGGTGTCGCAGGACATCGCTGCCGTGCTCAAGCTTCCGGACGTTGTCGACCGCTTGGTGAAGCAGGGTTCGATCCCGGTTACAAACACGCCCGAACAATTCGATGCCATCAACAAGGCGGACACCGAACGTTATTCGAAGACGCTGCGGGATGCCGGCATTGAGCCGCAGTGAGGGTGGAATCGTAGGGTGGGCTAAGACGCGCATGCCGTGAACTCGAAACATACTCGATCGTCCGAAAGCGCGCCGTGCCCACGCGTCGGCGCGCGCCTGTCCATCGACGCGTGGGCACGGCGCCATGCAGAGCACGTTACATGTTTCCACCACCGTGCCAGGCGCCTTTGCCCACCCTACCTTCGCGGCTCCGCATGACCGATCACGCGCTTGATTGACTTGAACCTTGTCCGCAGCCCACGCTCGAGTTCGTCGATCCGGTCATGCACGTCGGCGACGCTGAGCCCCGCGTCCGCAATGGCGTGGAAATTCACAATTTCGCCCTCTGACGTTTCGCGCACCCGCACCTCGTGGATGTCGCGTATGACGCCGGGTTTTTCGGCGAGTGTGGCGAGTTCATGCTGGACCGCCGCCGCCCGTTCGGCCGGTGCATCCTGGCCGACGAGGCCATTCACCTGTAGAGGCTCGATATGAGTCTCAACTTCGACGCCCTGACCGAGTTCCTCCCGCACCGCCTGTTCGAGCCCATCCGCGATTTCATGCGCCTGACCAAGCGCGAGGTTGCCATCGACTTCGAGGTCGAGAGACACCGACAGCTTTTCACCGATGGCATGCACCGTCACATGATGGACCGCGAGTGTCCGATTGCGCGCGATCACCATGACGCGCTCAAGCACTGTTTCGTCATCGAGTGCACGCGGACTGGTGTTGACGGTCGGCTCGGCCTTCTTGAACGCGGCGCGCACCGCAAGTTCGGCCGCGGTCTTGATAGCGGCCACGCGATCCAGCGGCAGCGTGCGGCTCACCGCAACGACGAGGTCGACAAAAAGAGTGTCGCCGGCCGGCCGCGCGCGTACGCGCTCGACCGCAACGACACCGGGAATGCGTGCCACAACTTCAGTGACTTTGTCTGCAGCGCCAATTGGTGCGGTGTCGGTCAAGGTTTCGATGGTGCGGCGGCCGAGCCGCCAGCCGGCGACGCAGATGAAGACGGCGACGATGATGGCCGCCGCCGAATCTGCCCAAGGAAACCCGAGCGCGACCACCCCAAGGCCGACGAGCACGGCGGCCGATGACCACATATCGGAACCGAAGTGCAGCGCATCGGCCTCAAGCGCCTCGCTCGATGTCTCGCTTGCGACACGGTAGAGCGCGCGCGCGCGAAAGAAGTCGACCACGATCGAAACCACAATGACGCCGAAGGCCCATAGTGTTGCTTGGACGGGATGTGTGTCGCCAGTCAACAATCGTTGCGCAGCTTCCCAAATCACGATGCCGGACAATACGAACAGCAACGCGGTCTCGGCGAGCGCCGAGACGCTTTCGACCTTGCCATGACCGTAGTGGTGTTCTTCGTCGGCAGGCTTGCCGGAAACCCGCACCGCAAAATAGGTCATGATGGTTGCGACGAGGTCAAGCAGGGAATGTGCGGCTTCCGAGAGGATCGCGAGAGAGCCGGTTGCAAACCCGACCACACCCTTGGCCACGGTCAGGCCGGCCGATGCCGCTATCGACGACAAGGCGACTTGCTGCTTGGGGTCCTGCATCAGGCTTCAAATCCTTGCATGATGGAATGAAAAGTGACGATCGAGCGGGAATTGCGACCATGCCCGATGGAGCTTGTTCCAGTTCCCCTGCGACCCTATGCTGCCGGCATTACGTCATTGTAAATGGTGTGCCGGAGGTGCGGTTGCAGCATTTATCGTAATTTGGCGTGAGAAAAGGAAAAGTGCCATGCTGTCACACCGGCTTATCATTCCGGCGCTCATTGCGGTTTTCATTGCCATGCTGGCCCCCGTACTATCTGACTCCTCAGCTGCACAAACCTATCCCACTAAACCGATCACAATCGTATTACCGCTTGCGGCCGGCAGCGGCATGGATACCCTTGCGCGACTTTATGGCGACCGGCTGTCACAGAGCCTGGGGCGGGTGGTGGTGATCGACAATCGGCCGGGCGCGTCCTTGATGTTGGCGGCAAACGCAGTCGCGGTCGCGCCGCCTGATGGCTATACGCTCCTGGTTTCGACCAGCAGCGCGATGGCAATCAATCTGGTTTTGTTCAAGCAGGTGAATTATGACCCCGAGCGCGACTTCGTGCCGGTCGCGCTTTACGTGAAATCGCCGTTTGTGCTTGTGGTCAATCCGTCCTTGCCGGTGCGTTCGGTGCCGGAACTCATCAAATATATCAAGGAAGGCACGACGCCGCTTTCCTACAGTACGCCTGGTGCGGGAGTTGCGCAGCATCTGTCGATGGAGTTCATGAAGCAGCGGTTCGGACTTGAGATCACACACGTGCCCTATCGCAACACGCCGCAGTCGATCACCGATATTGCGGCAGGTCACGTGCATCTCGGCTTCGTCGAGATGGGTGCATCGCTGCCATTGATCAAGGACGGCAAATTGCGCGCCCTTGCGGTTTCTTCGACAACGCGGTTGCCGATGTTGCCGGATGTGCCGCCCTTTGCCGAAGCCGCCAATGCGCCCGACTTCGAAGCCGTGTCGTGGCATGTGCTGCTGGCGCCGGCGAAAACGCCGCGGCCGATCGTCGACAAATTGCATGGCGAAATGAAACGCATCGTGGCGGCGCCCGACATCAAGGAGAAGATCGCAACGCTCGGCCTCATTCCGCTCGATACGCCCTCTGTTGAAGACACCGCGCGCTATCTGAAAGCGGAGCGGGAGAAGTGGGGGGCGTTGGTCAAGAAGCTGGGGTTAGAGGGGACGCAGTGACTCGGTGTTGCGAAGTACGTGAGCGATTCGACGGCAGCATTACAATCTCGGTCTGATTCCCTCTCCCCTTTGGGGAGAGGGAGCTACACCGAGCTTGCCGATCCGCCGGCGGTTCAACCTCACTCACCGTCACCCCGCCACCGTGCCCCAGCTTGCAGCCAGTTGCTCCGCGCCGCGAAGCGCCACCGCCAAGATCGTGTAGGTCGGGTTCGAGGCGCCTTCGGTCGGGAAGGTGCTCGGCCCCGCCACATAGAGGTTCGGCAATTCGTGGCATTGGCCGTAGCTGTTGACCACCGAATTGCCGGCTCCGGTTCCCATGATGGTGCCGCCATGCAGATGGCTGGTCGGAATGACGTTGCCGGTCCAGGCTTCCTTGGCGCCGGCGGCCTTCGCAATCCTCAAGCCTTCCACACCGTTGGCACGCCACAGCGCGGCGGCCGTGTCGTCGTAGCTGTGAACCAGCCGGCCGAGCGGCATGCCGTAGGCGTCCTTTTCGCTTGAGAGTTCGACGCGGTTTTCGATGTTCGGCAATTCCTCGCCGAATAAAGTAATGCGCGTGAAGCCGCGGGCGGCGCGCTTCATGAAATCGGCCAGCGGGGCGCCATAGAGTTCTGGACGCGAGGCCGCAAAGTCATGGGTCTTTTGCGCGAAGCCGACCGTGATGTAAGTGCTGCCGAATTGGTCCTTGTAGGCGGTCTTGTCGTAACGATCATACGACATGAATTGCGCGCCGATCGTGCCGAGATGGTTTTGCAGATCTTCATCGAACAGCGCCGCAATGCCCGCGACCGTGTGCGATGTCATGTATTTGCCGAGGAGCCCTGAGGAATTGCCGAGCCCCTTGGGATGTTTCTCGGTCGCCGAATTGAGCAGCAGGCGCGGATTCTGTCCCGACCACGCGGCCACAATGACCACATTGGCTTCTTGCACCTGACGCTGTTTCTTTTCGTCGTAATATTCAACGCCGGTGGCGCGCGTTCCCGCCTGGTTGGTCAGGATGCGCGTAACCGTCGACATGGCGCGCACTTCGGCATTGGCCTTGCGCGCTTCACCCAGATAGGTGACGACCGGATTGGCGAGCGCGCCGGTCGGGCAGCCGACATGGCACCAGCCGTCATAAATGCAGGCCGGGCGCCCCTTGAACTCGGTCGAGTTCATGGCGACCGGTGCCGGTGCGGTACGGATGCCGAGTTCCTTGAAGCCCTTGAGCCAGACTTCACCGTTAGGGAAACTTTTCATCGGTGGCATCGGATAGGCCTGTCCGGCCGGCCGCCAGATTTCTTCCGCTTTGGCGTCGCCGGACATCCCGACATCCCAAGCCACGCGGTCGTAGAACGGGGCCACATCCTGATAGGAGATCGGCCAGTCGAGCGCGCGATTGTGCTCGCTCTTGATCTTGTAGTCGTTGACCAGATAGCGCGGGTGATTTGCGAAATAGTGCAGGGCCGCGCCGCCGACGCCCCAGCCGGCTTGGCCGGCATAGCCCATCGGGTTCTTGCCTTCGAGCAGGATGGGTGCGCCGGCGGGACGAATGCGCCGTCCCCACATTTCCGAACTCACGAGATCGGTGAGCTGCCAGTCAGGCCCTGATTCGATCAAGACGACTTTCTTGCCGGCCTTCGCCAACACGGAGGCAAAGACGGAGCCTGAGCAGCCCGCGCCAATGATGACGACGTCTACTTTTTCGTTCGCCATTTCACCACCTCTTGTCCGGCACGATGTGGGCTTGATACGGGATGCCGAGGGCCGCATAGCCCTCCATGGTTCCGTAGACGACGTCGACCGCATCCGTGCGCAACAAGGTGTAGATGAAGCCTCCGGTTGGACCGGTCCAGCCTTCGATCGTGTTCTGGCGCATGCGGCCGACGAAATCGTATTGCTCGGCGGCTGTGAGCTGCGCGAATTTGCGATTGAAGACTTTCTCAGCTCCGCGATCGACGGCGCCGATGGCGGCGCGATAGAAATTCGCGAAAGGAGGCCGCACATTGAGGATGCGCGCCTGCAGCAGTGCTTCCTCCGCCGGCACCGAAATCTGATGATCGATGAAATGGGCAATGCCGGCCTGGCGTGCGCCCGGCACCAGCGTCTCGCCCAGCGCCTCGATCACGGCACCTTCGTTGCCGTTGAGCAGGCGGAACGGCACGGCCTGGGCGCGGGCCTGGCCCGGCGTCATCAACACCTTGGCGCTGCCAACCGTAAAGGCCAGCAACCCAAGTCCGGCACCCTTCATGAAGGTGCGTCGTTCGAGGTTCTCCATGGCTCCTCCGTATCGAGGCGTCACGCGCCTCGCTGACGTCAATGTTCGGTTAGTCCGCTGCGCATTTGTGTGCCCGAACATTCGAACAATAGCGCTTATCCAGGCGGTTCGAAAGGCGATTGGATGATGATACCATTGCATGCCCTGGAATGCTGTGGCCTCTTCGGGCGCCCCGCGGCCTGTGTTCGCAACGGTCCTGGTCTTGCAGCGAATCATTGTTGTTCAAAAGCGTGTGAGCGCGCTTTTTGTCGCATGCTGCGCTGCAGCCGGGACGCGCAATCAGCGCTTTCGGCAGTTATTCCCAGGCTGCTGGTGAAAATCAATGCCGGGATTGCGCGCGCATTATTGGGCCGGATACGATGGATTTCGTTGTGTCAAAACGGGAGGGCCGCACATGTTGCAAAGGACGAAAGCGTTGGTCGCCACCGCCTCGCTCATCAGCATCTTGGGCAATTTTGGCATCACCCTTGGGTCGGCGGTCGGCGCAGAGGCATGCCGGTTTTCAACAGTGAGACTCCATCCGACCGAAACCAACAAATATGAAACCTATGTCGGCAAGGGAAAAAATCTGGAAATTGTCGTGACCAATGGCACTGGCGAGCCCGCAGACCTTTTTTCTGATCCGCCGTATCGCGTCCGCAACCGGGACGGAACGGGCGAGTGCGGCATTGACGGCGGCAACTGGACGACGGATCGATTGTATCTCAGCTCCGACGACAGGACGTTGGTGGCGCTTGAATTGAGCGGGTCGAAGTCCATGCTTGTGATTTACGACACGACAACCTGCATGCAAAGGCAGGCCTTCGACGTTTCGAGCGCAAGCTGGGACGTCACGGGAGAT
>DATGVJ010000235.1:0-4812 GCA_035300505.1 Xanthobacteraceae bacterium
GGCCGCCCGGCGGCCCATCTCTCCTGGGCAAGATCGACCAGCATGCGCGCCAACCGAGGATTGCCGCGCTCGTCGAGTTGCTGGATCGGCCACAGACGCGAGCCAATGAAGAACGCCTTTACGACCATCTGATTCCAGGCGTCTTCGCTGAAGAATTCGACGGGATATGGATTGCGATGGGCGACCGCCTCGAAAACCGGCTTCATGCCCGATCGCACCGCCTCCCGCGCTCTCGGTTCCAGCCGTTCGGCGGCCGGATAGACCGGCAGTCCCCGGCAAACAGCGATCAATTCGTTGATTTCGGCCGTGCTGCAGAACGCGTCGAAATGTGCGGCGAATGCGGCGTCGTCTCCGGCGTAGCTCGCTACCATCAACGCACTGCGTGCCAGTTGATCGATGCTCCAGTCGCTCGGATCGAGCCCCGCCCGCAATACCCTCGCCCGCGCCCTGTCATCCGGTGTCAGCGACAGATCAGCCTTGCCTACGCGGCGCGGCGCAAGACCGATCGCTGCAGCGAGCGCATTGCCGTCGGATGCGCCCCTGACGCTCTCGATGGCACGGCGAAACCAGGACGCTGCATTGTCGCCAACCGCACGCACAATCCACTCATCGGCCAAGGCGAGAAAGCCGTCGCAAACCGTTGCTGCGACATCGCCCTTCCCATTGTGACCAGAAAGACTTGTCAAGGCTGGCACCTCACGTTCCTGGAATCGCCGCTTGGAAGAGCCGCGTCAGAAGGTAACCGCTCGCGCAGACACAGGTAAGAACGATCCCGCCCCCATGCAGCGCCACAGCCAGGGCATCGACCAGACAGATGGCGGCGATCAGCATCGAAACCGCGCGCGGCACCGCATCCGCCGTGGCGCGTCGCGCCAGCAGTCGTACGGCGGCGATATCCGCCGCGCACAACAACAGGGACGCGACGACAACAAGCCACCCGGTCGAGACGCCGGACAAGGCAAGCAGCAGAGGGCCGGCCAGAACGGCAAGCGGCCACAGGCGGCCGACGTTATTCAGGTTTTCCTGCTTTGCGGCGTAGGTCAGTCCAATAACATGTGCGGCAAGCGCGGTCGCGCCGACGATCAGGGCCGGAACAACGTTACCGCTCACCGCCGCGCCAGTAGCCAGATACACCAACGCCCTGCACAGGCCCATGATGACGGGTGCAAAGCGGTTGCCCTTGTGCCAGGCGTCGTAAAGCACGATGGCGACAGCCAGCGCCAAGCCCCAGACCGCGGTAAACAGACCGAACGGCGCCAGCAACGCAACGCCTGCCGCAAGCAGCGCGAATCCGATGGTCGATACGACGGTTGCGCCAATGTCGCCGGCGTGAATCGGCCGGCCCGGACGCTCCCTGGCATCGATCTCCCTGTCGAAAAAATCGTTGAGATACATCCCACCCACGTAGAATGCCGTCATGGCAAGTCCGACGGTGGCGATGTCGGCAACGGTCGCAGCAGTATTTGCGATCGTTGCCCCGGCAATGACATTGGTCCATACAGTCGGCAGGTTGGACACCCGACCGAGCCTCAACAGGGTCTGCGCGCTGGGTGCTCGCACGACCGCGGTATTCATCCCACCAGTTCCTGGCGGCAAAATGCGATCTCGCGCGCGATGTCCGCCGACTTCGAACCGGTGCGAATGTTGTCGGGCAGAACGTCCCAAGTATACGTTTCGACTTCCAAGTGGGATGAGCGAGTTCGCTGGCGCAGCGCCGCCAGCGTCGCGACGAGATCGCTGCGGGTGGAACTGATTTCGCCGAGATCGGCGAGGAACACAGGTACGTGGCAATGGATTCGCCACTCCCCGTCGGCTTGGCCTTCTCCGAACGCAGTTACTGCGTCCGGCAGATCAACATGACGCGACAGATTGTCGCCGCTACGGACGATCGATTGATGCAGATAGACGCCATCGTTGTATCGCATGACGGCGTCGATCAGATCCTTTGTCATCGCCGGGATCCGCATGGCGGCTGAAAGCTGGATTTTCGGGATCGCGATTCCCGCAGCGAGCAGGCGATCCAGCGCGGCGACCGTATCCTCATATTCAACCGAGCCGTGGCAGACATCATAACAAATGCCCAGATGACGACGCAGCAGAATCTCGGCTTCACTGCGGCCAACACCGGTGATGCCGCCGAGCATGTCAAGCGTCTCTGGCTTCAAAAGTGCGCCTTCGAAGAAGGCGATGCTCTCATCCGTTGTTTCCAGGAAACAACAGGGCTCGGGCTCGAGGGCGAGTGCAATGTGTTTGCCAGTGCGCCGCTTCAGGTCCACGAGATCGGCAACCGCCATCATGAGATTGCGTGCCATCGCCGCAACGGCCTCGCGCGACCGGCCGTTCGGTTTGAAGGCGCCCGGGACCGTCGAAATACTGCCCTCAATCCCGTCGGGAAGGATTCCAGCAAGGACCGCAGCACTGTTCGCCGTGAACGCAACACGCTCGCGGTCGCGCCAGTCAGGCAGATAGACGTCCTCCTTCACGCGGACGCCGTGAAACGGCCCGAAAGGAAAGGCGTTGATAGTGAAAACATAAGCGCCGAGCACCGACAGTTGATCGCGGAACGAAGCTAACGCCTCCGGCTGCCTTGCCACGGCGGCAGCTTCGCCGGAAAGCCGCAGTCCGATGCCCATCGGCTGGCTCTGGGCGACGGTCGACTTGATGGCCGGAACATATTCGTCAAGACTTGCCCGAATATCCTGCCAGCTTTGGCCGGCATGAATGTTTGTGCAATACGTCAGATGAACGTTGCCCGAAAGCTGGTTGAGTTTCATCCGCGGTCACGCCCGTTGTTTAAGCCAGTCAATACAATTCCTGACAATTCTGTCGTCCATCTCGTGCACTTCCACGCCACGGCCGATTTCTGCGAGGAGCGTAATGGTCAACTCACCACCGAGATGTTCCCGGAAATCCGCGAGCCCTTTCAGTACCACCGGCAATCCCCGCGAGTCGCACTGCCGCAGCTTGTCATGCCACAAGTCGAAACCAAGCCGTTGAAGAAGACGCACGACACGGTCGTCTTCGCCCGCGGCAAGATGGCCAGACAAGACCGAATAGCGCGTATCGAGCGCAATGCCGATTGCCACGGCCTCGCCGTGATTGAGTTGATTTTTCGTCAACTGCTCGAGCTTGTGCGCGGACCAATGACCGAAATCCAGCGGACGCGCCGACCCCATTTCGAACGGGTCGCCGCCAAGCCTGATTTGGCGCATGTGAAGCTCGGCGCTGCCCTTGATAAGATGATCAAGATGCGGCCTGGAAAAGCGCGCAAGCGCATCCGAATGAGCTTCGAGCCACTCGAAAAACTTGCCGTCGCGTATCAAGGCAACCTTCACGGCTTCGGCCATGCCTGCCCGCTTCTCGCGCGGCGGCAGCACGTCGACGAATGCGCTGTCATTGATGATCGCCCAGGGCGGCGCAAAGGTGCCGATCAGGTTCTTGAGACCGAACAGATTGACGGCGTTCTTGACGCCGACGCCGCTGTCATCCTGTGCCAGTACCGTAGTCGGAAAACGAATGTGGCGGACGCCACGATGAAAGATCGTCGACGCATAACCGACCGCGTCAAGGACAGCGCCGCCGCCGACCGCAATTACAAAGGAGTGCCGATCGATCGCGCGTTGCGAAAGGATCTCAAGCAGGTTGGGAATGGTTTTCGGATCGTTCTTGCAGATTTCGCCTCCCGCGACCGGTACAAGTCCGACCAGGTCGATGCTTCCGGCGTGCGCCGCAGCGTAGTTTTCGATCTGCGAAGCAAGATCCGGAAGCGATGCCAGGACACCTTCGTCAACACAAATCAGACATCTGTGCCGCTTGCAGGGTTCTCGCCGGGACAGCGCATCAACCAGGCAACGATTTCCAAGCGCAAACGCATCGCGGGTAAAGACCACCGGATATTCATAGGTGACGCTAAACGACTGCAGTCGAACGTCTTCGGCGCTTTGCGAGGGCGTATCGAGCATGGCATCCTCCCACGCGGCGCCCTTGTTCTCGTGGTGCAGACGGCGCCGGCGAATGGTCACGAAGCGATCCGCGGCTCGCTTGAAAAACCGCCTCTCGCTTACCATTTTTTTGGACAGCGTGCCACTATGCCTGCCAGTTTGGCAAGCCGTTTCGCTCGGTCCCGCTGCGATGCGACCGAAGTGACGGAAATTGTCGCGACTCAGCAGGCGGAGGCGGGCGTTGAAGGCAGTGTTGGCGATGATCGTGGTCGGATTGACGCCACGGCACCTCGGACCTTTGACGCCAAGACTTTCGGCGCTTGCCCGCGAAGGCGGTATGGCCGCGCTCGATACCGTAACTCCCGCCGTCACCTGCAGCGTACAGGCAAGTTTCATGACGGGGCTCTCCCCGCGAGATCACGGCGTCGTGGCCAACGGCTGGTTGTTCCGCGATCAGATGGAAATCTTTCTGTGGCGCCAATCCAATCGTCTCGTCGGCGGCGAGAAGATTTGGGAGGCCGGCAAGAAGCGCGATCCCGCTTTCACCTGCGCCAACATGTTCTGGTGGTACAACATGGCGGCGAGCCATGATTTCGGTGCCACCCCGCGCCCCATCTACAAGGCGGACGGCCGAAAGCTGCCCGATTGCTACACCGTGCCGGGTCAATTACGGGATCAGTTGACGGAACGGTTTGGACCATTCCCCCTATTTCAGTTTTGGGGACCAGGGACTTCGATCGTCTCCACGCGCTGGATCGCCGACGCGAGCAAGTTCGTGATGGCCGAGGCCAACCCAACCCTGACCCTCGCCTACCTTCCGCATCTCGACTACGATCTACAGCGCTTCGGCCCCGATGAAACTCATCCAAAG
>DATGVJ010000236.1:0-5643 GCA_035300505.1 Xanthobacteraceae bacterium
AATCCGCAGCACGAGCCAACATGCTTGGTCTCGGGACCACCATTCGGGTCATTTTCATGATGGGAGGCGTCAACAGGATTAGCAACTGGCGAAACGAGCGGCGCATTCTGCGCGCCGTCATGATTGACGACGGCGTTGTGCATATCGGCGTGATTGATGGCCGGGTGATGCATGGCCGCGTGATCATGCGGGGCATCCTGTTGCGGAACATGCGCAACACGATGATGCTGGTCACCGTGGTGTTCGCCCCCTTGCTGGCCGCCCTCATGTGGCCCAACCTGGCTACGATTGGTAATGGTTGAATCGGCGCGATCGAGCACCATCCCCAGGCAGTGCGTCGCAAGCTTGCCATCCGCAAATCCAAAAGCGACCGGTGGAAAAATCAGGCAAAAGGAATATACGACGGCCAAAGCGATCGCCCCACGAACCCTCAATTGCCTGGTCAATCGGATCAACATATCCCGCAACAGTTCTTGCGCGCCTTCGGTCCCACACACCAATCTATAATGGCAACCAGGGAGCCCGATGCCAAGAGAAGAGGGCAACAAAGAGGTGCAAACTCTCCGAAATCTCAACGAGGGTCGCCCCTGCAAATATACCATGCATTTGAATTGACACATAAAACGAGCGAGACGGTCGCGCCCTTGGGCTCATCTGGCGTAACATTCCAGATAGCCGCAGGCGGTGCACCGGTAAGAATTGATTACCCTCTGCTGCTTGTCCTTCACCCTAATTCCCTTCCAGAGGCTCTTTACGGGCTCACCTTCGACCCATGTGCTGGCCATCCGGCCACCATAGGTGTTGTCAATAATGAAACCGTCTTCCATCTTGGCTCGACATTTCGGGCAGGTAAAGGCCGCCGACATATTGGGACTCCTTGGATGGACCGCGTTTGACGCTGCTCCCGCTAGCATGGTGCGGGGCCGAGTTCAGCTCCGAAAAGTAGAACGGGTCGAGCGCGCCAGCAATCGACTTACGGCCTCCTTCACTGCTCCGGCCACAGTCGATTCCGCTGCAGGAAATCCT
This sequence comes from Xanthobacteraceae bacterium, assembly GCA_035300505.1. Taxonomy (GTDB): domain Bacteria; phylum Pseudomonadota; class Alphaproteobacteria; order Rhizobiales; family Xanthobacteraceae; genus VAZQ01. The sequence continues at coordinate 1,027 of DATGVJ010000236.1, forward strand.
GCACGAGCGCGTTGAACCTCGCCGGATCTTCGAGGAAACAGCAATGACCCGTCGCCGGCAGGATCTTGTGCTCGGAATGCCGGATCAGCGACGCAGTCCTGGTTCCGCCCGCAAGTGCGCGGTCGTGTTCCCCGTTCACGATCAGGGTCGGGCTCCCGTAGTGCGGAAGTTTTGGCGTGAGGTCTGAGACCGTCAGCGCCTGGAAGACCCGCGTTATTGATTCGGCATCGAGCCCGTGGCCGCGCTCCACAAAGCCCGCCAACAAGTAACGCCCGATCGCGCTGTCGGCCCAAAGCGACGTGACGCCATAGCGCAGGTGGCCCCAGTGATAGTCGGCGAGCGTGCCGGCCGCCTGATGCGCCCGATAGGCTGCGATGCGATGATCGAACTGCGGTTGCGGGCCGCTGTTGCCGCCGACAAGTATGGCCGCCTTGAAAATCTCCGGATGATCGCATGCGAGCATCAGCGCGATCTTGGAACCGATGCTGCAGCCGAGCACGACCGCGCCGTCACGTATTCCTTGTTCGGCTATCAGCGTGAGAATGTCATTCCCCATATCTGCAAGTGTGAAGGGCGTGCGCGGCTTGGCGGACCTGCCCCAGCCGCGCAGGTCCATCGCCAGCGTGCGAAAGCGCGCGGAAAACCGCTCGACCTGGTAGAGCCACAGATTGTGGTCGAACGGCAGTGCGTGGATGAGCACGAGCGGAGGGCCGGAACCCGCAGTTTCGTAATAGATGTCGAGGCCGTTGGCCCGGCTGACCGGCATTGCTATTGTTCCTTCCGTTATTCCGATGCAGCAAACAGGGGATCGGCCCAAGTGTCCAGTGAGAGAGTGTCCAGTAACAGAGTGTCCAGTGAGAGACAGCCCAGCCGCAGATGCAAAAGCGCGTGGCGCATCGAACCGCGTATAAACTCTTTCATGAAACGTAGCATGGCCGCTCTCGTCGCCTTCGCGATCGGATCGAGTGCAGCCGCGGCGCAATCGGCATCGGCCCCCTTTGCGGGCAAACAAATCCGCATGGTCATCGCGGCGGGGGCCGGCGGCGGCTACGACACTTACGCGCGCTACCTGGCGCGTCACTTGGGCCGACATATCGCGGGAAGCCCGACCATCATCAGCCAGAACATGCCGGGAGCCGCCGGCATGGCGGCCACCAACTGGGCCTCTGCGGTCGCGCCGAAAGACGGCAGCGTCATCCTCGCCACCTACAATTCGCTTCTGGCCGAACCGCTGTACGGCAATTCGACCGCGCGTTTTGATCCACGCAAATTTGAATCGGTCGGTAGCATTTCGAAGCAGCAGAACATCTGCGCCACGTGGCACACCAGCCCGATCAAGACCATCGCGCAGGCCAAAACGCGCGAACTCACCGTTGCGGCCACCGGCGCGACGAGTGATTCCGCAACTTTGCCGAAAATTCTCAACGCAGTGGCGGGCACGCGTTTCAAGGTCATCGCGGGCTACGGGACGACCGAACAACGGCTCGCGGTCGAACGTGGGGAGGTGGACGGCGTCTGCGGGTTGTCGTGGTCGACCCTGAAGGCGTCGAACCCGGATTGGATCCAGAATAACCGCCTCAACTTGCTGGCGCAGACCGGCGCGAAGCCGCAGGCGGACTTGAGGCAAGTGCCGCTCCTCACCGACCTCGCGCCTGACGGCCAAGACCGCAAGGTGATCGAACTGTTGTCGTTTTCGCAGGAAGTCGGGCGGCCCTTCCTGATGCCGCCTGATACCTCGCCGGAACTCGTCACAACCATCCGACGCGCTTTCGATGCAACCCTCAAAGATTCCGCGTTCCTGGCCGAGGCCGAAAAGGCTCTACTTGAAGTCGATCCCGTCTCGGGCGAAGACATGAACGAATTGATACGGCGCGCCTATGCGACCCCACAGGCGCTCGTCCGCAGAGCCATGGACCTTATCGGCGCCAGTCCGCATTGAAGAAAGCGGCTTTCATGCACCATCCAGCCCACATGCATCGCATTCTCGAGCGCGCCTATGCGACGCCGAATGCATTGGTGCGGCGCGCAGCGGAATTCAACGGAAGCCGCGGGCCATGACGACCGGAGACGAAAGAGACCGTGTCGTGGACGAGCCAGACGACGAAGAACTAGAAAAAGAGTTCATGGCCATCATGGAGGGCATTTACAGAAACGTTGAAAAGCATGACCAGCATATCGTCAGCATCCCCGACGCGACGCCTCCGTTTAGCTATACGATCGGCAATCACGAGTGCGGGTTGCCCGAATTGCTACTTTTCGATCTCGCACTTTCGGAAGATACCGCATCGACAATATTGAATAGGCTTGGCCGCATTATGCGCGATCGCCGAAAGGCTTTTGATCACGGCGAAATGGCGTCGCTTGGCGGCAAATGTCCGGTCAAAATCATCGACACGAGCAGGGAAGTGAAGGAAGAGTTTACTTTGTTCGTCGGCGTCTACTATGGAACGGACGATTACCGCGTTCAGCAAGTCGTGCTGTGCGATATTGAGGGCCGGTTTCCGGGCGACCCCGATTGTTCAGAACCATATGCGAGCCAATTGGTGCTGGCGGCAAATTGAGTTTCGGCATAGCCGTGCGTGGCTAGCAGGGCGATCAAGACCGCGTCAGTTTCATAAGTCTAAGTCTCAAATGTCGAGAACATCTAAGGAACTTCAATGGACCTTTCCAAGATTCCGGCCGGGCGAAAGCCTCCCGACGACATCAATGCCCTCATCGAGATTCCCGTCGGCGGCGTCCCTGTGAAATACGAGATCGACAAGGCGTCGGGGACGCTGTTCGTCGATCGGTTCCTGCACACTGCGATGTTCTATCCCGGCAATTACGGGTTCATCCCGCAGACCCTGTCGGAAGATGGCGACCCGCTGGACATTATTGTGATCGCGCCCGTGCCCGTGGTCCCGGGCGCCGTCATTCGGTGCCGGCCCGTCGGCGCGCTGGTGATGAAGGATCAGGCGGGGCCGGATGAAAAAGTTCTCGCCGTTCCGGTCGACGAATTGCACCCCTTCTATACCGGCATCCGTTCATATCGGGATCTGCCGAGCATCCTGCGCCAGCAGATCGCGCATTTCTTTCAGCACTACAAAGACCTTGAAAAGGGCAAGTGGACGCAATTGGACGACTGGATCGATGTTGCAGCAACAAAACGCCTGATCGTCGGCGCGATCAAACGCGCCAAGGATCATGCCAAAAACCACGATGATGCTCCGGTACAATCCGTGCAAGCCGCGGCGGGTACAAAGACGCGCACGGGGGCTGGTAAACGCCTCAAAACGTCAACCCGACCTTGAACACGTTGATCGCGTAGAACGCAAGTTCAGCCTCCAGGCAGCGCTGGATATTCGCCGCCTTGCGGAAGCCGTGCTGCTCGCCCGCAAACAGGAAATAGCCGACCGGATTGCCCTTGCGCCGCAACACCTCCACCATGGCTTCGGCCTGATTCGGCGGAACGATCTTGTCTTCGTCGCCCTGAAAGAAGATGACAGGCTTCGACAATCGCTCGGCATGAAAGAGCGGCGAGCGCTCGCGGTAGCGCGCCTCCTCTTGCGGATAAGGGCCGATCAGCCAGTCGAGATAACGCGACTCGAATTTATGGGTGTCGCGCGCCAGCGCCGCGGCGTCGCTGACGCCATAATGGCTGGCGCCTCCTTGAAAGAAATTGCGAAACACCAAGGCGGCAAGCGTCGTATAGCCGCCGGCGCTGCCACCTGTGATGACCGCGCGCTTGTCGTCCACCAGTCCCTGGGCCGCGAGATGTTTGGCACCATTGACGCAATCATCGACGTCGACGATGCCCCAGTTGTAATAGAGCCGCTCGCGATAGTCGCGGCCAAAGCCTGTGCTGCCGCCATAATTGACGTCAAGCACCGCAATGCCACGGCTGGTCCAGAATTGCGTGCCGAGATTGAGCGCACTGGAGGCGCTGGACGTCGGGCCGCCATGGCATTTGACCAGCAACGGCGGTTTCTCGCCCCGGACACCCACATAGTCGGCGTTGTGTGGCGGATAGAAGAGGCCGAACGCCGTCTTGCCACCGGTCGTCGGAAATTCGACCGAGACAGCCTTGGTCAGATAGGCAGCGATGCGCCGATCCGGATCATCGAGAATGGCCGTCGCCTTTTTCAGAATGCGATGCTTACCGGTCTTGAGATCGAGTGACACGAACGACACCGGATGATCGGGCGCGGCAGCGCGGAATACCACGCGATCACCCTTTGCGCGCACCGAGCCGAATTCTGTAAAAGGCAGTTTGAGCGGACGCAATTTCTTAGCCCTGAGGTCGAGCACTGCAAGTTGTCCGAGACCACTCCCCGAATAAGCGCAGACCAGCCGGTCAGGACCCGCGCAGGCATAGGTCGAGACGGCAAAATTCCATTGCGGCACACCGAATTCCGCCTCCATCGGGGCCAGCGGCTCGGTCGAGCGCGACTTGAGATCGTATCGATAGAGGTTCCACCAATTGCTGCGGTCGGAGACGAAGAATAGCCCGCGATTGTCGGGCGACCACTCGGGCTGAAAGATGGACTCAGTGCGGCCGCCCGCAATAACTTGCGACTCTTGAACATGACCCGAATCGTCAAGCGCCGCGAGATGAAGCGTCGTGCCGTTCCACGGCAT
>DATGVJ010000237.1:0-51101 GCA_035300505.1 Xanthobacteraceae bacterium
TCTTTGGAGCTTATGCGGGCAAATACACGGTGGAAGGCAATAAGGTCGTCCATCATATCGCGGCGTCATGGCGTCCAGAGTGGAACGGCACCGACCAAACGCGGTTTTTCACCATCGAGGGCAATAAGCTGACGATCAAAACGGCTCCTCAGAAGGCTACGGTGGCCGCGGGAGAAACGGTCTCGACTTTGACTTTCGACCGAGTGGAGTAGTGCTCCACACGCGACGTGATGTCTGGAATGGGTCATCGGTTGAAAGGCTTAGGGGGAGGATAACTTTTTCGGTGTTCGGCCGATAACTTCCGTGAAGTGGGGCGCGCCGGGTCGGAAGCCTTGGGCCAGATTCGGACATGGCTCCCTTACTTTCACGAACGAACGCGACTATTAATGTTTGGGAAATATCAGCGGGAGCGCGGCATTCGCCGTAAACATGCAGCGGTCGTTATGGCCGCAGCTCGGTACGACGATTGACTCATGGCGCGCCCCGTATCTCTCGTTCATGTACCTGCTGAAAGCGATGCCGCGGGCCAATCGGGTCGGCCCCTGCGCCATCGCAGGACAAGAACTATCGAAGCCTAGGATCGGCAGAATATCGAGTCCGCCCAGCAGGTAGGTCACGGCTCTGGCGGTGATCTGCTTCTTCAACTGTTCGTCAGACAGTTGCGCAGCATAGCCTGTGCGGCCTTGGAGGCCATATTGCCAGTTGTTGTACGTAGCGCAGTGGCCCGCATCAGCGAACGGCTCAAAACGATCGATAGGCGCTGTCAGAACGTAGCCAGGCACTGACGCCGCGGGTGGATAGGCAGCCGCTGTAGGACGGAGCGGGTCCAGGTAAACAAGTGCGTCCGGATTGGACACCACATAGGTTACCGGCACGCCCAACCTGTCCTGGGTTTGGTTGGCCATCGCGTAACGAATCGTGAACTGGCCTCCGCCAGAATGCCCTCCGAGCACAATGCCCTTCAGGTTTGGAAATACGTCTTTACGTGCTAGCTTGCGAAGAATTTCGTCGGCGAAATCAAAGGACGTGATCTTTTCATTGCCGATTGCCCCGCTTCCGTTGCGCCAGCTGTCCGGTCGTGAATCCTCGCAGATCCAGTTGGCCTCGTCGGTTGCCAAGGTGTCTCGGCATGGCGCACCAGTGCTGTTTGATGGATCACCGGTGTTGGAAGCGAAGCGTGGCGACACGAGAACGGTGTCCTCAAGCGCTCCAGCTAGAAAGGCTGCCCCAAGGGCAGTATTGAATGAATCGACAGCGTTGCGACCCCCACCGTGGACGAGGACGAAGGCGCGTGTGATCCTTTCATTTCTCATGTCCAGCGGATAGGAGCGGTAAACGAGCAAACGTTGCCGCTCTGCCGCCACGTTAACCCACTCGGTACAGGCGAGCGCCGCGGTCGTGCATGGCGCGGCACTTTGCGGGACTTGTGCGCCCCCACTGGAAGACATTACCCAAGCTGTGATCAGCCCCGCCGTCACCGACACCATACACGTTCCAGAACCGGCTCTCATAGTCGCCTCTCTCATACTTTGTTTTGCACGATGAACCCGCACCATACGCAATGAAGTCGCGGTGCTTTAAGGGTCAAGCCGCATCGGATTCCCCTCCAGTTGGGACCGCATTGCAGAGCATCCTACGAGCCGACATAAAGTAGGGGTAGCGCAACCATCCTGCAACCCGCCCATCGTCAGGAGGGCAGATATGGGTCATAAGCAGTAAGGCTCATATTGAGCAAATCTAGTCCGGACCACCTCGGATACCGGACATGACCGCATCACGACCCTAATATGCGCGTGACGAGACTCGTCGTCGCCCCGCCCGCCGCCGTCTCCGCGAGTGCGCGCCGTAACCGGACCTGCACGTCGGCGTAGCGCATGAACCGCTCGCCGCGTTCGGCCGCTGCGAGCCGTCGGCGTCGATATTCGCCATTGATCTCGGTTAGCAGTCCCGTCCGCTGCGCTTGCGCCAAGTCGGCGTCGATCTTGCGCACGGCGGCAAGAGCACGTTCGACGACGACAGCATGCTCGGTGACCACGACGTCGAGCGCACGAGCGGCGGCCAGAATGTCGTTGCCGTTCGTTTTCGCTTTCTGAATGACGCGACCGGCCTGGTCGGCCTCCACCCACCACGCCACCGAGCAGCCGGCCGGATCGCGCGTTGCGACAATGTGCGAGTCACGGGTCAAGGCGATGGCCGTCACATCGAAGGCCTTGACGTAGTCCCGCGCAGCGCGCGGCAATGGGGTGATCATTTTGAGCGTGGTCAGAAGATCCTCACGTTGTCGCGCCGCAATCCGTAGGCGATGGTGTCCAATCCTTCCCTATTCCAACGACGCACCAGCCGGCCCGGCAACCGGAGCCGGCGCGCGATATGCGGCATCTCGCGATCAAGCGCACGGCCGCGCGCGACCGCCTGCACCACTCGTAGCAATTGCGGAATTGCGGTGAGGTAGCGCGCCGGACAGATGATGGCCGTCTCCATGCACTGAATCTCTGTCGATGATGGGATGATCCGGATCCGGTTCCTTGCTCGCACGTCGTCGGCCTTTTGCTGCTCGTCGGCCTGCTGCTGCGCAAGCAAGTCCGTCCATTGATATTAATAGTCCGGCCACGCATTGCCGAATTCGCGCGGACCGTTACGGACGGAAACATGGCGCAAGGTGCGCAGTGCCTCGACCAGACGCTTGCCGACGTGCGGCCCGTCCCATTGCGCCGGCACAGGCATGCGATCAACGGAGACGAAGGCGCGCCAGCACATCATTTCGGTGAAGCGAGGTTTGTCCGCTCCGAACAATTGCTCCCGAATGGCAGAGCGGATCCCCGCGCCAATCACGGCATCTGCCTCAACCTCGCGGCCGTCCGCAATCCGGGCAATCGCGCTGCCATTGTGCGTATCGGCGCCCAAGCAGGTCGCCTCCAGCCTGACAGTCCCCTCCGGCAGGGCATCCCGCAGCAGCCCATGAATATGCGCGCGATGCGCCGTCATGTAGGGAGCGCCGTAGCGCTCGGTCGCGACCGCCTTGAGCGGATCGCGGTGGCGCAGGCTCGCATCGTCCCATTTCAGCGACACCATATTGATCGGTTCGAAGGCGTTGCGGCGCAACGCATCCTGGAGGCCGAGCGCCCGCAGCACCTTCACGGCATTCGGCCCAACCTGCAGCCCGGCGCCAACCTCCTCGAGTTTGCCTGCGCGCTCGTAGACCTCGATGGCAAATCCGCGCTGCCGCGGAGCAACTGCTGCCGCCAGACCCCCGATGCCGGCTCCGATAACGACTATCTTTTTCTGGCGACGGATTGGCACCTGCATCCCGATAGCCTTGCGACAGTGACGCTTCGTCGCGCCCATATTCCCGAATTCAGCTAAATGCCCTATCATATCTTCGTCGTCACGCATCCGGTTCATGGAGATCGCCGTGTCGAGGTCGAAGCCACGTGCGATTCTGCTCACGATACTGCTTACGTTTTTTGGACTCGGCCTCCTTGCGGCGCCTGCCGCCGCGCAGAGCGATTATCCCAATCGGACAGTCCGGATTGTCGTACCCGCCACGCCAGGAGGCGGCAGCGACTTGTTCGCTCGGCTGGTTGCGCAACATCTCGCGAGTGTCATGGGGCAGCAGTTCGTGATCGACAACCGGCCGGGTGGCGGGACGCTCGTCGGCATGGAAGCGGTGCTCAACTCCCCACCCGACGGCCATACGCTTTATCTCTCGCCCAGCACCTCGACATCGATGCATGTCGTGCGCAGGACCATGCCCTTTGATGTGCGACGCGCCTTCGTGCCCGTCACCCAGCTTGTGGTCGTGCCGCAGGCCCTCATCGTTCATCCGGACGTGCCGGCGCGCTCGGCTGCCGACTTCATCGCGCTTGCCAAACGCGAGCCCGGAAAACTCACCTATGGGTCGGCCGGCATCGGCACCGCCCCCCACATGGCGATGGAACTCTTCAAGAGCATGGCGGGGATCGACGTGCAGCACATCCCCTACCGCGGGGTCTCCCAATCGGTCACCGACATTCTGGGCGGCCGCGTGTCCGGCATGGTGCTCAATGTCCTGACATCAAAACCGCACCTCGATTCCGGCAAGCTGCTTGCGCTCGGCGTCACGGGATCAAGGCGCTCGGAAGCTCTGCCGGACGTTCCGACCATCGCCGAAAGCGCCCTCCCCGGCTACCAAGCGCTGCAGTGGTTCGGCATTCTGGCACCCGCCGGCACGCCCGCGCCGGTCGTCAATTTGTTGCAGGCACGAATTGCGGAAGGCATGCGATCAGCGGAGACGAAGGGGCGCTTGGCAGCCGACGGCGCCGAAGCCGTGGCGTCGACACCGGCTGAGTTCGCAACACTGATCAACGAAGAAATCGAGAAGTGGACGGTGCTGGCGAAGGCGGCAAATATTCAGCCGGTCGAGTAACGGTCGCGATACTTGGACTCACAGCGGCGAACTCGAAAGTTCCTGCGATACAGAAAATGCCGTGACACCTCCTAAACGTCGCTTATCGAGGTCATCGAGCCCCCACCTGCTCACTATGCCTTTCCAGCGCGCGACGCACGACGTCCGGCTCACGCGCGATGACGGTCAGGTAGGCGCGGGCGGCGGCGTCCGGCTCGAAGCGTCCTTGCTCCCAATCGCGCAATGTGCCCACCGGAATGTGATAGCGGGACGCGAATTCCTCCTGCGAAAGGCCGAGCACGCGCCGTAACGACCTCGTGCGAGGCACGCGCCGCATCTTTGCCAATCGCTCGGGCGTCAACGGCTGGGCGTCAGGGTCAGCCAGGGCGGCAGCGTGGATTTGCTCGTCGGTCAGCGCGTCGAATGCCGTCCAATCATGTTTCGTTTTCTTCATGATACATCCGTCGTTCGAAAGGTTCGGCTGGGCGCGCCGAAATAATCCTGATCGCTCGCCCCCTTATCGTGTAAGCAACGAAAAAAAGTCGATTTTCGACCATTCCAAGGGCGCAGAAACGGTCTTCGCCCTCGTCTTGTCCATCGTCAATCCAGTCAACCATGAATGGATCGGAAAGCGCGTCGCACGCCTGTTCGAAGGTCACCTTGTGAGCCCGTCGATTGATCTCAGCCTTTACATCGTCCCATTCGAAATCATCGGTTTTCATGATATACGGGCTACCCGTAATCGTCAAGGTTGCGGGCGGATTCAACGTGCCGCATTCGCGTCCCCGGCCAGTGCCAGCCCCTTATAGCGCCTGCACATCCACCACGCCGGGCACGGCCTTGATGGCGCCGGCGATCTGCGGCGAGACCTTGAACCGGCCGGGCAGTTTGATCTCGACCTCGGCGCCCTTGGCGAGCAGCAGCACCATCGAGACTTCGCCGTCGCCTCGGTCCGGCGCCGGACGCCCAGTGGGACCGCTCACCTCCAGGCGCTTGGCAACACTTTCAAGCGGCGCGTGGTCGCGCAGGAATACGCGAAGGCCCTTTTGTAATTTGGCGGTCGCCTTGTCGAGCGGTTCCACCATCTGGATGCGCGCGCGCACTTCCTCGCCTTGCAATTCGGCCGACATCGTCAGCAACACTGCACGTCCGGGCTCCAGCATGTCGCGGAATTGCTGCAGCCCCTCCGAAAAGAGCACGGCTTCATAGTGCCCTGACGGGTCGGACAAACCGATGATACCCATTTTGCTGCCCGTGCGCGTGCGCCGTTCGGTCCGCGTCACGACGGTGCCGGCGACCTTGCCGGCACTCGCTCCCGACTTCACCGCACGTGCAAATTCCATCCATGACTGCACCCGCATACGCTTGAGCGCAGTCATGTAGTCGTCGAGCGGATGGCCCGACAAGAAGAAGCCGATCGCGTCGAATTCCTTTTGCAGGCGTTCGGCGGGCAGCCACGGCTCGACGTTAGGAAGCCGGATCGCTTCGCGGGCGGCCGGGCCGCCAAACGAAAACTGCAGCGCTCCGCTTTCATTCGTTTCATGTTCGCGCTGCGCAACCGCCAACATCGTATCGACCGCGGCATGGACACGCGCACGGTTGTTCTCCAGCGTGTCAAAGGCACCCGCAGCGCTAAGACTTTCAAACACCCGCCTGTTGACGGCCTTCGGATTGATGCGGCCGGCAAAGTCGGAAAGATCGGCAAACGGTCGATCCCCGCGCGCCGCCACGATGGCCTCGACCGCCTGCGCGCCGACACCCTTAAGGGCAGCGAGGGCATAATGAATTTTGTCGCCGTCGACATCGAACTGGACGCCCGACCGGTTGACTGAAGGCGACACCACTTTGATGCCGAGCCGCTCTGCTTCCGAGCGGAATTCCGCAAGCTTGTCAGTGTTGCCCATGTCGAGCGTCATGGTGGCGGCCAGGAACTCGACCGGATGGTTCGCCTTCATGTAGGCGGTCTGATACGTGAGAAACGCATAAGGCGCGCTATGCGACTTGTTGAATCCGTATTCGGCAAATTTGGCGCAGGCATCGAAGATCGAAACCGCGACTGCCTCCTCGACGCCGCGCTCGATCGCGCCTTTAAGAAAGCGCCCGCGCTGGGCGTCCATCTCCGCCTTGATTTTCTTGCCCATGGCGCGACGCAAAAGGTCGGCTTCCGCAAGCGTGAAGCCCGCAAGATCACGGGCGATCTGCTGGACTTGTTCCTGATAGGTGATGATGCCGTAGGTCGCCGCGAGGATGGGTTCGAGCTTGGGATGCACGTATTCGATCGGTTCCTGGCCGAGCTTGCGCGCACAATAGGTCGGGATATTGGCCATCGGTCCCGGCCGGTAAAGCGCAACAAGGGCGATCAAATCCTCGAACCGGTCCGGACGCATGTCGACGAGCGCCCGCCGCATGCCCTGGCTTTCCACCTGGAACACCCCGACGGTTTCGCCGCGGGCCAGCATTTCGAAAGTCTTGTTGTCGTCGAGCGGAATGCGCAGCAAGTCGACCTCGACACCACGCTTGCGCACGAAGCGCACAGCCGTCGCCAGCACGGTGAGCGTCTTGAGCCCGAGGAAGTCGAACTTTACGAGGCCTGCCGGCTCCACCCATTTCATGTTGAATTGGGTTACCGGCATGTTGGATTTCGGATCGCGATAGAGCGGCACCAGCTCTGCCAAGGGCCGGTCCGCGATCACGATGCCGGCGGCGTGGGTCGAGGCATGCCGGTGCAGGCCTTCGAGCTTTTGCGCAATGTCGAAAGCGCGCTTGACCACCGGCTCATCGTCTTGCGCAGCTTTCAGGCGCGGTTCGTCTTCGATCGCCTGTTTGAGTGAGATCGGTTTGGCCGGGTTTTGCGGAACAAGCTTGCACAGCTTGTCGACCTGCCCGTAGGGCATTTGCAGGACGCGGCCGACGTCACGCACCACACCGCGCGCCTGCAAGGTGCCGAAGGTGATGATCTGTGCCACCTGGTCTTGGCCATAGCGCCCTTGCACGTACCGGATGACCTCGTCGCGCCGGTCCTGGCAAAAGTCGATGTCGAAGTCGGGCATCGACACGCGATCCGGATTGAGAAAGCGCTCGAAGATCAAATCGAAGCGGATGGGATCGAGGTCGGTAATGGTGAGCACATAGGCGACCAGCGAGCCGGCGCCGGAACCGCGCCCCGGACCGACCGGGATGCCCTGCGCCTTGGCCCATTTGATAAAGTCCGCGACGATGAGGAAGTAGCCGGGATACTTCATCTTCACGATGATGCCGATCTCATAGGCAAGACGTTCGCGGTAGTCCGCTGGCGTCCGTCCGGGCGCGAGCCCATGGATGGCGAGGCGCCGCTCCAGGCCTGCTTCAGCCTGACTGCGCAGTTCTTCGGCCTCGTCCACGCTTTGGTCACCGACGGAGAAACGCGGCAGGATCGGCGCCCGCGTCCGCGGACGGAAAGCGCAACGCTGGGCGATCTCGATGGTTGAAGCCAGGGCTTCCGGAAGATCTGAGAATAGCGTCGCCATCTCGGCTCGCGACTTGAAACGTTGCTCGGGCGTCACCTGACGTCGCTCGGTCTCGGCAATCAGCCGGCCCTCGGCAATGCAGATGAGTGCATCGTGAGCCTCATGATCGTCCCGCGTCGCAAACAGCGGCTCATTGGTGGCCACAAGTGGGATCCCTTGAGCATAGGCAAGCTCGACCAAGGCGGGTTCCGTCACCCGCTCGGTGGCCGCGCCTTGCCGTTGCAGTTCCATGTACAGGCGATCGCCGAAAAGGCGCAGCAGGGTCTCGCAGCGTCCGGAGCCAAGACCACCCTGCCCGGCAGCGATGGCCATATCCAACGGGCCGCGCGGGCCGCCCGTGAGTGCAATCACCCCTTCGGTCTCTCCTTCAAGCCAGGCAAGCTTGAGGTGCGGCTGCTCATTTGGCGGCGACTCCAGGAATGCCCGGGAATTGAGCCGCATCAAACTGCGGTAGCCGACCTCGGAGGCTGCCAGCAAAACGATCCTGGGCCGCTGGACGTTGTGCCCATTCGTGCGCGGCCCTGTTTCCTGGTCACCGAAATCGACCGCAAGCCCGCACCCGACAATCGGTTGAATGCCATAACCAGCCAATTTCTCGGAAAACTCGAGCGCACCGAACATGTTGTCGGTGTCGGTGAGCGCGAGCGCCGGTTGCCGGTCTTTCTTGGCGAGTTCCGCGAGCCGGGCGATCGTCATCGCGCCTTCAAGCAGCGAATAAGACGAATGAACGTGCAGGTGCACGAAGCCCAGATCTGACATGGCATCCTCACGAATCTCTTAAGAGCTGATCGTGCGGATCACAGGCGGCGCTGTCCACCGCCTTGACCAAAATGTCGCCGGTCCTCTGCGTTTTCCCCAAGGCATGGATTCCCCAAGGCAAGGCCCCCAGGGACCTGTCGTCCCCCACGTCACACCAAAGAACTTGCCCGGGAGCGGCTTCTTGGTTGTTCCGTTCGCTTCCGAGCACTTCTCGTGGGCGCCATCATCGCGACAGCTCAAAGCGTTGCGATGACCTGTGCCCAAATTGCGATCATTCCCAAAAACAATGCCAGGGAAGCGAGAGCTGCAGCCTCTTCGACAATTGCCCGGACCATGACTTTATCCCCACTCTCTGTAGAACGTAGAGGGAACATAGTTCTCTTTTTGTTCCACTGTCAAGTCGAAACTTTTTGTAAATCTCCGGGCGGTAACAAGGTCGTGTCCAACATTTGATTGCAATACTGTTGGGTTTCGACTGGTCAAAGAACGTCAGATATTCCGGATGCGACCCACGCAAATGGTCGTGCTTGGGCCGGTCTTGCCCCGATGTCGTGGTGAGGCGGCCATAGGGAAACCGGATTTTCGAGAGTTTCATCGTACCAGCGCACTCATTGAGGAGTTCCATGAAAAATCTTTTGATTACTGCTGCTGTCTTGTGCTGCGGGAGTTTTTCGGCTGTCGCCGCTGAGATTGAGGTTGCGTCGAAAATCGAAGAGGTGAGCGTCTATCCGGACGGAGCAAGTGTCACCCGAACGATTCGCACCCAATTGCCAGGCGGAGATTCGACGCTGATCATGAGCGACTTTCCTCTGACGCTTGATCCAAGTTCATTGCGGGTCGAGGGCGAAGGCGGCGCACGGCTCGTGATCGGCTCGATCGATGCCCGGACGCCAAAGCCCGAACCTGCCGCGCTCACACCAGAACTCGAAAAGAAGATCGAGGCATTGAGGGACGAACGGCAAGCACTTGAAGATAAGATTCAGGCGGACACGATCCAGCGAAAATTCGCCGAACGGTTTGCGACCAGCGTGCCGCTCGGGCTCGGCGATAAGGGCGATGCCCGGCCGCTCGCTGACTGGCGCTCGGCGTTCGCCGCCGTTTCGGAAGAGGTTAACGCCGCAGATACGGCCATTCGTACTGCGCGGCTGAAACAGCGCGACATCGATCGCGAACTCGCACGGTTGCAAGCTGCTCAGCAGGCCAATCCGCCGCGCAAGCAGGAGGTCCGTATCGAATTGACAGCAGACGTCGGGTCGACAGCGGTGCTGCGTGTCACTTACAGTCTTCAAGGTGCGCGTTGGGTGCCGCTCTACGATGCACGGCTTGACACCGGAACCAAGGATCGCAAGCCCGCGCTGGACCTCGTGCGGCGCGCGGAGATCGTGCAGCAAACGGGAGAAGATTGGAACGATGTCGCGTTGTCGGTGTCGACGGTGCGGACGGCAAAGGGCGGCAACGCTCCGGACTTGCGAACATTGGTTGTGCAATATCAGCAATATCAGTCGTCGACTTCGTCTCGGCTGGAGTACGCCGTGCCGCCATCAGGAACCCCTGCCGCCAGAGGGGCTGGACAACCAACGATCAACGGTAGAATCGATGAATTGGCCAAAGCCCGGGAAAGCGAAGCCGCCGCTGATACGGGCGGATTTCAAGTCGTCTATCGAATTGGTGGACGCGTCAGCATCGGCGCAAGCGAAGGTGCAAAGAGTTTTCGTATTGCATCGGCCAGCATGACGCCGGACCTCATGATTCGAGCGACGCCGTCGCTCGACATTACGGCCTTTTTGGAGGCAAGCTTCAAACAGAATGACGACGCGCCGTTGCTTCCAGGCCGGGTCAGCCTTTATCGCGATGGAATATTTGTTGGGCGAAGCGTCATGGCGCTTACACCAAAAGAAGAAACCGTACGGCTCGGATTTGGCGCCGACGATAAAATCAAGGTCACGCGAAGTATAGTTCGCCGCAACGAAGGAACTTCTGGAATCATCAGTTCATCGAAAACCGATGAACGCGAATTCAAAACGACAATCCGCAACGGCCACGACACGCCGGTCAAAATCACCGTCGAGGACCAGATTCCGGTCAGTGAAACTGCCGACATCGTGGTGGAAACGCTTCCGGTCACAACACCACCGACGCAAAAAGACACAAAAGACCGGCGCGGCGTGCTTGCGTGGACGTTCGATGCGAAGCCCGGCGAGGTGAAGGAAATCAAGCTCGGCTGGCGAATGCGTTGGCCGGCCAACAATCCGGTGATGTTCCGGCAGTGACTGGAGTCAACCCGGTGAAGTCGATCGTAGGATGGGTTGAGCACATAAGTGCGTTTACGCGCGTCTCGCAACGCGCTATGGCGAAACCCATCAACCACAAGCCGAAGACTATCATTTTTGCGGCCCGTGGGGTTGATGGGTTTCGGTAAATCGCGTGAAGAACGCGCTTTGCCTCTACCCATCCTACGATCCGCGTCCTTAACCTAACGCCTATGAGCTTCCACGCAGACACGTCACTTCAACTCCACGATCTCCCCACCCCGCACCGTGACCCGGCGGTCCATTCGTTGTGCGATCTCCATATTGTGGGTGGCCACGATCATCGCGAGACTTGAAGCCCGAACCAATTGCGTGAGGGCGTTGAACACATGTTCCGCGGTGTTCGGATCGAGGTTTCCTGTCGGTTCATCCGCCAGGAGAATGCGCGGGGCATTGGCGACGGCGCGCGCAATCGCCACACGTTGCTGTTCGCCACCTGAAAGCTCGCCCGGGCGGTGGGTCAGGCGATTGCGCAGCCCCAGGTAATTCAACAATTCCACCGCGCGGCGGCGCGCTTCGCGGCGGCCGAGGCCGCGTATCATCTGCGGCAGGATGACATTTTCGACGGCTGAGAATTCCGGCAAAAGATGGTGGAACTGATAGACGAAACCGATCTCGGTCCGACGCATGCGGGTGCGCTCTGTATCGGAAAGGCGTGAGGTTGCGGTCTTGTCGATATAGATCTCGCCCGCGTCCGGATGTTCCAGAAGGCCGGCCAAATGCAAGAGCGTCGATTTGCCCGCGCCCGACGGGCCGACCAACGCGATCGATTGCCCCGCCCAGAGCGCAAGTTCAGCGCCCTTGAGGATTTCGAGTTTGGTCTCGCCCTGACTGTAAAAGCGATCAATGCCCTGCAGATAGAGCAGCGGGGCATCTTCTTCCCCGGCACCTGCCGTTTTCAGGCCGGTTGCGGCAATGGGCGTCTTGACAGCCTCATTCATAACGAAGCGCCTCGACCGGATCGAGCCGAGCTGCGCGCCAAGACGGATACAACGTCGCCAATAGCGACAGCGATAGGGCCATCACCACCACCGCTGTTGTCTCCTTGACGTCCATGTCAGCCGGCAGACGCGACAAGAAATACAGCTCGGGCGGAAACAGCTCGGTACTCGTCAACCAAGAGAGAAACTGTCGAATGGATTCCACGTTCATGCACACCAGGGTGCCAAGAAGAAATCCGAAGATGGTGCCAACCGTGCCGATCGATGCGCCCGTGATGAGGAAAACGCGCAGGATCGCCCCTTGCGATGCACCCATGGTGCGCAGAATGGCGATATCGGGGCTCTTGTCGCGGACCAGCATGATCATGCCTGACACGACATTGAAAGCCGCCACCAGCACGATCAACGTGAGAATGAGAAACATCACGTTGCGTTCGACTTGCAGCGCACTGAAGAACGTTGAATTGCGCTGACGCCAATCGACCATGAAAATCGGCCGGCCGGCGGCATCGGCGATGAGATTGCGAAACAGGCCGACCTTATCTGGTTCCTCGACATAGACCTCGATGGCGGTAACGTCGTCGGAACGGCTGAAATAGGCCTGCGCCTCGTTCAACGGCATGAACACGAACGAAGAATCGTATTCCGACATACCGACTTCGAATATCGCAGCGATACGATAGGCTTTTATCCTGGGTGTCACACCAAACGGGCCTACGACCCCGCGCGGGGCGACTAGCGAAACATTATCGGTCGTGCGCAACGACAGTTGTTCCGCCAGCCTGCGCCCGATGACGACCCCCTGCCCGCCGTCGAAGCCCTCCAGGGTCCCTTGCTTGATCTTGGAGCCGATCGAGGGCAGCGCGGCGAGGTCGGCGCCACGCATGCCGCGCACCAGCACGCCACTCGAATTGAAGGGAGATGAAGCAAGCGCCTGCCCCTCTACAATAGGAGCCGCAAGCTTTACGCCCGGAACCTTGATGAGACGGCCGGCAACGACTTCCCAGTCGGTCAGCGGCGATTCCAGAGGCTGCACCAACAGATGTCCATTAAGGCCGAGAATCTTGTCGAGCAGTTCCTTCCGAAACCCGTTCATCACCGCCATGACGATGATGAGGGTGGCAACCCCGAGCATGATCCCCAGGAACGAGAACCCCGCGATAACCGAGATGAATCCTTCCTTGCGCCGCGCCCGCAGGTAGCGCAACGACAGCATCCACTCGAAGGCAGCAAAAGCGTGGGTTCCGGTCGGTTCGGCCATGGTGATTTTCCCAACCCCGCTTTTCACATGATTCTGGCCATTTCACGCCATAGTTGGCGTCCTCAAGGCACAAAAGCACACAGATTCATGCCGAAATACGGTCAATGGCCGCCGCCGGGCTCATAAGCTCGCGGCTGCCGTCGGCCCGGCGCTTGATCTCCACCTTCCCCTCGGTAAGTCCTTTTGGTCCCACCAGAATGTGCCAAGGGATACCGATCAGGTCGGCCGTCGCAAATTTAGCGCCCGGCCGCTGGTCGGTATCATCATAGAGCACATCGACCCCTTTGGCGGCCAGGGCGCGATAGATTTGTTCGGACACGCCGTCCGTTTCCGAAGCCCCCTGCTTCAGGTTGAGGATCGTGGCCCGGAACGGTGCCACCGGCTCCGGCCACTTGATCCCGTTATCGTCGTGGAACGCCTCGATCAAGGCAGCAACCAGCCGGCTCGGCCCGATGCCGTATGACCCCATATGGACCGCATGCTCGGTGCCATTCGGCCCCGTGACGACGGCCCGCATGGGTTCTGAATATTTGGTTCCGAAGTTGAAAATGTGGCCGACCTCGATGCCGCGCGCACTCACCTGCTTGTCAGCCGGCAGTTCGGCAAAGGCCGGGGCATCATGCTTTTCCGACGTCGCGGCGTAAAGCGACGTCCACCGCTCGACGATTGAAGCAAGCCCGGCCGCGTCACTGAAATCGACGTTTTCACCAGGCACGTCGAAGTCGAGATAGTCCTTGTGGCAGAAGACTTCGCTCTCGCCCGTCTCGGCCAGGATGATAAATTCGTGCGAGCGGCTGCCGCCGATTGGACCGCTCTCGGCCATCATCGGCACGGACTTGAGTCCGAGCCGCGCAAAGGTGCGAAGATAGGCCACGAACATCTTGTTATAGGCATGCATCGCGCCAGCGTGATCGAGATCGAACGAATAGGCGTCCTTCATCAGGAATTCGCGGCCACGCATCAGGCCGAAACGCGGTCGCGTCTCGTCTCGGAACTTCCACTGAATATGGTAGAGATTGAGCGGAAGGTCCTTGTAGGACCGCACGTAAGAACGGAAGATGTCCGTGATCATCTCCTCGTTGGTGGGCCCAAAGAGCATGTCCCGCTCGTGGCGGTCCTGAATGCGAAGCATTTCCTTGCCGTAGGCATCGTAGCGCCCGCTCTCACGCCAGAGATCGGCCGATTGGATCGTCGGCATCAGCAACTCGATCGCGCCCGAGCGGTTTTGCTCCTCCCGAACTATTCGGCAGATCTTGTCCAACACGCGCAAGCCGAGCGGCAAAAACGCGTAGATCCCCGCGGCCTGTTGTCGCATCATTCCCGCGCGCAGCATGAGCCGGTGCGACACAATTTCCGCTTCTTTCGGTGTTTCGCGCAGGATTGGTAGAAAATATCGTGAAAGTCGCATGGTCTTTTTCGTGAGGCCTTTTTCGAGAATCGATGGAGTCCAAGGGGATTTGAGTGAAACCGGATCGGGTGGCAAACTACAAGACCTGTCAAGGCCTGGAGCCAAAAATTAACGTCGGGGAGCAACTTCCTGGACGATTGGACCAGCAGCGGGAACGTCGCCGCATTGCGCCGGTAACGCGTGTCGCGAAGCCCTGTCCCTGCATCCGGCTCAGCCATGCGGCTACGTCCCTGCCCCGGAGGGCCGCCGCCTCAATCACAAATCCGTGTTCACGAGGTTGTGGTATTGGGCGGAGTGGTGACAAGTCCCAGTCAATATGGCTAGGGTAAAGCAGCATGGTCGCGCAGGCTTTGTAAGTTTGCGGGGCTTGTGTGCAAGTCCAGTCTGAAATCCAAATAGCTGTCCAAGTCTTGGGAGGAAAGCCCCAAGGGCCCCATCAAAAGGTCCAAAGCCGCATGGCGAATGCCTTGCGAGCCGTACATAATGGGCGACTAACACTAATGCAGCAGGGTCTTGGGCCCTGCTCTTTTTTTGGGTGGTCGGTTGCGGTCAAATCCATTGGCGCCCAGTTAAGCGCGTAGACCTCGTAGCCCGCAGCCGCCTTCGCCCGAAGGCGGGCTTCGGCGGATGAGCCAGATCGCGTTCTTCACGCGAGATGGCGACATGCGGGACTGGCAGTCCCGGATATCGCGCCCCTGAAGGAGGCGCACATCCGGGGCTACGAGCCTTAGCGCCTATGGGGGGCAAATTCCTCAGCGCGTGAGACCCAGGAGCGCCATGAGATCCTCGAGCGTCACGATCCGGTAGCTGTAGATCACGGCGCACAGGGCAAAGATCACGGCCGACACCACCGTCGTCCAAACGAGCTTCTTACCCATCCCTGCTATGGTCGGGGCGCCGGGGTCCGTGCCAGGCTCAATCGTCCCGGTTTCGTGCTGGCTGCGTATCCCGAAGGGGAGAATCGCAAAAAGCACGGTCCACCAGAGGATGAAGTAAACCGCAATTGAAGTGGTCAAGGACACAGAATGGCTTCCTTACGGGCAAAAAAACGCCTATTAAGGTAAACAATCGATTAAAGTCGAGCGTGAGTATCATCCACGCGCCCGCTATGGTAGGCACACGCTCACTGGAACTGAACAAATCTATAGCTTGATACCACTCGAGTCAGGAAACCATAAGGACGAACTATAAGGACAACGGCCGGTCGTTGTGCTGCGGATTGACCCCCCCGACCCCCCCAATCAATCCCCCCACAGCCTCTTCGGCGGTTGGTTGCGGCTCGCGGTGACCCCGTGAGCCGCAATTTTTTTGTTACGCCTCCTCGATCTCGACCAGGGTTCCACAAAAATCCTTCGGATGTAGAAACAGGACCGGCTTACCGTGAGCGCCGATCCTGGGCTCGCCATCACCAAGCACCCGTGCACCCTGCCGTATCAGCTGATCGCGGGCGGCCCTGATATCGGCCACCTCATAGCAAACGTGGTGCATGCCACCGTCCGGGCTGCGCTCAAGGAATTTTGCGATCGGCGACGCGGAGCCTAACGGCGCGATCAGTTCTATTTTGGTATTCGGTAGCGAAACGAACACCGTGGTAACACCATGTTCAGGCTGCGCCACTGCCTCCGACACGACGGCGCCAAGGGTCTCGCGGTAGAGGCGCGAAGCAGCCTCAAGATCGCGAACCGCAATCGCAACGTGATTGAGGCGGCCGATCATGAACAGGATCTCCTCACACCATCACGACCTGAACGTGGCAAATCGGCTTCTTCCGCCAGGCCGAGGCCACGGCAGCACGGGCGGCACGCCGCAGCGCTTCCGCAACGGCCTCGGGATCGCGGCGCCGTGCACGCGGCATCGATTCATAAGCATCGAGGAGTGCCTCGTACACAGACCTCCCAATGATATTGCCATCGCGGTCTTTCTCCGGGATGCCGGTCAACTCGACCTGCGGCTCGCCGACGAGTTCTCCCCGACCATCGAGCGCGCACGCCACCGAAACAATCCCCGCAAAGCCAAGCCGCCGGCGGTCGGCGAGCGTGCGGGCCTGAGCGTCGACCAACAGCGCGCCATCCTTGTAGAAGCGTCCTGATGGCACTTCGTCAATGATTTCCGCCTTGCCGGGGGCGATCCGCACCAGGTCGCCATTGCGGCACAACAGCACCTGATCAACGCCACAGCGGCGCGCCAAGGCGCCGTGCTCGGCAAGATGCAAAGGTTCACCGTGCGCCGGGATCAGAATTTGCGGACGCACCCATCCGATCATTTCTTCGAGTTCCGCCTGGCGCGGATGTCCCGAGACATGAACCAGGTGATTCCGATCCGTGATGACCTCAACGCCTTGGGACACCAGACCGTTGATGACGCGCATGACGGCTTTTTCATTGCCCGGAATGGCGCGCGAGGAAAAGATCACGCGATCGCCGCGCGAGAAGGTCACGTGCGGATGATCGTCAGCCGCAATACGCGACAGGGCGGCCCGCGGCTCACCTTGGCTGCCCGTACACAAAGCCACCACCTTGTCGGGTGGAAGATAGCCGTAGGTTTCGATGGAGCGGAATTCGCGAATATCGTCGAGATAGCCGGTTTCTCGCGCGACCTGCGTGATGCGCTCCATTGATCGGCCGACCAGCACGACCTCACGGTCACAGGCGGCCGCCGCTACGGCGACAGCACGCAGCCGTGCGACGTTGGACGCGAAGGTGGTCACGGCAACGCGACCAGGAGCGCTTCGAATCAATTCTGCCAAGGACTGGGCGACATCCGCCTCGGAGGGAGAACGCCCCTCACGCACCGCATTTGTCGAGTCACCGACGAGGGCCAGACAGCCCTCATCGCCAAGGGCCCGAAGCTTGGCTTCGTCGGTCGGCTCCCCGATCACCGGGGTTGGATCGATCTTCCAGTCGCCCGTGTGCAGGATCGCGCCATGGCGCGTGCGAATGATCAGCCCGTTCGACTCCGGTATCGAATGCGCCATGGTTACGAATTCGATATCGAAGGGACCTAGTTGGAAACGGGCATTCAGGGGAACGATATTGACCGGTAGCTCAGGCGCGCCCGGTTCGCTCAATCGCTTGGCCTCAAGCAGCGCCGCGGTAAACGGTGTCGCATAGATCGGCATCTTGAGGCGCGGCCACAGGTCGAGGATCGCACCGATGTGATCCTCATGCGCATGGGTCAGGACAAGGCCAAGAAAGTTGCGCCGTTCCTCGACCATGTAACTGACGTCGGGAAGAATGAGATCAATCCCTGGATGTTCCTCGCCGCCAAACGACACGCCAAGATCGACCGCAATCCATTGCCGGCGGGACGAGTTGCCCACGCCGTAAATCGACAAATTCATGCCGATCTCGCCCACGCCGCCAAGCGGCGCAAAAACAAATTCGTCTTGAAGGTTTGCCATCAAATCTAGCCAGCCGCCGTTCGCCCAAATCCGCCGAGATGCACGACATCGCCAGCAGTTACTACTTGCCGAGAACCATCCCGCATGCGCATTACCAAGCCGCCGGTTTCGTCAAGCGTCTCAAAATGTCCAACGATCTCTCGATCGGCGAGACGGACCCGGATGGCAGACCCGAGGCCGGCAGCCCGCGTTAACCAATCGGCACGGACGGCGACAAAGTTCTCAGCCCTGTTCCATTGCTCAATTCGCTCCACCATCTTGCGCGAAAGCGTTGCGAAAAGCGATACAGCCGAAACTCCTATACAGGCTGCCGCAAGATCAGTCGCGGGATATTCCGTGCCGGGCGGGTGGCTCACGCAGTTCACCCCAATCCCGATGACGACCGCCCCCGCCCCGTCCCCCTCGATGAGAACGCCGGCGAACTTGGCGTCGCCGAGGAGGAGGTCGTTGGGCCATTTGATCGCGAGACTGGGCTTTAGGGGACCAGCGGCTTCCCTGACGGCATCGTGCACCGCAAGAGCCGCCACGAAGGCCAACTCTGGGCACCGATCGGGCGGCGCCGGGTTCGCGAGCAGAAGGCTCGCAAAGAGGTTTCCCGCTTCCGATATCCAAATCCGGCCGCGCCGGCCGCGCCCACCGCTCTGGCGCTCGGCCACTACCCAGAGTGGCCCACGCTCGCCTGCGCTGGCCAGGGCGAGTGCTTCGGAATTGGTCGAGACGACAATGTCGTGAAAGTTGAGCCGTACGCCCGCGGCACTTACCCCAGGGTCAAGCCGCATTTGCCTAGAACAAGGACTTCGCAGCAACCCTGGCTGCGTCAATGATCCAAGGTCCCGGATAGGCAACGAAGAAGAGATTGAACAAGGCTGCAATGCCCAGCGCCGCTTTGAGCTCAACCGGCATCGGTTCGAATTCTTTTCCGGGCTCGTCAAAATACATCGTTTTGACGATGACGAGATAATAATAGGCACCCACGACACTCGCGAGGACACCGACGACCGCGAGTGTGAACAATCCGGCGTTGATGGCGGCGGAAAAAACATAGAATTTCGCGAAGAACCCTGCGAACGGCGGAATGCCTGCGAGCGAGAACAGCAAGATCAGCAGAAACAAGGCCATCATGGGCTTGGTGCGCGCCAATCCGGAAAGGTCGGCGATTTCCTCGACCAGCAATCCGTCGCGCCGCATCGACAGTATGCAGGCAAAGGCCCCGACCGTCATCGCCACATAAATTGTCATATAGACGAGAACACCGATGACGCCCTCGACCGTACCGGACGCCAGCCCGACAAGAGCGAACCCCATATGGCCGATCGAGGAATAGGCCATCAGCCGCTTGATGTTGCGTTGCCCGATCGCCGCGAAGGCGCCCAGCACCATCGACGCGATGGCGACAAAGATCACGATCTGTTGCCATTGCGGCTTGATTTCCGGGAACGCCATGATGGCCGTGCGCACAAAAATCGCCATGCCGGCGACCTTTGGTGCCGCGGCAAAGAAGGCCGTGATCGGTGTCGGCGCTCCCTCGTAAACATCGGGCGTCCACATGTGGAACGGCACCGCCGATATTTTGAAGCAGAAGCCTGCGAACAGGAACACAAGCCCAAAGATCAAACCGATATTGTTGCCAGTTCCCGCCGCCTTGGCGATGCCCGCAAAATTCACGGTGCCGGTGAAACCATAGACGAGCGATGCGCCATAAAGCAGCATGCCGGACGAGAGCGCACCGAGAACGAAATACTTCAGGCCCGCTTCCGTCGAGCG
The DNA here is from genome assembly GCA_035300505.1 of Xanthobacteraceae bacterium. Taxonomy (GTDB): domain Bacteria; phylum Pseudomonadota; class Alphaproteobacteria; order Rhizobiales; family Xanthobacteraceae; genus VAZQ01. The sequence goes on from DATGVJ010000237.1 coordinate 19,733, forward strand.
GACGGAATCACGGTTAATGGCCGCAAGGACATAAAGCGAAAGGCTCATCAGTTCGAGGCCGAGGTAGAGCGCAATCAAATCGGTCGCTGAAATCAGCATGAACATGCCGGTGACCGAGAGCAGGATCACGATCGGATATTCAAACTTCTCTTGTTTCTCGACTTTAAGATAATCGAACGACATCAGGATGGCGAACGCAGAACCCGCGAGTGCCAAAAGCTTGAGAAACCGGGCAAAGTCATCAAGGACGAAACTTCCCGAGTACACGACAAACTTGCCCGCCGGCAGCCACACCAGGACCGCCCCGGCGGCAAGCATCAACAGGATCGCGAGCCAGGAGATCATCGGAGCATCGCGTTCACCCCGAAATGCGCCGAACATCAGCAAAGCCATGGCACCGACCGCGAGCACGATCTCCGGCAAGACCGGCAGTAGATCGCGAAATTCGAAGGCCTGGTTCATCGGCGGTCCATACAATTGCGTTACATGCGAGCGTTATTTGCGATTGCGTTATTGCACCAGCGCGGCCGTAGCTTTGGCGACGCTGAGCGCCCGGTTATAGTTTTCGACCAGTTGCGTTACCGCGACGGCCGACATATCGAGTACCGGCTTTGGGAAAATTCCGAAAAGGATAGTCAGAATAGCAAGCGGCCCGAGCGTGATGATTTCGCGGTAATCCAGATCTTTTATCCCAGCCAAGCTCGGCTTTTCGAGCGCCCCTAAGACAACCTTCCGGTAAAGCCACAGTGCGTAACCTGCGGACAAGATCACGCCGAGGGTCGCAAGCGTCGCAACACCCGCATTCACCTTGAAGGTTCCGATCAATGCAAGGAACTCGCCAATGAATCCGGATGTGCCCGGCAGTCCCACATTGGCCAGCGTGAACACCATGAAGGCCACCGCATAGAGCGGCATGCGGTTGACGAGCCCACCATAGGCCGAGATCTCGCGCGTGTGCATGCGATCATAGACGACGCCGACTGACAGGAACAATGCGCCGGATACGATGCCGTGCGAGACCATCTGGAAGATGCCGCCCGCGATACCCTGCGCGGTTGCCGCAAAGATGCCCATCGTGACGAAGCCCATATGGGCCACCGACGAATAGGCAATCAGCTTCTTCATATCCTCCTGCACCAGCGCAACCAGCGAGGTGTAAACGATGGCGACGACGGAAAGGCCAAATATCAGCGGTGCAAATTCCTGTGACGCCAGAGGGAACATCGGCAGTGAAAAGCGCAGGAACCCGTAGCCACCCATCTTCAACAGAATCGCCGCCAGAATGACGGATCCTGCGGTGGGCGCCTCCACATGCGCGTCAGGCAGCCACGTGTGGACCGGCCACATCGGCATCTTCACCGCAAAACTCGCGAAGAAGGCAAGCCAGGCCCAATGCTGCAGGCCGACCGGAAATCCATGCTTGAGCAATGTCGGGATGTCGGTCGTGCCGGCATCCCAATACATCGCCATGATGGCGAGCAACATCAACACCGAGCCTAAGAGCGTATAGAGAAAGAACTTGAAGCTCGCATAGAGCCGGCGCGGTCCGCCCCAGACCCCGATGATCAGGAACATCGGGATCAGTCCGCCCTCAAAGAACAAATAGAACAGGACGAGGTCGAGGGCACTGAACGTCCCAACCATCAAGGTCTCGAGCGCCAGGAAGGCAATCATGTATTCCTTGACGCGGGTCTGAATGGTTTGCCAGCTTGCGATGATGCAAAGCGGCATCAAGGCCGTCGTCAATATGACGAACGGCAGTGAAATGCCGTCGACTCCCATGTGATAGTTGATGGCGCCGCCGAGCCAGGGACGCCGTTCGACGAACTGGAACTCCAGAGAGGCAGGATCGAACCGCCACACCAGGATCAAAGAAATACCAAATGTGATGAGCGTGGTCCAAAGCGCGACCCAGCGCGCGTTGCGGTGCTCTGCCGCACCATCGCTGTACGTCAGCATGATCCACAACGCGCCCGCGAGCGGCAGGAATGTCGTTACCGAGAGGATTGGCCAACTCATCATCAGCCCAGTCCTCCAGTTGAAACGATGAACCAGGTGATCAGGGCCGCAACCCCGATCAGCATCGCGAAGGCATAGTGGTAGAGATAGCCGGTCTGCAGCCTCACCACATTGTGCGTCACATCAAGCACGCGCGCGGAAACGCCATCCGGCCCAAATCCGTCAATGATGCGTCCGTCGCCCTGTTTCCAGAAGATGCGCCCGATCCAAAGTGCCGGCTGTACAAAGATGATTTCGTAAAGTTCATCAAAGTACCACTTGTTCAACAGGAACCTGTAGAGCGGCTCATGCTGGCGGGCGAGTTCCTTAGGTAGTTCCGGCTTGCGTATGTAGAATTGCCACGCCACCATGAATCCAAGCGCCATCATCACTGTCGGCAGCATCGCCACCCAATAGGGGACGTGGTGCATTTCTTCAAGGATGCGGTTGTCGTTGCCGAAACTGAGGGACCCGCGGAAAAAGGCCTCTACTCCCGATCCCGTGAATAGATCCTTGAACGGATAACCCGCAAGGATCGATCCACATGCCAAAAAGGCCAAAGGCACGATAATCACCCAGCCACTCTCATGCGCATGCTCATAGTGGTCGCGATCATGCGGGCGGCCGTGGAAGGTGACGAAGATCAGCCGCCAGGAATAAAACGACGTCAGCGCGGCCGCCGCAACGGTCGCCGTGAACGCATAGAACATCATCGGGTTATGCGTGGCGAAAGCTGCCTCGATGATGGCGTCCTTGGAAAAGTAGCCCGCCGTCAACGGGAACCCGGTCAGCGCCAGCGTCCCGATCACCATCGTGACATAGGTGAACGGAATCTTGTCCTTGAGTCCACCCATATGGCGAATGTCCTGCTCGTGGTGCATGGCGAGGATCACGGAGCCCGACCCGAGGAACAAAAGCGCTTTGAAGAAGGCATGCGTAAACAGGTGAAACATGCCGACCGAATAAGCGCCCGTCCCCATGGCAACGAACATGTAGCCAAGTTGCGAGCAGGTCGAATAAGCCACGATGCGCTTGATGTCGTTTTGCACGAGCCCGACAGTGGCGGCAAAAAAGGCCGTGGTCGCGCCGATGAAAATCACGAAGGTTTGGGCCGCCGGTGCAAGTTCAAAAAACGGCGACAAGCGCGCGACCATGAACACGCCGGCCGTCACCATCGTGGCGGCATGGATCAAGGCTGAGACCGGCGTCGGTCCTTCCATGGCATCGGGCAGCCACGTGTGGAGGAGGAACTGCGCCGACTTGCCCATTGCTCCAGTGAACAGCAGCAGGCAGATCAAGGTCAGCGCGTCGAAATCCCAGACGAAGACATGGATCGTCTTGCCGACAAGGGTTGGCGCCTGGGCGAAGACTGTGTCGAAATCAACCTTTCCGGTCATCATGAATACGGCGAAAATGCCGAGCGCGAACCCGAAGTCGCCCACGCGATTGACCACGAAGGCCTTGATCGCAGCCGCATTTGCGGAGGGTTTGTAGAACCAGAATCCGATGAGCAGATAGCTCATCAGGCCGACACCTTCCCAGCCGAAGAACAACTGCACGAGGTTGTCCGACGTCACCAGCATCAACATCGCGAAGGTAAACAGCGACAGGTAACAGAAAAAGCGCGGCCGGTGCGGGTCTTCCGCCATATAGCCAATCGAATAGAGGTGCACGACGCTCGAAATCGAGGTGACGACCACCAGCATCACGGCGGTGAGCGTATCGACCCGTACGGCCCAATCGACGCGCAGATTGCCCACAGTCATCCAGTTGAATATCTGCACCCGCTCGTCCTGGCCGAAGCCGACGGTGGCAAATGCGATCCAAGACAGGATCATCGAGATGAACAGGAATACCGTCGTGATCAATTCGGCCGGTCTTGAACCTGCGGCCGCCGCCTCTACAGCGTGTCCGCCGTGAGCTGCGTCACCATGCGCCGCGTCGTCATGCGCCGCGTTGTCATGCGCAGCCTGGGCCCCATGGGCTCCCTGCCCCTCGTGGTCAGCTGCGCCATGGCCCGCGTGCGCCGGCATTGCCGCCCCGCCCGGGTGGCGTGCGCGCGCACCCGCAAGTGCGATCAGGCCAGCCAGAATGGCGCCAAGCAAGGGCAGAAAGACGATTGCCTGATACATGCCCTGGTCAGCCTTTCATGAGATTGATGTCCTCAACCGCAATCGTGCCGCGGTTTCGGAAATAGGCAACGAGGATGGCCAACCCGATGGCGGCCTCCGCGGCCGCGACGGTGAGCACCAGCAAAGCAAATACCTGGCCCACGAGGTCACCGAGGAATGCGGAAAAAGCCACAAGATTGATGTTGACCGACAGCAGGATCAATTCGATCGACATCAGAATGACGATTACGTTTTTCCGGTTGAGGAATATTCCAAAAATCCCAAGCGTAAAAAGGATTGCCCCAACGGTGAGATAGTGACCAAGCCCGATGCTCATGACAGGCCCTGCCCCGATTTGACTTTGACGACTTCAATGGCGCTGGACTTGGTGCGTGCAACCTGTTCGCCCGCGTCCTGCCGACGCGCCCGCGGTTTGTGGTGCAGCGTCAACACAATGGCGCCGATCATGGCGACGAGCAGAACGAGACCCGCGGCCTGGAAGAAGTAGACATAGCGCGTGTAGAGAATCTGCCCGAGCGCGGCCGTGTTGGTGGTCCCGCCAAGCGGAGGTATCGGCGTCGTAATCGCCTGGGATATTTCGGGACGAATCGCCCATCCGCCGAAGACGAGCACCAATTCTCCAAGGAGGATCGCGCCGATCAGCGCTCCGATCGGCAGATATTGCTGGGCGCCCTTTCGCAACGATGCAAAGTCGACGTCGAGCATCATCACGACGAACAGGAACAACACCGCGACCGCGCCCACATAGACGACGATCAGGATCATCGCCAGGAACTCCGCTCCCAAGAGCACGAAAAGTCCCGAAGCATTCACAAATGCGAGAATCAGGAACAGAACGGAATGCACGGGATTCCTGGCCGCAATGACCATGAAGGCCGAAGCGATACAGACGCCGGCGAAGAGATAGAAGAAAAGCGCAGGAAGGATCATCGTTTCACCGGTATGGCGCGTCCAGCGCGATGTTTTTTGCGATCTCGCGTTCCCAACGATCGCCGTTCGCAAGCAGTCGTTCCTTGTCGTAATAAAGCTCCTCGCGCGTCTCGGTCGCGAATTCGAAGTTCGGCCCTTCCACGATAGCGTCGACCGGACAGGATTCCTGACACAAGCCGCAGTAGATGCATTTGACCATGTCGATGTCGTAGCGCGTCGTGCGCCGCGTACCATCATTGCGTCGTGGTCCGGCCTCGATGGTGATCGCCTGCGCGGGGCAGATCGCCTCGCAGAGCTTGCAGGCGATACATCGTTCCTCGCCATTTGGGTAACGGCGCAGCGCGTGTTCACCTCGGAATCGCGGTGAGAGCGGCCCCTTTTCGAACGGATAGTCAAGCGTCGGCTTTGGGCGGAAAAAATACCGCATCGCCAGGACTGTCGCCTTGACGAATTCCTTCAGGAAAATCGAGCGCGCAGCCTGGTCGAGTTTCATATCGCGTTTCCTTCCGCGCCCGCACCCCGACAGCGGCCAGCTATAACAAGCTGCCGATCCAATGCCCGATGAAGTAACCGAGCCCCGCGAACAGCAGGATATTGGCCGAGAGCACACCGCGCCGCATCATTGCGATTTCCGGACCGGACATCGGCAGACGATCCGGATCTTGGCCGGACTTGTGGCGCGCCTTTAGAAACCGCTCGATCGCGTCGATCAAAGTGCCATAGACAAGGGCCGATACGATCGTGCCCAAGATGGCGCCCAACAGTCCGCCCCAGGAAATATCCAACATGGTGTCGACCCGTCATTTCAGCACGAGCCCCTTGAGTTGCAACACACCTGCCACAATGACCACCATGGCAAGCGAAATCGGCAGGAATACCTTCCATCCAAGGCGCATCAGCTGGTCATAGCGGTAGCGTGGCACGATCGCCTTGGTCATGGCGAACATAAAGAACAGGAAGAACGCCTTCCCCATGAACCAGAAGACGCCCGGAATCCACGTGAACGGCGCAAATGGAAATGGCGGCAGCCAACCGCCCAGGAACAGGATCGTGCCCATCGCGCACATGGTGAGTATCGCGATGTATTCCCCGAGGAAGAAGAGCAGAAACGGCGTCGAGGAATATTCGACCGCAAACCCGGCCACCAGTTCAGACTCCGCTTCCACGAGGTCGAAAGGCGGCCGGTTAGTTTCCGCCAGGGCGGAAATGAAGAAGATCACGAACATCGGCAGAAGTGGCAGCCAGTACCAGCCGAATAGGCCCCAACTACCGTCCTGCGCCTTGACGATCGCCGACAAATTCAGCGACCCGGCACACAAAAGGACCGTGATGAAGACGAAACCGATCGAAACTTCGTAGGACACCATCTGCGCGGCCGAGCGCAGGGCAGCAAGAAACGGATACTTCGAATTCGAAGACCAGCCCGCCATGATGACGCCATAGACCATCAGCGAGGACACAGCGAAAATATACAGAACGCCGACATTGATGTCGGCGATCATCCAATCGCTGCTCACCGGAATGACGGCCCAAGCCGACAGCGCCAGGACCGCGGTGACAACGGGCGCGAGGAGAAAGACGCCCTTGTTCGCACCGGAAGGAATGATCGGCTCTTTGACGACGAACTTGATCAAGTCCGCGAACGACTGCAGCAGACCCCACGGCCCGACCACATTGGGGCCGCGCCGCAGTTGCACAGCTGCCCAGATCTTGCGGTCGGCATAGAGCACGTAGGCCGTGACGACCAGGAGCAGCACCAGCAACAAGACGCTCTGCGCCCCGATCACGATGAGCGGCCAAACCGGCTCGATCAGGAACCAAATCGCCGCGATTATCGGCGATACAAAGGAGGCCCAAAAATCCGCCGCCATCGTGCTACTCCGCCGCCGTCAAGGTGGCGTGCCCTTCCGCAATGGCCGAGCATTCGGCCATGGTCACGGAAGCGCGTGCAACCGGATTGCTGAGATAAAAATCTTCAATGGGCGAAATAAACGGAATCTTGACCGGCGTGCCGCCCAAACCAGCGAGCTTTTCAATGTCGCTCGCCGACCCCGGCGCAATCTCGTCAATGCGTTGGAAATGCGGGTATGCCTTGAACAGGACCGCGCGTAGCTGCGTGAGCGAGTCAAACCCCAGCTTGCTGCCAAGCTTGTCTGACAACGCGCGCAGGATCGCCCAGTCTTCACGCGCCTCGCCAGGCGGGAATGAGGCCCGGCTCGCGATTTGAACCCGCCCCTCTGTATTGACGTAAGTGCCGGATTTTTCCGGATAGGCAGCGCCCGGAAGCACGACATCGGCACGATGCGCACCACGATCGCCATGCGCCCCGATATAGACGACGAAGGCGCCCGGTTCGACAACGATTTCGTCAGCGCCCAGGAGAAACAGCACATCGAGTGCGCCAGAAGCCGCCATGGCGGTCGCTCCGAGCCCACCCTCGCCAGGCACAAAACCGAGATCAAGCGCCCCGACGCGCGCGGCCGCCGTATGCAGAATAGCAAAGCCGTTCCAGCCGTCCTTGATGGCGCCCACCGAGACAGCGGCCTTGGCGGCAAGCGAGAGTATGGCCCGGCCATCCGGCCGCGCCAGGGCTCCCTGCCCTATGAGCCAAATCTGGCGTTGCAGGCCGGCTTGCGGATGCTCCGCAAATTTGGCCAGGCTCTCCGCCCCGGAGCCGAGATAGGTATAGTCATAGGTCAAGTCGGCGCGTTCGCCGATGAGGCCAATCTTCAAGGCCCCGGTTCGCCAACGCTTGCGAATGCGTGCGTTGAGGACGGGCGCTTCGCGGCGCGGGTTGGCACCAATGATCATCAAGCCATCGGCCTGGTCGATACCGGCGATAGTCGGATTGAAAATGTAGGAAGCGCGCCCGAATTTCGGATCCAGCGCGACCCCATCCTGGCGACAATCCAGATTGGCGACACCCAACTGGGTCATCAGTTCCTTGAGAGCAAATATCTCTTCCACCGCAGCAAGATCACCTACGATGGCGCCAATACGCCCCGCACTTGCGGTCTTGATCCTGGCTGCGATTGCGTCAAATGCGGCCGACCACGACGCCGGACGCAATGCTCCGTTCTGGCGGATATAGGGCTGGTCAAGCCGCTGCGTGCGCAATCCGTCGACCACGTGGCGCGTTTTGTCGGAAATCCACTCTTCATTGATGTCGTCATTATTGCGCGGAAGGATGCGCATCACTTCGCGGCCGCGCGTGTCGATGCGGATGTTCGACCCGACGGCGTCCATCACGTCGACCGACTCGGTCTTGTTGAGTTCCCAGGGCCGCGCCGCAAACGCATAGGGCTTCGAGGTCAATGCACCGACCGGGCAGAGGTCGACCACATTGCCCTGCAGCTCCGAGGTCATCGCGCTTTCGAGGTAGGTCGTGATCTCCATGTCCTCGCCGCGACCAATGGCTCCGAGTTCAGGGACGCCGGCAACCTCAGTCGCAAAGCGGATGCAGCGCGTGCAATGAATGCAGCGCGTCATCACGGTCTTAACCAGCGCGCCGATGTGCTTTTCTTCAACCGCGCGCTTGTTCTCGCGATACCGGCTCGCATCGACCCCATAGGCCATGGCCTGGTCTTGCAGGTCGCATTCACCGCCCTGATCACAAATCGGACAATCAAGGGGATGATTGATCAGCAGGAACTCCATCACGCCTTCGCGCGCCTTGCGTACCATCGGCGAGCGCGTGCTCAGCACCCTCGGCGTGCCGTCACGGTTAGGCGGCAGATCCCGCACGCCCATCGCGCAGGAAGCCTGGGGCTTTGGAGTGCCGACCACCTCGATGAGGCACATGCGGCAATTGCCGGCGATGGAGAGCCGCTCGTGAAAGCAAAAGCGCGGAATCTCGGCGCCCGCCGCCTCGCAAGCCTGTAGCAGCGTGTATTCCGCCGGGACGTCGATTTCCTTGCCATCGACAATGAGCTTCGTCATGGGGCTCACTCCGCCGCCACCGGCACCGCTTCCGGGTGCGGGTTTGCGGTATATTCATCGATCCGGCGTTCGATCTCGGGCCGGAAATGGCGCAGCAACCCCTGCACCGGCCAGGCCGCGCCATCGCCGAACGCGCAAATCGTGTGGCCCTCGATCTGGGTGGTGACCTGCCAGAGCATGTCGATCTCGTGTTTGTGGGCGTGCCCCACCGCCATGCGGTTGAGGAGCCGCCACATCCAGCCCATGCCTTCGCGGCATGGGGTGCACTGGCCGCAGCTTTCATGTTTATAGAAATAGGAAATTCGCGCCATGGCACGCACGATATCCGCGCTCTTGTCCATGACGATAACGGCCGCGGTGCCCAATGCCGATTTCTTGTCGCGGCATCCGTCGAAATCCATGAGCAAAGTGTCGGCCTGATCGGGCCCTGCCGGCACCAGCGGCATGGATGAGCCACCCGGAATGACGGCGAGCAGATTGTCCCAGCCGCCGTGCACACCGCCTGCATGCCGCTCGATCAATTCGCGCAGCGGAATGCCCATCGTCTCCTCGACATTGCATGGCCGCTCGACATGACCGGAGATGCAGAAGAGCTTCGTGCCCGTGTTGTTGGCGCGCCCGATGCCCGCAAACCATGCAGCACCTCGCCGCAAAATGTCGGGCACCTGCGCAAGGGTCTCGACGTTGTTGACCGTGGTCGGGCAGCCGTAGAGGCCGACATTGGCCGGGAACGGCGGCTTGAGGCGCGGTTGGCCCTTCTTGCCCTCAAGGCTTTCGAGCAAGGCGGTTTCTTCACCGCAAATATAGGCGCCGGCGCCATGATGGACGTAGAGATCGAAATCCCAGCCGTGCACGTTGTTCTTGCCGATGAGCCTCGCCTCATAGGCCTGGTCGATGGCGGCTTGCAGGTGTTCGCGCTCGCGGATGAACTCGCCGCGGATGTAAATGTACCCGGTGTGCGCCGCCATGGCGGCGCCGGCAATCAGGCAGCCCTCGACCAGGAGATGCGGGTCGTGCCGCATGACCTCGCGGTCCTTGCAAGTGCCGGGCTCGGATTCATCCGCATTCACCACCAGATAGTGCGGACGGTCGCCGACCTGCTTCGGCATGAACGACCATTTCAGTCCGGTCGCGAAACCTGCCCCGCCACGGCCGCGCTGGCCTGAAGCCTTCACCTCATTGACGAGCCAGTCGCGCCCCTTCTCGATGAAACCCTTGGTGCCGTCCCATGCTCCACGCGCGCGCGCCCCCTTGAGGCCCCAGTCGCCCAGGCCGTAGAGATTGAGAAAAATGCGGTCACGGTCAGAAAGCATGAGGATTCACTCTTTTGGCCTGTCGCCGATGCCACTCGCCGGCCGCCAACCGGTTGCCAGCTTTGCCGCCTGCTCGACCCATTTGTCGCGCACCGCGCGTCCCTTGAAGCCGGTGAGGTTCTGGTCGACCCAGCGCAGGTTCATATCCGTCCAGGTCGCGATCTGGTCGAAGTGAAACACGCCCATCGCATGCAGCATTGTTTCGAGCTTCGGCCCGACACCCCAGATCAGCTTGAGGTCGTCGGCCTTGCCATCGCGGGCCTTCGACAACAGTTCAGGCTTGTGCTCGTCCGACACATGTTCTTCGGCAATTGCCGCTGTTGGCATTGGATCAGGCGCAGCCTTTGCCTCGGGCTCAGCCGCAGCTTTCTCAGCGGCGGCCTTCTCAACCGCAGCCTTTTCAGCGGCAGCCTTCTCAGCCGCGGCCTTCTCAGCCGCAGCCTTCTCAGCGGCAGCCTTCTCAGCGGCAGCCTTCTCAGTCGCGGCCTTCTCAGCCGCAGCCTTCTCAGCCGCAGCCTTCTCAGCCGCGGCTTTCTCAGCGGCAGCCTTGAGCTCGGACTCCAGCTTGCGCGTCCTGTCCTCATAGATCGACGGATCGTTCAGCGTGGTTCGTCCCAAAATCGGTGCGGACATCTGGCGGTCGATCTGAGGACCTGGCTTCGGCACGCGGCCGGCAGCCATTTCGTCGAGAATCTTCTCGAAAATCTCCGGGTTCAGGTCTTCGTAATAGTCGTAATTGATTTGCGTCATGGGGGCATTCACGCAGGCCCCGAGGCACTCCACCTCGACCCAGGAAAACTTGCCGTTGGCCGTGACGTGAAGCTGTTCTCCGATGCGGCGATGGCAGATCTTCCTGAGTTCATCAGCGCCGCGCAGCATGCAGGGCGTGGTGCCGCAGAGCTGCACGTGAAACTTGCCCACCGGTTCGAGATTGAACATCGTGTAGAAGGTCGCGACTTCGAGCACACGGATCCTCGCCATGCCGAGGATGTCGGCCACATGTTCGATCGCCTTCTGCGGCAGCCAGCCGCTGGCCTGTTCCTGCGCGCGCCACAGCAACGGGATCACCGCGGAGGCCTGCCGGCCTTCGGGATATCGCGCGATCTGGCCTTTCGCCCAGACGTCGTTCTCCGCCGTGAAGGCGAAGGTCGCGGGCTGCATATGCGGTTCGGCTAGGCGGCGGGGGGACATGTCTCATCCATCTGACAGCATCTCCGTAGATTGTCCAAGCAAAGCCACCCGCAAGGCGATGACTTTTCCATCTACGAACTCATAACGCTGCGATCGCCGCCATCTGAAATACTGTGCCTCATTGCTATGTCTCCACATGAAGGGCCGCATTTAAGCCTCGAGCTTCGCGACTGCAGCGCGCCACACCTCGGGATCGCCAAGCCGGACAGCTCGGTCCGCGCCAACATTTTCCAACAGAAGCCCAAGAAGCATTTCTCGATCCTCATCCGACCATAAGAGCTTCCCGTCCACCATTTCGAACTTTTCGGGTGTTAACACGTAGCGGTCCATGGCCTCGCCTGCCCTCCAGGATCGGCCCTCGCCGCGGATATCCCACTGAATGTTCGTCGCGTCCGATCTAGGATCATTCATCGGTCGACCTCGCCGAACACGATATCGAGGGAGCCTAAGATCGCCGAAACGTCCGCCAGCATGTGGCCCTTGCAAAGGAAGTCCATCGCCTGCAAATGCGCAAATCCCGGCGCGCGTATCTTGCACTTGTAGGGTTTGTTTGTTCCATCAGCGATGAGATAAACGCCGAACTCCCCCTTGGGCGCCTCGACCGCGGCATAAATCTCGCCGGCCGGCACATGATAGCCCTCGGTATAGAGCTTGAAATGGTGGATGAGCGCTTCCATCGAGCGTTTCATCTCACTGCGTTTGGGCGGCACGAGCTTGTTGTCGGCAACGCTGACGGGCCCCTTCCCCTGCTCCGAATTGAGCAAATCGATGCATTGTTTCATGATGCGAATCGATTGACGCATCTCTTCCATGCGGATGCAGTAGCGATCGTAGCAGTCGCCGTTCTTGCCGATTGGAATATCGAAATCGAGTTCCGAATAGCATTCGTAGGGCTGCGACTTGCGCAGGTCCCAGGCCGCGCCCGATCCGCGCACCATCACGCCGGAGAATCCCCACGCCCAGGCATCCTTGAGGCTGACAACGCCGATGTCGACATTGCGTTGTTTGAAGATGCGGTTTTCAGTCAGCAACTCCTCGAGATCGTCGCAGACCTGGAGGAATGGATCGCAGAACGCCCCGATATCGTCGACGAGCCGCTGCGGAAGGTCCTGGTGCACGCCGCCAATGCGGAAATACGCCGCATGCATACGGCTGCCCGAGGCACGCTCGTAAAACACCATGAGCTTTTCGCGCTGTTCGAATCCCCACAGCGGCGGCGTGAGCGCGCCGACATCCATGGCTTGCGTCGTGACGTTGAGGATGTGCGACAACAACCGGCCGATTTCGCAATAGAGAACGCGTATGAGCTGCGCGCGGCGCGGAATCGTGAGACCCAACAGTTTTTCCGCTGCCAGGCAGAAGGCGTGCTCCTGGTTCATCGGCGCCACATAATCGAGCCGATCGAAATAGGGGATCGCCTGCAGATAGGTCTTGTGTTCGATCAGCTTCTCGGTGCCGCGATGCAAAAGCCCGATATGGGGATCGACGCGCTCGACCAATTCGCCGTCAAGTTCCAGGACGAGACGCAAAACGCCGTGCGCCGCCGGATGCTGCGGCCCGAAGTTGATCGTGAAGTTGCGGGGCGCGGCTTGCGTCATCAGGACTTCGCTTTCTCGTCACCGGGCAAGAGATAGTCGGGGCCTTCCCAGGGCGAAAGAAAATCAAAGTTGCGGAATTCCTGCGCCAGCCGCACGGTATCGTAGACGACGCGCTTCTGTTCGTCGTCATAACGAACTTCGACAAAGCCGGTGAGCGGAAAATCCTTGCGCAACGGATGGCCTTCAAAACCATAGTCGGTCAAAAGGCGGCGCATGTCGGGATGACCGGTGAACGCAATGCCATAGAGATCGTAGGTTTCGCGCTCGAACCAGTCGGCCCCTGGGAACACGCCGATAATGGAAGCAACCGAGGCGTTTTCGGCGACCGCGATCTTGACCCGGATGCGCCGGTTCAGTTTCGGCGACAAGAAGTGATAGACCACATCGAACCGCTGCTCGCGTCCAGGCCAATCGACGGCGGTAATGTCGATGAAGCTCCAGAACTGACAGCGTTCGTCATCACGCAGAAACGTAACAACTTTGACGATGTCGTTGGCATTGACGTTCACAGTCAGCTCATCATGCGCAATCTGATGCGCGATGACGCCGCCGGGCAAAGCACCAGCGATCATCGCAGCAAAGTCTTCCAGATTTCCGTCCATTATTTATTCCAAAACCACCCAACATTCACCGCTCGATCGTCCCGACCCGCCGGATTTTCTTTTGCAGCAGCAGCACGCCATACAGCAGGGCCTCCGCGGTTGGCGGACAACCCGGCACATAGATATCGACTGGTACGATTCGATCGCAGCCACGCACTACCGAATACGAATAATGGTAGTAGCCGCCGCCGTTGGCGCAGGACCCCATGGAAATAACATAGCGCGGCTCCGGCATCTGGTCGTAGACCTTGCGCAGAGCCGGCGCCATCTTATTGGTAAGCGTGCCGGCGACGATCATCACGTCCGACTGGCGGGGCGACGCGCGCGGCGCAAAACCAAAGCGCTCGGCGTCATAACGCGGCATCGACATCTGCATCATTTCGACGGCGCAACAGGCAAGCCCGAATGTCATCCACATCAACGAGCCGGTACGCGCCCAGGTGACGAGATCATCGCTCGCCGCGACCAGAAAGCCCTTGTCGGCAAGTTCGTCGTTGAGGCCGAGGAAAAAAGGATCATTCGATCCTACCGGTTTGCCGGTGTTCGGATCGATAATGCCGGTCGCGGCTGGCGCCATGCCGGGCGAAGACTGCGGCGTCAATCCCATTCCAGGGCTCCTTTACGCCACTCATATACGAAGCCGACCGTCAGGACGCCAAGAAATAGCATCATGGAGCAGAACCCGAAGAAACCAAGACTCTCAAAGGCGACCGCCCAAGGGAACAGGAAGCTCACCTCAAGGTCGAAGATGATGAAAAGGATCGCGACCAGATAGAAACGGACGTCGAACTGCATGCGGGCGTCGTCGAAAGCGTTGAACCCGCACTCGTAAGCCGACAGCTTTTCGGAATCGGGGCGCCTGTAGGCGACCAGGAAGGGCGCCACCAACAGCGCCAGGACGATCGCCAGGGCGACCCCGATAAAAACAACCAACGGCAGATAGTTCAGCAAAAGTTCGTCCATCGGTTCTCCTCCAACGAACTCCCGACCAGAATCGGAAACCCGTCGCATCCCCGGCAGCCGGTGCCGTGGGCCTCAATTTGTCCTCGCGACATCGTAGAGTCGCTTCAAGGACGGGGGCGTCGTGGCTTAGCGCAGTGCACCATGGGTGGCAAGACAGCCTTGGGTTTGACCTGTGAGACCAAATTTCAGATGGTGGGCTGGAATTTGCCCCGCCGGCGTCGGCATCCTCCTTTTGGCAACGCGCCGGGGCAAAGCAAAGGTCCCCCTTGGCGCCAGACTTTTGGAGCGGGCGTCATTCGAGCAATGAGGAAACCGCGTCTTATGCAACGCAAGATCATGATTTCCTGTGCGGTCACGGGTTCCGCCGACTCTCCCAAGCGTAACCCGGCCGTGCCCGTTTCGCCCGCCCAGATCGCCCAATCCTGCATCGACGCCGCCAAGGCCGGCGCAGCAATTGTCCACATTCACGTGCGCGACCCGCAAACCACGCGCCCAAGCATGGACGGCGCGCACTACCGCGAAGTCGTGGAGCGCATCCGCGGCAGCGGGAGTGATGTGTTGATCAACCTGACCACCGGCCCGGGGGCCCGATTTGCACCGGATGTCGATAATCCAGCCATGCCGGGCCCCACTACCACGCTAAGCCTGCCCGAAGTGCGGGTCCGGCACGTGGTCGAACTTCGCCCGGACATTTGTTCGCTCGACATGGGCAGCATGAACATGGGCGGCCGCGTATTCATCAACACGCCGGAACATCTTGAGACCATGGCTGTTGCCATTCGTGACGCCGCCGTATTGCCCGAACTCGAAGTGTTTGAAACCGGGCACCTGCTGCTGGCCAAGCGCATGATCGAAACAGGGCACATCAAGGGACCGGGCATGTTCCAGATTTGCCTCGGCATCGCCTGGGGCCAGCCTGCGTCGCCTGAAGCCATGACCTATATGCGCAACCTCCTGCCGTCGGGCTCGCCCTGGTTTGCGTTCGGCATTTCGCTCCATCAGTTTCCGATGGTAGCCCAATCCGTATTGCTGGGCGGCCATGTGCGGGTCGGGCTCGAAGACAACCTTTATCTCGAAAAGGGCAAGCTCGCGCCCAGCAACGCCGCGCTGGTCGAAAAGGCCGCGCACATCATCGAGGTTTTAGGGGACCACGTCGCGACCCCGGCGGAAGCCCGGGAGATACTGGGGATTCCGAAGGCGGCGTAAGTCCTGGACACCGTCGTCCCTCAATGCCACATATTTGCAACACCTTAGCGGAGGACCTTAGACCATGACTCTTTCCGCATTTCATCCTGCGGTCATCACTCGCGCCGTCGCCAAATCAGCGTTTCTTGCAATTGCCATCGTGGTGTCGCTGGCGGGTTTCCAAAACCTCGCCGCGCAGGAAAAGCCCAAGGTGAACGCGCCGGTTCTCGTGACCTCGCTCGGCCAAAGCCTCGACGCCTTTCAGGTGCAGCTGGCGGTTCGACGGGCCGGGATTGCGTTCAAATATGACCCGCGCGCCGAGCCCGATCTGCTCGCCGAAGTCAAAACCTTGTTCCTCGTGGTGGGCGCCAGCCTGAAAGGGTTTGGCGACGCCGGCATCACCATCAAGGACGAACTCGCACGCGCCGGCCAGCTTCTCGACGCTGCCAAGAACCGCAAAATGCCTGTAGTCGTATTGCATGTAGGTGGCGATGAACGCCGCGATGCGCTCTCCAACCAGTTGATCGAACTCACCGCACCAAGCGCGCAGTATCTGATCATCCGCAACGACAGCGATGCCGACGGAATGTTCGCGAATATCGCCAAGGCAGGCAAGATACCGCTGACCAGCATCGAAAACGTCATCAATCTGCGCGGACTGCTGCAGGAAATGTTTGTGGGAAGTTAGGACACTTCGAACATCCATGAGCGCTCTGCTGGCTGGTCCAATCTGGGGCGCTCACGTCTCCCATGCCACGCTGTTCGCCATCGCGGCCGTAACTCTCCTCGCTTGCCTCCTGACAATGTGGCTTGGCGCTTTGCGCCACCGCGCACGCCTGCGTGCTGTTCCGGTGCGCATCCACGTTGCGGGAACGCGCGGCAAATCAACCACCACACGCCTGATCGCGGCCGGCCTGCGCGCTGGCGGACGAAAAGTTCTCGCCAAGACAACCGGATCGGAACCCCGGCTGATCCTCCCTGATGGCAGCGAAACGACGTGGGCGCGTCGCGGACCTGCGGCCGTGCGCGAGCAAACGCGGCTGTTCGCCAAGGCATCACGGCTCGGCGTGGATACGGTCGTGGTCGAGTGCATGGCAATCCGCCCGGAATTCATCTGGGCGAGCGAAAAGCATCTGGTGCAGGCCACAACGGCGGTGATTACCAATGTGCGCCCCGATCATTTCGAGGATATCGGGAATGACGCAAACGCCGCCGCCAATGCGGCGCGCTGGGTCGTGCCTGCAAAAGGCCAGCTCGTGGTCGCAGCTGAAGCAATGACGCCAGACCTGCAGGCCCGGAGCGACACGCGCGGCACCGCGGTCAACGTCGTCGACACGGCGGGCCTCGCTCCCAAAGCCGCCGACCGCGCCTTGGCGCTCGCCGTCTGCGCGGTCCACGGCGTTGCGGCGGAGATCGCCGGGCCAGCGATGGATGCCGACACCGGCGACCCGGCGAATTTCTTTGAGCGCCAGCTCATCATCGGTGGCAAGTGCGTGCGCTTTGCGAACGCGTTCGCCTGCAACGACGTCTCGTCACTTGCACTGTTGTGGCCGCAACACAGCGACGCCGATGTGCCGGTGGTTCTGCTCAATGCCCGCCCCGACCGGCCCCTGCGCACCAAACGCTTTCTCGAATTCCTCGCCGCCAGAAATCCGATACCGGTGGTATTCGTTGTCGGCGATCCGCTCGCATTGCGGCTTGCCCGGCGCGCCGGATTTCAATCCGACACCTTGCGCCCCTTGCGGGCCCGCAAGGTCGACGCCGCGATGACCGAACTTGCCGCCGCCACGCCTTCAGGCGGTACCATCTGGGGCGTCGGCAATTACCACGGATTTGGTGCAAGGCTCATTGCGGCCGTCGCCCGACAAGGCACGCCGTGCTGACCGCGGCATTGATCATCGGCGTCGCGGTAAGCCTCCTGCTCACGGAACTTGTCGGACTGTCGCCGGGCGGCATCATTGTGCCGGGCTACGTCGCCCTCCTCCTCGACAGGCCAAGTGCACTCATCGGATTTCTGATCATCGCCTTTGCGGCCTACGGTCTGCTACGCGCGCTCGGCACGCAATTGATACTCTATGGCTCGCGCCGATTCACAATCGCCATTCTGGCCGGCATGACGCTGAGCCTCGGCGCCCAATGGATCTCACCGGCTTTGGCGGTCACTTTTGTGCCGACCTACGTGGAATGGGCCGGCATCGGCTTCATCGTGCCGGGCCTGCTTGCCCATCAGTTCGACCGCCAGGGTGTGCTGCCGACACTCGTCATGCTTGCCATCGCGGCGCCATTGGTGCGGATCGCGCTCATTTTCGTGGTGCCGCGATGAATCCGACATCGCTCTGGCAATCCCGCCCACGCGCCGGCGCGCGCGTCCCCTTCGGCTGGCTGGTCGCCGCCGCCGTATTGAGTATCGCGACCTGGCTTGCCACGGAATGGGCAACGCATAGTCCGACGCATCCGCACTATGCCCAAATGCTGTCCGCCGCCCGCACCATGCAGTCAGCGACCCGGGTGTTCGTGGTTGAGAAAGAAACACGCGGCCTCCTGCAGCCACCATCGATTGATCCGAACCGCACCGGTATGATCGGCTCGGAATTCACCAATATCACTACGACGCTCGGCGACATCGCATCCAAACGCACCACCACCAACCCGGACTTCGCCGCCGCACTCGTGCGGCTCATCGCATCGCTTGATCTGCCGCGCGGCACACCGGTCGTGATCATTGTGTCCGGTTCATTCCCGGGCGCCAATGTGGCGGCTATAGCGGCGGTCGAAGCACTGGGACTGCGCCCCATCATTGTGGCGTCGCTCGGCGCGTCGATGTGGGGTGCCAACGACCCTGATTTCAATTGGCTCGACATGGCCACCGTGCTGCGTGCGCGCGGCGTGATCCGCACAAAAACCTTGGCCGCCGTGCTCGGCGGCGGCGGATCGGTCGGGTCCAACATGGACCCCGATGGCGTTGCGGCACTGCGCGCTTCGGCAGCGCGCGACGGCGTGCCGCTCATCGACGTGCGGCCTTTCTCCGCATTGGTCGATTCGTTTCTCGAACAGATTGCTGACGCGTCACGCGACGGGCCTGCACCGGTGGCGCCAGGGCTCATGATCAACGTCGGAGGCGCCCTGCTGGGACTTGGGTCTTGCCGGGAATCCTACGAGACCCAACCCGGCCTCACCAGACGTGCACTGCCCTGCACATCCGGCACACCCGGCCTGGCGTTGCGCCTGCTGGAACAAGGTCGGCCCATGTTGCAGGTGCTCAACATGAAACGCCTCGCGCTGGAAATGGGTCTGCCGTTCGATCCAAATCCTCTACCGACCCCAGGCAATAATCCTGCTATCTACGGGACCAAATAGGGGGAACGTAATGGAATTCGGGCTGCACCCGGGAATACTCTTTGGGCTCGCAATCGCAATCTTTCTGGCCTCACATCTGGTGCTGCGCGCGCCCCTGCCCCTCGCCTTTCTGGTGACGGCAGTGGCCACCGCACTCTTGGGTGACTTTGGCATTCCGTTTCGTCATCTTGTTGAAGGCGGATTCGGCTTCATCAATCTCGTCCTGGCGCTGTTTGCGGGCGCCTTTTTCGGTCACATGGTACGTGAGAGCGGCGCAGCGGATGCGGCCGCAGCCGGCATCGTGCACATGTGCCGGGCACGCACCCTGCCTGTTCTCACGTCGATCGGCGCAACGCTGTTCGTGGTCGGCATGTTCGTGGGCTTGTCAGGCGTCGCCGTTCTTTCCGCCGGCGTGTTTGTCGTGCCGGCGCTGCGGCGCATCGGCTATGACGATCCCACCATCGCGGCCTTCATCGCCGTGATGGCGACCGCGGGCATGATCGCGCCACCGATGAACGTGCCCGCCATGCTGATCGCGGACGGCGTCAACATGCCGTGGACCAATGTCAGCAAGGCGCTGCTTGCGCTCTCGCTTCCGCTCGCGGCTGCGGCACTTGTCTGGTTCACATGGGGCTGTGGCCCTTCGGGCAATGGCCCTTCGGGCGCCGGCTCCACGAAACAGCCCGCGCTGCCGGCAACAAATGTAAACGAAGGTAGCGCAGCCGCCTGCCTGCGCGGACTCGCGCCCCTGATTGTGATTGTCGCGATCTGGGTGTCGGTGCGCGCCTTTCCGACCCTCATCATCGACCCCGCAAGCCCTTTGATCCTGGTCATCGGCGGCCTCGTGGCGCTGCCGATGATGTCGCGTGAAAAACTCGGCAAGGCCATGATGGCGACATTCTCCGGCGTGCCTCTGCTGCTCGCCGCCGTGCTCGTGACCGTCGGTGTGCTGGTGCAGATCATGACGCTCACCGGCGTGCGCGGCTGGCTCGTCATCAACACCATGTCGCTGGTCGCACCCTGGAACTACGCGGGCCTGCTCCTCGGCATGCCGCTTCTTGGCGGCGCACTCACCTCGATATCCGTCTCCGATGTGGTAGGAGTGCCGGCCGCCTTCTCGTTCATCGGCCAGGACATGATCATCAATGTCGCGGCGCTCTCAGGCCTTGCATCGCTTGCCGAATTCGTGCCGCCGACCGCCATTGCGGCGGTGCTGTCCTGCTATGTGGTCGGCGGGCCGACCGTCGGCCAGGTCGTGCGTCGGGCCTGGCCGCCCATGTTGGTGCTGGCTGTGCTGGCGCTTGCAATGCTAGTCTTCGCAAAACAATTGGCCGGCATCCTCACGTAGTTGTCGCAATTACCGGTCTCAAGTCTCTGTCACCAACGCGCCGTAACTCAACAACATCCAGGGAGGTTTTGATGAAACGCGTCTTGCTCGCCTGTCTCGTACTTGCTTCTGTGCCGGCCCTGGCACAGCAAACCGTACCGGAAATCCAATTCGATTCCGTTCCGAATTTTCCCAATCTACCCAGAGGCATGAATCTCGGCGAAGTGCCCGGCGTCGCCGTGAACTCCAAGGGAGAAGTCTTTGTCTTCACGCGCTCCAACAGCGCCAATGGCCCGGCCTATGCACCGGCGGCCGCGCAACTGTTGAAGTTCGCGCGCAATGGCCGGTTTATCGAAGAAATCGGCAAGGGCCTTTATGCCTGGTCCTTCGCCCACACCGTGCGCATCGACAAGAACGACAACATCTGGGCGGTCGACAAGGGCTCGGACATGATCGTGCGCTTCAATCCCGCCGGCCGCATCGAATGGGTGTTCGGTCGCCGCAAGGAGTCGGCCGACGAACACGCCGCGGCCTGGGGCCACCCCAACCCGCCGCTGCCGCATGTCGATGGTCTGTTCCGCCAGCCGACCGACGTCGCCTGGGACTCCAAAGGCAATACCTATATCAGCGACGGCTATATCAACTCGCGCGTTGCCAAGATCGATGCGCGCGGCAACTGGGTGAAGTCGTGGGGATCACGTGGTACGGACCCCGGCCAGTTCCGCACGCCGCATAGCATCGCGGTAGACAACAACGACAACATCTATGTGGGCGACCGCGCCAACCGGCGCATCCAGGTGTTCGACACCGAAGGCAACTTCAAAAGCATGTTTACGATCGACGTGCCGCCTGATCCGACGACGCGTTCCACAAACGGCAATACGCCAACCGGCGACCGCCTCGCACAAGCCATCGGCGCCCCGAACTCGATCTGCATCACCCCCGGCCAGAACCAGGTCATGTTCGTCGGCGAATCCACTTATCCCGGGCGTATCTTCAAAGTGACGCTCGAAGGCAAGGTCCTGGGCGTGATCGGCAAGTCCGGCCGCAACCTCAAGGAATTCTCAGGCGGCCACCAGCTCGCCTGTCCGTCGGCCACGGAACTCTACGTGGCGGAATCCTCCAACTGGCGGGTGCAGAAGCTGCTGCTGAAGCCGGAAGTCAAGAACGGCCTGACGCCCTAGCCCGAAATATACGCCCTGGCGCATCCATAATGCGCCAGGGTGCAATCCCGCTGGTTCTTTCAGGCGATGCATAACTAACGAATGCGCTCGTATCCCGGACGAGCGGCCTCCATCCAGGTTTGTGCCCATCGCACCACATGGAGGCCACGGCTTTGCGACGCCACTCCAATGCGTTTCAGCGTCTCCGACCACCAAGCATCGTTCGGTGGATGGAATGTCAATGCGACCGATCCTTTGTTGCCGATAAAAAGGCGATTACCCGTGAAACCTTTGTGACCGGAAATCGGTTCGCGAAAACACTGCTGGTCGCCGAAGAAGATCGTAATGTCTCGTCGCGTCCCAACCGCCGGCAAATCCAAATCTACTCCTGTCACGGTTTTCAAATGCGTGAGGTCGATATCCGCAGGATCGTCCAAATGCAGGCGCAACCCGATATATTCACCAGAGTCGTTGCGTAGCCAATTATAGTAGCCAAGCCAATCACGACACTTCTTCTCGCGAAAGCGCTCGCCGCCGAACGACGGCGCTCTTGCCTTTGATTCGTCAAACGGCACGAGCGCAGGCAGACGACGATGCGACATCACGACTGCAACGAGTTTCCGCCGCTTCGGCTCCGTCAATTGGGCAATCTTGATATGGCGCGTCAACCAGAAAATTGTCCCCATGTTCCCCAAGAGAACCGCTGGGAAACTCAACATGACATTGCGTCGATATTTGATTGACAAATACACCCACGACGGAAGGGACAGCAGAATGAGAGCCGTATCCAAACATTGTA
Organism: Xanthobacteraceae bacterium; assembly: GCA_035300505.1. Lineage (GTDB taxonomy): Bacteria > Pseudomonadota > Alphaproteobacteria > Rhizobiales > Xanthobacteraceae > VAZQ01. Next base: position 42,209 of record DATGVJ010000237.1, read on the forward strand.
CATCATGCAGTAATGCGAGGAACATCCTAAGATCGATATCGATCGCATGGTGTGAAGATCCAAACGGAAAAATATTGTGGATCCAGATCAAACAGGCGCACAAGGCCGCCAACAAGATGGCCATGTGAACCCACAGCCGATTTCCCAATCTGTATCTATCGGAAACCCACACCGAATAATTGGTCCCTGCATCGATAAGTGCGATCACGGCAAGAAGAGGCACAATGGCAAGTATTAAGGTGTCGTCCATTGCGATCCCCCACCTGCGCGGCCGGATTTGCGCCCCTGATTGCTCTTTACTCAGCGGCTGAGGTCGGTGAATTGGCGAGGGCCGAGGGTGACGAAGCACTCGCCGTGTCGGAATTTGGAACCGCCGCAGCTTCAGTTTTCGCCTTCCGCCGTGGCCAAATCATGGGCTCCATGGACGCAATACCGCGACAGACAACGTAGAACATCGGCGTAAAAATCAAGCCGAAGAATGTCACGCCAAGCATGCCGGCAAACACGGCCGTGCCGAGAGACTGACGCATTTCCGCTCCCGCGCCCGACGCGATGACGAGCGGCACGACACCGAGGATGAATGCGAGCGAGGTCATGAGAATGGGGCGCAATCGCGTGCGTGCCCCCTCGACTGCTGCCTCAAAGCGATTCTTGCCTTGCTCCTCCGCCTGCTTGGCAAACTCAACAATGAGAATGGCGTTTTTTGCGGCGAGGCCGACGAGCACGACCAAGCCGATTTCGACAAGCGCGTTGCGGTCAAGGCCCCGCAGGTTGATGCCGATCATCGCCGCGAGCACGCACATCGGCACAATGAGCACGACCGAAAGCGGCAGCAGCCAGCTTTCGTACAAAGCAGCAAGAAGGAGGAACACGAATACGACAGCGAGGCCGAATGCCGCGATCGCAGTACTGCCGGCCAGCTTCTCCTGCAGCGCGATTTCGGTCCATTCGAAACCAAAGCCGGACGGCAATCGAGTCGCCGCAATATCCTCGAGCGCCGCAATCCCTTGACCCGAGGAAAACCCCCGGACCAGGCCGAGTTGCACTTCGGCTGCCGGGTACAAATTGTAACGCGCGACCCGATAGGCTCCAGTCGTATCCTGGAACGTCGCCACGGATCCGATGGGCACCATGTCTCCGGTGACATTGCGGGTCTTGAGATTGGAAACATCGCGCAGCGTCAGGCGGTATGGATTGTCGGCCTGTGCGGTGACGCGGTATGTGCGGCCCAGAATGTTAAAGTCGTTGACGAACGCCGACCCGTTATAAACGGAGAGCGCCTCGAACACGCGGCTGATCGGCACACCGAGCATTTCCGCCTTTGTACGATCGATATCGGCAAAAATTTCCGGTGTCCGCGTGTTGAAGAGCGTGAAGGCTTGAGCTATCCCGGGCGTTTGTCCGGCGGCACCCGCCACCGCCCAGGTCGCACTCTCGAGCGCCACCAATCCACGTCCGCTGCGATCTTGAACATAGCCCTTGAGGCCACCTCCGGTTCCGATACCCGGCACTGAAGGCGGTTCGAGCACCAGCACGAATGCATCCCGCAACGCAAACATTTGCTGGCGCAGATCCTGCAAAATGCCATCCTTCGTCAATCCGGCTGTGATCCGTTCTTCGAAGGGCTTGAGAGTAACGAAGATCACGCCCGTGTTGGGCGCATTGGTGAAGGTTGCACCGTCAAAACCAACAAAGGCAACAGAGTCCTTCACGCCGGGCCGCGACAACATCGTATCGGTCGCGTGTTTTACCACGGCGTCGGTCCGCTCAAGCGTCGAACCTGGTGGCAGTTGGAACGCGGCGATGAAATAGCCACGATCAAGCTGTGGGACGAGCCCGGTCGGCGTCGACGCCAACCTTTGGTAGGTCAGGCCGACCAGCCCCGCATATGCCAGGAGGAGGATCGCACTCAAGCGAACAGCGCGCGCCGTCATGCCGCCGTAACGATCGGAGAGGCTTTTGAAGGCCCGGTTGAAACCGCCGAAAAACCATCGCAGCGGCGCACCGAGCTTGTAGAATATTCCCGAACTGTCAGCCGGCTCGTCGTGATGAGATTTCAGCAGTAGCGCCGCCAAGGCAGGCGACAGCGTGAGCGACACGAACGCGGAGATTGCCGTCGATCCGGCGATCGTTAGGGCAAACTGTTTGTAGAACGATCCTTGCAGTCCCGCGATGAACGCTGTCGGCAGGAAAACGGCCATCAGCACAAGTGAGATCGCAATGAGCGCGCCGCCGACCTCGTCCATGGTCTTGTGGGCTGCTTCTTTCGGCGAGTAACCCTGCGCAATGTAGCGTTCGACATTTTCGACGACGACAATCGCATCATCAACGACAATACCGATCGCAAGAACGAGACCAAAAAGCGATAGAGTATTGAACGAAACTCCGGTCGCAGACATTACGAGAAACGCCCCGACCAGCGAGACCGGGATGGCGACGATGGGAATGATCGCGGCGCGCCAGGTCTGAAGAAAAAGAATGACGACGAGCACCACGAGGAGGATGGCCTCCCCTAGGGTGTGGACGACCGCATCGACCGAGGCCTGAATGAACTCCGTCGGATTGTACACCACGGAATAACCGACACCGGGCGGAAAGTCCCTGGCTAGCCGTTCCATTTCCGACTTCACGGCGGCCGCGGTCGCGAGCGCATTCGACCCCGGGCGCTGGAAGATCACGAGCGCGGTCGCGATCTTGTTATTGAGATAGGCGTTGACGGTGTAATCCTGCGACCCGATCTCCACACGCGCGATGTCGCGAACGCGCGTGACTGATCCGTCCGGGTCCGCCTTGATGACAATGTTGCCGAATTCTTCCGGTGCCGAAAGCCGGCCGAGAGTCTGTACCGAAAAAGTAAATGCGCCGGGAGAGGTCGCCGGCGCCTGATTCACTGCGCCGGCCGCAACCTGGAGATTGGCCGCCCGAATGGCATTTACCACTTCGCCAGCCGTCAGGTCTCTGGCAGCGACCGTGGCGGGGTCGAGCCAGACGCGCATCGAATAGTCACGCGCGCCGAAAATGTTCACGTTGCCAACGCCGTCGATCCGGCCGAGCACATCCTTCACATAAAGGGTCGCATAGTTGGAGACGTATTGCTGATCGCGGCTGCCGTCCGGCGACGTCATATGCACGACCATCATCAGGTCAGGAGAGGCCTTGCGGACCGCGATGCCAAGGCGGCGGACGTCTTCCGGCAGACGTGGCTCGGCGACCGCTACCCTGTTCTGAACCAGGACCTGGGCTTGATCGATGTTGGTGCCAGGTTTGAAAACGACATTGACAGAAAGCCGGCCATCGCCGGTCGATTGGGAATTGATGTAGAGCATATTGTCGACGCCGTTCACTTCCTGCTCGATCGGCGTCGCGACAGTTTCGGCGATAACCCTGGCGGCGGCGCCAGGATAAGTCGCCGTGATATTGACGGTTGGCGGGGCAATATCCGGATATTCGGCGATTGGCAGCGTGCGCTGTGCAATCAGCCCGGATATCATGATGATGAGCGATAAGACCGTCGCGAAGATCGGCCGGTCGATAAAGAAATGCGAAAATCTGATCATGACATCCCGTCGATGCAGGTGGGATTGGGGCTATTTGGTCACCGACTTTACTTCGCTGACTTGCGGGGAAACTTTGGCTCCGGGGCGCACAGCGGGGTTTGCGAGGCCGTCAACAGCAATCAGATCATCGCGGGTTAGGCCCGCCTGGACGACCCGCAAGCCGTCGATTATCGCTCCGAGTTCAACCGGCCTTGCTTGCACAACACCGTCCGACCCGATCACGAATACGATCTTGCGCGTCTGGTCTGAAATGACCGCGCTGTCGGGAATGAGCAACGCATCGAGTTCTCCGCCGAAAAGACGGAGGCGCGCGAATATTCCAGGCGTCAAAAATCCATCCGGATTTTGAACGACGGCACGCCCGCGCAACGTTCCTGATCGCGGGTTCAATTGATTGTCGACGAAATTCATCGTGCCGGTTCGCGTCCACTCGCGTTCATCGGCGAGTTTGACCTGCACGGGATTGGCCGTCTCACGCGACGAGGGTCGCGCGCCCGATGCGAAAAGACGCGAATATCGCAGGTAATCCGACTCGGAGACGTCGAATGTAAAATGGATTGGATCGAGGGACACAATCGTGGTCAAGAGCGTGGCCCCGGTCTGGCCGCCGGTCACAAGGTTGCCCACGTCAACTCTCTTGTCGGAAATACGCCCCGCAATTGGCGTTCGCACCTCAGTCCATTCAAGGTTCAGCAGCGCCAACCGCTGGCTCGCCTGAGCTGCCTGGAACTGCGCACGGGCGACGGATTGATTGGCGCGGCGCTGATCGTAATCCCGCTGCGTCATCGTCCCGGTGCGCGCGAGCGGAGTGGCGCGCTCGATCTCATTCTCGGCCAGTTCGACCTGGGCATTTGCCCGCGCCAGCTCGGCCCGAGCGCTCTCCACGGCTATCTCAAATGGTCGTGGATCAATCGTAAAAAGGGGGTCTCCCGCTTTGATGATCTGGCCATCGCGAAAATGCACCTTGTCGATGAACCCAGAGACCCGCGCGCGTATCTCCACCGTTTCGACCGCGACGAACCTCCCAGAATATTCCTCCCAATTGGTCACTCGCTTGGCAATTGGCTGGGTGACGGTAACCGTCGGCACTGGCTGTGCAGCTCCGAAGTCTGAAGCTGACACAAGAACTATGAACGGCAAGAAAACAGCAGATAATCGCGATCGAACCAGTCGCATTGCGCCCTCCGTTGTCCCCCGGTTGAACCGAGATTAGTCAGGCGGTCGACGTTATCGCAAGATGTCGCACCGCAGCAATTGAAAGGTCACGTCATTGTGATGAGGGCAAGGCACATTGCGATTTCAGAATTCATGGCGCCCACGTTCGTTCGGATCAAGCCGCAACCGCGCCTGCGGCAGCACACACCAGCACAACGAGCCACGGCGGCGTTCGCCACATAAAAAGCAGCAAAAATGCAGTCATTGCCAGCGCGAAATCGACTGCGCTGGTGATACCGGCTGTCCATACGGGATTATAGAGCGCAGCAAGGAGAAGGCCGACCACGGTCGCGTTTATGCCGGCAAGCGCCGCTTGGGCACCACGGCGTCGCCGGAAATCATCCCAAAACGGAAGGGCAACGATGACCAGAAGGTATGAGGGCAGGAATACCGCGATGAGACACAATGTTGCACCCAACAATCCGTTCGGTTCCGGTCCCATCACCGCGCCGAGATAGGCCGCGAACGTGAAGAGCGGGCCGGGAACTGCTTGCGCGGCGCCGTAGCCGGCAAGGAAGGCATCGTTCGTGACCCAGCCCGAAGGCACGACCGAGGCCTGAAGCAACGGAAGTACAACGTGACCGCCGCCGAACACCAGCGAACCGGCGCGATAAAAGGCCTCAAAAAGGCTCAGGCTGTGGTTCGGCATCACAGCGAGGAGCAACGGCAGCCCAATCAGGAGCCCAAAGAAGACCGTGAGTGCCAGCGCGCCAACGACCCGCTTGACCGGATGCGGCAGTGAGACGAAATCCGCAGGCGCCGCATTTCGAAGGAAGATGAGCCCGACGATAGCGCCCAAAATAATGGCGCCAACCTGACCCCATGCGGATGGCACAACAAGTGCGATAACAGCCGCCACCACGGCGAGGGTTGCCCGCTCGCGGTCGGGTGCAAGAGATTGCATCATGGACAGCACCGCCTGTGCGACGACGGCAACGGCCGCAACCTTGAGGCCATGCAGCCAACCGCCGCCGAGCGCTCCGCCAATGGTGCTGACGCCATAAGCGAATATGACGAGGACTATGGCGGACGGTAATGTGAATCCGACCCAGGCTGCGATCGAGCCGGCATAACCCGCCCGCGACAGCCCAATCGCGATACCGACCTGGCTGCTGACTGGTCCGGGCAGAAACTGGCAAAGCGCCACAAGATCGGCATAGGTTTTTTCGTCGAGCCATTGGCGTCGAACGACGAATTCGTGGTGAAAGTAGCCGAGATGGGCTATCGGACCACCGAAGCTCGTGAGACCAAGGCGAAGGAAAACAAGAAACACCTCCCAGGCGGAGCCACGTCGATCGATTGTTGGGGCCGCATCCGAAGCGTCAGTCTTCATCGATCACCTTCCGCGATTGCCTGTCCGACTTGTGTGGTGTTGTGCAAAGCCGCTGGAATTGGATTTCGCTCATGTCCCCGGCAGCGGCCTGAGATACGCGCCCACCCCCTTCGCGACCACGTCTTTGTAATCCGGAATGCCCTCGACCATGATCGGCGATTCGGGATTGAGCTCGCTATAGGCGTCGATGATTTCCTGGATGGATGCGAGGTTACGCGCAACGCGCAATTTGAGCGGCCAGCCCTTGTCGTCGAAGCTCACGAACAGGCGTTTCAAACCCGCGGCACGTACATAGTTCGCGTCTCGCCCTTCCACCACCAGATCGACGCTGGTGCGACTGCGGAAGCGGCCCATGGCAGGATTGGCGGTCTCGGTCAGCATCGCTTGCGCACCAGCATGGTCGCCGAATTCGCGATGGCTCAGCCCATGGAGATTTTTGGGCGAGGCCGAAAGCCCGATCGGCATGCCGCGTGCCTGCAGCATGGCGGTGGCGGTGGCGGCTGTCTCAAAGGCGCTCTCGTGCGCCACCATCATGTTGATGACAGGATATTCGGGCTGCGCTTCATGCAGATCGAGCACGATCTTTGAGTCCTTTGCGAGCTTGGTCAGCGCCCGGCTTACACGCGCCGTGAGGGCGCCACCTACGGGGCCCGGATGGTTGCGGTTGAGGTTGCGCGTTTCGTGCCCGACCATCCGCTCCAGGCTTGGCGTATGCACGAATACGTCCGGATCAGGCCATTGGTGGGCGGGGTTGGTCAGCCGCATGCCGACCCGAAACCAGCGTTTGCCAGCCGGCGTGTCGATCTCGTAGCTATGCAGAAAGGCTTCCATCGGGTCGGTGTGAGTGAAGCCGGAGCGATTGGCCTGCGGCACCACGATGATGCGGCCTTGGAGGACCTTGGCGTTTTCGACCAGCAGGATTGCCGCCAGCACGCCGGCGATTTCCTGCGGATGCGTGCCGCCAAGAATCATCATCGTGCCCCCGGGTTTCTCACCTTTGAGTTCGAAGACCGGCGTGTCGCCTGCGCTGCCGGCGAGGCTCGGCTCGAGCGCGCTCAGCAGTGTTTGGCTGGTCACGCCGGGGCCCGCCACAATGGGCTCCGCCTCGTGCATGGAGCGGAAAATCAAACCCGCCGAAATGGCGACGGCGAGCGCCGCGACGGAGAAGGCGATCGCCGAGCATCGACCGTTCATGAACATCACTTCACTCCCGTGGCGCGCAAGATGAACGGCACGAAAACGAGAGCGGCGAACAGCTGCTGGCGCCAATCGCGCTCACGCCACAGCACGTAAACCATCATGCCGGCGACGATGAATGCCAGCAGGCGGTAGATGAGCATCAGTTCGAACATTTGGCACCAGCTTTCGGTGAAGGGCAATTTGAGTTGTGTGAGTCAATGCTCCTTCGGCACACTCAGTCTGTTCCCTCTCCCCGGAGGGGAGAGGGAGTCACACCGAGTTCGTCGAACGTTCATCAACTCACTTTACACATCCAAGACATCAGAAAAATTCCGTCGAGCCCTCGAACGCCGGGAGCAATCGTCCGAGCAGGATGACGACAAGCCACAGGCTGAGCGAAAGCCCCGCCGTAGCTTTGGTCAAGGCATCGAAGTTATCATCATCCAGCCCGGCGTGCTTGGCATGCCGATGCAACACGATCGTGGCAACGAGCGCGTTGATGCCGGCCACGAAAATCAGGAACAGCTTGAGTTTGAATGCCGGGTTCGGCCAATACATGAACGGATCGGCGAAGAAGAATTCGATTCCGGTTGCGAGATTGATCAGGAAGCCGACGATTACGAACGGCAGGAAAGCCATTGCGGATTTCAGCGGCATGCGGCGCAGGAAACCCAGGATTCGCAGGTCAACGATCAGGAGGCCGCCGACCATGAGCGACAGACCGATGAAATGAAAAGTCTCGCCGGTCGCGAACAGCCAGCGGCTCCGGCTCACCGTCACGCCGAGCCAGGTATCCTTGACCCAGTGAAGAATTTCCGTCTCGGTCATGTTTCATCCTATATCGGCGGCGGGCCGATCGTATATGCGATCAGCCGGCCGGCGACGATCGTACCAATCCAGAAAAGCACGGTGAACGCGGCCGCGACCCTGGCGCCCGCGGGCATCGCCTCCAGTTCGGACAGGCGTGCGCTTGCTCCCGCCGGCTTCATCACGCCCTGCAACGTCCGCGCAAGCAGCCAGAGCGAAAAACCCGCGGCCGCGATCAACACCATCTTGATCACGAAGGCCGGCGTCTCCAGAAGCCGGCGCGGCGATCCGGAGAACAGCACCACGCCCGACACGGCGTTCATCCAGAAGCCGAACCAGGCCAGGTGAAACAGCCTGTCGAAAGCGTCGAGCGGAATCTTCCTCGAATAACCGAGCACGCGGGCGCAGAACATGAAGCTGATGCCGACCACCAGGCCCATGCCAACCGCGTGGAAGCAAAGCACGATCGGATGACCCCAGTCCGATTCGCGCAGCCAGACGGAAAAATCGGTCTGCTCAAGCCAAGCCAGAAAATTCATGAAACGAGCCTTGCGTCCTGCCGATCCAGAGTATTGCCCTACGTGCCGTCACCATCCGCGACCATGATCTTGTCGAAGGTCCCATCGCGATTGAAGACGGCGTGTTTAATCACAGCGAGGACATGCAAGGCAATTGCGCCAAAGACCACCATGGTCGTCACCCCATGCACGTTGCGTGCAATGGCCTGCGCAGCCGAGAGTTTCCCGAACGGGCTCGGCAATGCGAGAGAAAACACCTCGATCGCATCGCCGGCAAGCCATAC
>DATGVJ010000238.1:0-9629 GCA_035300505.1 Xanthobacteraceae bacterium
TGACCGAATTCCTGTGATGATGGCCTGAAATTGCCGGACGAGAGACTTTTCGTCGGACATTGTACCCTCCATTGATCGATTGTCATTAAACCATAACGGCCGAATACGACAAATCGTGATGGACGTCGCAGTCGGTATGTTCCCGGCACGCAACCCAAACCGTATTGTCCCGAACAAGCAGACAACGGTAGTCTGCCGCATGAAGAGTAAGGACCGGGAAATCGAATTCGCGATTGAGGTGTTCGTGCGCGGGCACAGCGCCGTCAGGAGTCGCACGTATCCCTACGAAGGCAGCAGGATCGAGCCATTATGGGTGATGCGCGATAACCCTCGTGCGAATCCACGCCATTATCGCAAGGAGGAGTGGATTGCGCATCACGTCGACGCCATCGAAGTGGATGCCATCGCACGACGGGAGACGCGAGGGAGGTTTTTTGTGTGCGCCATGATCGGGGAGGGAGAGCAGGACGAGCCAGCCCGATCCGCCTACAGGTCGCTGGGCTATAGGCTACTGGCGACAGAAGGCTTCTTCGTGCAGCGGCTGAAGCGGATTCCAGAATCGCCATCTCCCGTTCCGATCGAGCGCGTGCGCACACCCGAACTGGCTGCACGCTTGGGCAAGGTGACGCGAACCCGACCCATCGCTGACGCCTTGCTCGGCGACGACGCTCCGTTCCGCCAGTATGTGGCGCTCGACGCGGAGGAGGTTGTGGGCCGCGTGCGCAGCGTGGATGCGGTCGGGGCGACGTGGTGCGCGGACATGCATGTCAACACGTCGCACCGGCGGCGCGGGATCGGACAGGCGCTGTTGTGTCGAATGCTACGGGAGGACCGGGCCCGCGGCTCCAAGTGCTCTGTGCTGACGGCGAGTCACACGGGGGCACTCTTGTACCCCCGCGTGGGGTATGAGCGAATCGGGACGCTCTTTATCTTTGCGCCGAGCAGGACAAAGGCCTAGCCCAACTTCGCTGATTGGAGGAGTGGACGATTGGTTGAGCTGACGAGCGCCTAATCCTGAAAATTCGCACCTGGCTTCGGGAATTTCGTGGGTCGTGACGTCTCTCATTGCAGCGAGGGTTCAACCTCGGCAGCAACGGAGACACTCCATGTATCCTCACAAAACACTCGGCTGTCTTGTCGCGAGCGCCATCGGTCTGACTGTGCTACCGGCTTTGGCCATGCAATCGCGCCACGATGCTATCGTCCGTTCGGCGGGCGTGTTCCAGGAGGCGCCGGTCCTCCATCCTGCCCCGCAAATTCTTTTTGCGCAGGCTCAGGCACCGGGCCGTCCGCTCACACCACAACAGCAGACGACCACCCAAGCCCCGAATCCTCCAGTGCGCGATCCGCTGGTACGGGTCGAGCCGCCGCCTCCGCCGCGGTCCGGCAATCCATTTCCACAGCGTCCGGCAAACGAACAGCGCCCGACCAACCCGCTCAGCCGCTGAGCAAGATCACATCGATAGGGGATCACGCTCCTGCACCGGAGGGTGGTCTTCGCAAAGCCAACGACATCGAAGGACAATGCGTCATGAAACGAACGATCTATCTCGTATTGCTGCTGTCGAGTGCGGCCGGGTCAGCGCCGGCATTAACTCCAATAGTTCCGCCTCCGCCGCCTCCCGACACGCGGCAGTGCTGGATCGAGCCCTGGTATTGCAAGCCGCCCATCGTCAATCCGCCTGCCGAGCCAGGACTTACCGCGCCACATCTTGTGCCCGATCAAGGCGCCAAGACAAAGCTTTGACCGGGGAGCACCGGGGTCTACCCCGTTCAATAATACAACACGAGTTCATTGAGCAGCATCGCGCGAAACGCCGCGAAGGGGACCAGCCGGCCTTCGCGGTTGAGTAAGCGATAGTCAGATGTGATGCGCACGGCCGCAATCGGGCCCTTGTCGCGGTCGACGAGCATGAATTGCTTGCCAGGAACCGTCGTGAATGAGCGGACCAGTTCTTCCTCGACCTTGTCGATCACGGTGCCGCTCATGTCGATGGCTTCGGCGGTCCATTGCGGATGAGTGACGCCGCTCTGCGTCGCGGCCCACAGCCGCGCGCGGGTGAGGCCAACGCGTCGCGGCGGCTTGTCGAATGCAAGAGTGAAACTCACAGGCTCTGTTCCACTCTCCACAGTGAGCGTGAGGAAGTGCTCGGTCTTGCCGGCTTCGGTGGCGCGCCCCTGGTAAAGACCAAGGCTGCTGGTGATGATGATGCGCGCCGAATCCGGTACGCGCGCCGTGACGACAATGCCCAGGCGCCTGAGATAGGCTTCGGCCGCAACAACATAGTCCGGTCCCGGGACCGAAATGTCGCCAAAGTCGATTTGCGTTTCAAATCGCGCCCGCCAGGCGTTCCACAACCACCATACACCTGCGAATGTTGCGGCTGTGGCAGGCAGCCCCAATGCGAGCCTCACAATCACCTGCCGTCTGTTGCTCTGCGCCATCGAACGTTTCACATAGTCGACCATCGGGGCGTCGCCCGCGGTCCACCACTTTTGTCGTTCACGCAGCAGCGCCGACGCGGCTGCAAATTGTGGGCCCGCCGGTATCAGGGCTCTTTCGCCGCGCCCCGATTGCACGGCTTCACGCATGAGATCGCGCCACAACGCAATGGCGTCGGCGTGCGTGCGACGCTCGTCGACCGCGCGCGACCAATGCCGCAACAGAGCTTCGTGTGCGGCGCGCAAGACTGTGGCCTTGCCGTCGTGGTCTCGCACCAGGAGCCGGCGGCGTTGATAGGCGACAAGCACCGCGTGGATCGGATGGGTCTCCGGATAATCTTTCGTTTCCACGACGCCCAGCGTGTTCAGCTTCCACAGCAACAGGGGTACTTCGTTTCGTTCAGACGCAGTGAGTTCACCGTAAACCGCTTCGGCGCGGGCGCTGGTCACGCCGTCCAATCCGCCGACCGTCTTGTAATCGGCCACCCTGAGTTCGTTGGTGGCGCGGTCGCGGCGCTCGTAGAGTTCAGTCAGCAGCAATTCCAACAGCGGCAGCACATCGGTGCCGCCATGACTGGCGCTTCCCACAAGGGCTGCCTCGAGCCCCGTCTCGTAGCTCAATCCCGCGGCCGCTGCCGGCGCGCGGATAACCGTTTCCAGCATGGCTGCGTCGTGCCGGGGCTCGAGAACATATTGACCCTCTATACGGAAGCAATTCGCGAGCGCCGGTATTTGTGCAAGTGCCGGCAGCGCCGCATTGGTCATGGTGGCGATCAGCTTCACGCTGTCTTGGTTTAATTCCGCCAGAAACTCAGCGAGCGCTTCGACTGTGGCGGGATGCAGTCGCGATTCAAACAAGTCTTCAAGCTGGTCGATGACGAGCAGCGATTGCGCGCCGCCGCGCGCCCGCAACCATTCGATCAAGGCTGTGGCCGACTGCGGCAACGGACCATCGACCGGCACCGAACCGGCGCCGCCTTCCTCGTCATGCCGCCAGGCATCGATCAGGGCGCGAACCATATTGGCGTGTTCGGTGCCGACATCGCCATCGCGCTCGATATCGTGGGGGCGCAACAGGCCCCAGTGCAGGCTGTCGGCCCGGCGCCGCAGCAGGCCCGGCAGGACGCCGGCGAGGACGACCGATGATTTGCCGGCGCCGCTTGGTCCGCGCACCAGGACGGCGGGGCGTCGCTCCAGCAGAGCGAGAAGTTCGGCAGTTTCGGTCTCCCGGCCGAAGAAAATGGATGCGTGCTCGAACCGGAATGGCTCAAGGCCGCGGAAGGGTTCTGCAAGCCAGGTTCTGGTTATGGGCAGGCCGAGCCGCGCCAGCATTTCTTCCAACCGGTGCGCGGGTAAGAGTGTCACCTTTTGTTCGGCCGCACGATGGCGTTGCTCGTCGGCAAGTTCGCTCTCGTTCGCGGCCGGAAAAACAAACGTGCCGCCGTCCGGCAGGACCGAGAGCGCCGCCGAAAATTTTCCTGCAAGGCCATCGATCCGCTCGATAACGCCGCCTTCGCCGACGATGCCGGTCGCGGCCATGGCCGGAAGCTCTCGTTCGACCGCGGCCGCCACGAAGGCGAGCGCAAAGGCCAACTCGGCGCTTCGCCCATGAATATTTGAACTGTGAATATTTGAGCTGTGCACATTGTCGAAATGGTCGGCTGAAAATTGGACCACCAGTTGGCGATCGAGATATTGCTCACGGTAGAGAATGCGCGCTGCTTCGTTCACCGCCCGGGTGGCAGACAGGCGCAAATCCGCGCCGACGCCTTTCACGTCCACCCGGCGGATGGACGTGCCGTGCACGCCCGTGCCGATATCGGTCGCCAGTCGCGATGCCAACCCACGTTCGCCGGACGTGAACAACAGAAAAACCGGGCCGCTCATTCGATCGCCCCGGTGCTGAACACAACGTTTACGGCATCGCGTCGATGCAGGTCGAGCCCGGCAAGCGAGACGTCCGCAAATAGTTCTCCATCCCGAACGATCGCTTCGGCAAGGACGCGTTCGCCATCCTGGGCGTGGACGAATATCCGTGCCTGCCGGCCCTCATAGGTCGCGCGGTGGTCGGGATGCACCGACAGCAAAACCTGTCCGCGTTCGGCGGGTTGGCCTTCCGGCGCTTTGCCGACAAATATTTCGAGCGTCCAAAGTCCCGATTGGCTGACGCACAGCAGGCTCTGGTCGTTCTTTTCGCTCGACGCGGCGAGCAAGGAAAATCGTTCGGCGAGCGTGTCCAGCCCGTGGAGCGCAATCGCGCCGGCAACGAGGTGCGCGGGTGGGTCTTCGTCGCGCACCGTTTGCAGGGCGCGCCGCAAAGCTTCCAGGCGGTTGGGCTTGAGGCGATTAGGATTGGGCATGGCCGGCCTCATGTCAGTGCTTGTTTCAGGCGCGCAACCGTGCGCTCCAGTACCCGATAGACGTCTTTTACATCCCGCCCCATCTGCGTCGCGATCTCGCGCGGCTTGCGCCCGTCGAGGAAGCGTGCTTCCAGAATTCTTCGCTCCTCGATCGGCAGTTGGCGCAACAGTTCGTGCAGTTCCGCTTCGCGCTGTGCGCGCGCAACGGTTTCCTGGTTCTCGATGATTTCGGCTTCCGGGTTTGGGTTTGTGTCGACGGGATCGATGGCGCGTTCTTCATCGTTGAGCGACACCAGTCTGGGGCGTGACGAAACGGCGCCGGATGTGGAACTCACCCGCACGCGTCCGAATTCGCGCCGCGCCGAATCGGCCGCCAGATTGACGACCACCTTGCGCAAATAGGCCCGGAAGGTTCCGCCGCCCGCAAACGCGAGGATGCGCCGGCCCTTGTCGGCAAGGAGGTTGGCAAAGACGTCCTGCACGAGATCGTCGAGCGTGGTGCGGGCCGCGGGCGGGGCGGCACGCTGCACCCACATCTGGATATCGGTCTGCAGCGCGCGGACGAAGGCATCGGCGGCGTCCGGCGCGCCAGATCGCAAAAGATGTAACAGCCAGTGATCGATATGGCCCGAAATTTCACGTGTCAAGAACGACGAAAACTCACTCAGCCCGGAAGCCGCAAAGCGCCCGGGCAATACAAGCCGCTCGACATGAAAACGCGACATCACGTGGCTGAAAAGTTCTTCGGCGCGAGCCTTGCGCGGCGCGCCCGCAAGGCTTGCTTTCCAGACCGGACCTTTGGCCAGATGCACGAAATCCGTCCACGCCTCGGCCGTGTCGTCGGCAAGCCCAAGCAGAATGACCCTTGCGATCCTGTCGGCTTCCTGCATCGAATTTCCGTAGAGTGACGGCTCAGCAAACTCTAGAACCGTGCCGCTGGTAAAGCTATCCCGCCGCCCAAAGACAGCGGAATTCGCCGCCTGGAAGCGCAATGGCCGGGCGGCTGCTGCGTTTGCGGAAAACCGGCGGGCCGCACTGAGACAGCGGCGCGCAAGGTCACGATCCCGTGCTTCTAGGGGGTCTTGAACGTGGGCGACCAGACGATAAGGCTTGTGGCGGAAAACGTGCTGCATTGTAACGAACATTCCTCAGGGATCGATTTCGGGCGTGTGACCTTCGCAACTCCAATTTCCTACAGCGTCTATGGGCTGCGCTTCCGATCGCTGGCGCAACGCGTTTCGGGCCATCAATGCCTGGACCTGGCCGGAGAACCAGGAACAAGTCTCGAAGCTGTCCGGCCAAGCCGACGTGCTGGCCCTGTATTTAATGACGGACCTGCCCGAGATATTCCCGATGGCAAGTTGGAGACGGGTCCCGGCTCCGCCGTAGGCGGCAGTGAGCTTCCAAAAAGTTTTTGCACCCCATGATCGGGAAAATCCGCGGGTCCGCCGTCATCCCTGACATGAGGGCGCTCATACGGGACGTCCGATATGTAAGGAGACAAGAGAAGATGACCACCACCAAGGTACTGATTTCCCTTGCTGCTTTGGCCGTCGCAATGTCGAGCCCGGCTTTTGGCCCGGCTTGGGCCAAGGACAAAGACCGGAGCATCGAATTGACGCGCGCCAAGGATGTCGTGGATCGTATCCGCCTGCCCGATCCGCCGGTCGTGAGCACCGGAACGGTCGTGGTGCCGATCCAGCGCCCGCCGCAGCAAATGCCTACAGGAGGCAGTGACATTCACCGGATGAAGACCAATCCTCCTCCGCCGCCCGGGAAGTAGCGACGACCGAAGTTACGCCGACCGGGGCAGACTCCTTATTCACGGCCAGCCTGTGAAACCGGGTTCTGACCCCGAGCAAATCCCAAGCAGATCACGCCCCCGCCGGCGTCTCCAGGCCGCGCTCGATCTGCTGCTTGGTCGTGTCCTGGATCATGAACTGGGTGCGCGCCAGATCGGCAAAGTGCCCGCCCTTGCGCACCAACTCGTCGAAACTACCGGCCTCGATGATCCGCCCGCTTTCGAACACCAGAATGCGTGTCGCATTGCGGATGGTGGCAAGCCGGTGCGCGATCACGAATGTGGTGCGGCCCTTCATGACTTCATCGAGCGCGGCCTGCACCTTGGCTTCGGTCAACGCATCGAGCGCGCTGGTGGCCTCATCCAGGATGAGAATCGGCGGATTCTTCAACAGAGCGCGCGCAATCGACAGGCGCTGGCGCTCGCCGCCTGACAACAGCCGGCCACGCTCGCCGACCGGGGCCGCAAAGCCGTCCGGGTTGCGCGCGATGATTTCGAGCGCTTGCGCGCGCCGGCAGGCCTCGCGCATTTCTTCTTCGGTGGCGTCCGGTTTGCCGACCAGGAGGTTCTCGGCAATCGAGCGGTTGAACAAGAGCGCTTCCTGAAACACCACGCCGATGTTTCGCCGCAGGCCCGATAGCGTCAAACCGCGGATGTCCATGCCGTCGATTTTCACACTGCCTGATTGTGGGTCGAAAACGCGGTGCAACAGGCCAAGCGCCGTCGACTTGCCGGCGCCGGTCGCGCCGACAAGCGCAATGGTCTCACCCGGCAGCGCCGTGAAGTGGACATCCTCGACCGCCGGCCGCTTGCCGTCATAGCTGAAGGATACGTTGTCGAACTCCACCAGCCCCCGCGTGCGGCCGGGGTCCACGGCATCAGGCCGGTCACGGACGGCCGGAACCGTATCGAGCACTTCGAAAAATTCCCGCAGGCGCGGGGCATCCATCACCATGAGATTGGCGAAATGCACGATCGATTCGAGCTTGCTGATCAGCATCGTGGCAAAGCTCATGAACATGACGATCTCACCAACCGTGGTAAGGCCCTGGATATAGAAATAGATGCCGACGATCAGGATGGTCAGCATCGTGATCGTGGTCGATGTGCGGGTCAAAACCGCTGCGAAGGCCCACCAGGACAGTACGGGCATCTGGGCGCCGAGCATCTCGTCGCCCACGCGCTTCATGGCCGAAACTTCGGTCTCGATGCGGGCAAAGCTTTGGATCAGCGCAATGTTGCCCAGAGTATCCGACGTTCGTTCCGCGAGATCGGAGTAATGACGCTCCACCTTGCGTTGCAATGACTCGCTCTTGTGCAACACAAGCGCGATGAGCCCTGCGAATAACAGCGAAAGTGCGATCAGCAGCACCCCAAAACGCCAATTGATGAAAACCGTCATCGGCATCAGCACGAGGAGCGAAACTAGGCTGGTCAAATTCTCGCGAAAGAAGGAGAGCCACATCGACCAGAGCGTGTTGGTCCCGGTCAACATGATCTTCATCAGCCGGCCGGAATGCGTGCCCGTATGGTAGGAAAGCGGCAGCTGCAACACGTGCTCGAAATAATCCGTGCGCACCTTCTGGCTATGGCGGTGTGCGAGCCGGTCGGCGTGGAGCGCCACCATGGTACCAGCCACGATAATGAATACGCCGAAGGCCACCCAGGCGATGACCAGGGGCAGCAAATCCGGCCAGGAGATCTGGCGCGATCCGCCCTGGGCGTTGGCCAGCGTGTCCACAATGCGGCCGAACAACATCGGCTCGATGAATTGCGACGACGCCAGCGCCACGTTGGCGCCTGCGAGAATCCAGCCCAAGCGGGCTTCCGGCCCGAGCAAGGCAAGCACACGCGCATAAAGAAGCAGGAATTTCATGACGGGACACGACCAAGGGTGACGGCAACGAAACCCAATGTAGCGCAACATGGGCGTCCCGCAACGATCTGGCTCTGAATAACTCAATGCACCTTGCGGTCGGCGGCGGGCGGCAAAAATGCCCCGTCGAAGATGTCTTCCATCTTGGGTCGAGCCTTGAACGTTTGAGCGAGCGCGAGCTGGCTCATCATCTCTTCGAACCGCATGGGGTCGATGGCCCCGTAGCCGTTGGCGCGGACCTCGGGTGTCACGACATTGTCGCGGATAGCGATAATCAGGCGCTCCAGCTCGATTTCCTTGCGCTCCATGTCGTCGCGTTTGACCACCGAGTCGATAGCCGCGGTTGGGTTGCTCACCGTCTCTTTGAGCCCGCGCAGCAGGGCACGCAGGAACCCTTTGATGGCCTCGGGTTTTTCGGCTGCGAACTTGCTGTTCACAATGATCGCGCTGCCGTAGGTCTTGAGACCGTAATCCGGCATATGCAACAATACAATGTCGTCAACCGGCACTCCGCGGTCCTTGAAATCGACGTAGTCCCGGAACGTAAAACCAAGCGTGCCATCGATCTGTCCGGCGGCGAGCATCGGGATGCGGACCAGATTGTTGACCTCCTCGATTGTGACCTTGCCGGCGTCGATCCCGTTCAATTTGGCAAATACCGGCCATATCCCAAGAGTGGCGCCCGCGGGCGCAGCCCCGAGTTTCTTGCCTTCAAGCAGCTTGGGATCCGTAATCCTGCGGCTCTTGCGTGCCACGACCGAAAATGGCGGCCTGTTGTAGACCATGAATATGGACTTGACCGGCGCAGTCGGATTCCGGTCCCGATAAGAGATTAAGGTATTGATGTCGGCAATTCCGAGATTGTGGCTCCCTGAGGCCACGCGGGTGATCGCCTCGAGCGCATTCCCACTCTCATCGAAAGAGAGGTCGACGCCTTCCTGGCGGTAATAATTGCGATCCTGCGGAAGCAGGAGAAAGGCCATCGGACCTTCCAGGCGCCATTCGAAGGAAAACCGCAAGGGTGTCGGGGCGGCGGATTGGGCCAAAGCATGGCCCTGCGCCAACAAGATGAGCGCTGGCAGGATGAGCGCCACCACCAAAGCGACGGCGCTGGCTGCCACGCTGGCTTCAACGCGCGCCGACGGCCACA
>DATGVJ010000239.1:0-4314 GCA_035300505.1 Xanthobacteraceae bacterium
TTGCCGCTGGCATCGGCCCTGGCACGCAACCGTTGCACGGCAGCCGCGATATCGTCTGGTTGAGACAGATAGGCTTCACCGAGCTGCTGGCACCATTCGAGCTTTTCGCTCATCATCTTGAGGGCCTGCGGCACGGCCGCCAGCGCTTTGACGCTCGGATCCCAGGGCTGCGATTGCATGGCGTTTTCAAGCGCCTGCCCGGTAACCTGGGCGTTTCCGGCAGACCAACGCGCCGCCATCACGACTTCGAGCGGATACGTGGACGCCGACAAGATTTGGCCGAGCAGGTTATCGGGATAGAGGGCAATTGGCGCGACCAACTGGTCGAGCTGCGCCGGCGAAAGCTGTTCCGCGGGTTGCTGCTGTTCCTGCCCCTGTTGGGCGCGGGCGGGCAGATAGGCCCAGGTCCCCAAAACCAGTGCAAGCGCCGTCGTGACGGCAGTCAGGCGTCGCGCCGTGGGGCCGATCGCCTGCATATAGATGGACAATTGTGACATAGGATACTCCCCACATTCTGGACGAACAGGTCGCCCCCCTTTTAGAGCCCACTTGCGGCAAATTGTAGCTATTTTTCAGGCACAAAGATACCGCGGCTTCGAAGATTTGTTGATTGGCTAAATGGCTTTGGGCTCGTGATTTCGCCCGATTTGCTGATCAATCGACGAAAGTGTCGTCAGCGCCCGATTACGATCCCCGATGCAAAGCCCCCTTATTCCATTTGTCGCATTGGGTTACAGGTAGGTTCAAGTTAATCTTGGGTTCAAGTTAAAATTGGGTTCAAGTTAAAATTGGGTTCAAGTTAAACTTGGGTTCAACCTGGGTTCAATCGCAAGGGCGCAAGACAAGGGTGCAAGAAGCGACATTGAATTGTCGTGAAATATCAGATTGTCTTGTCGGGGGTGACGAGATGCGGCGCCGGTCTCGCGGCCGGCACGAAAGTTATCCACAGGGCATCTCTACCGGCCAACAACGCGCGCGGAGCAAGGACCATGCAGGGCACGCTTTCGGTTTCTGTAACCGCTTTGGCAATCGCGACGGGCTTGACCGCTAGCCTGCCCGCTGCGGCCCAATCCTACCCGACCAAGCAGATCGAGTTGATTGTTCCCTTTGTGGCGGGCGGCACGACGGACAATATCGCCCGGCTGATCGCCCAGCGCTTCACCGAGAGCTGGGGCCAAACCGTGATTGTGAACAGCCGTCCAGGTGGCGGCAGCGTGATCGGCACTGCGGCAGTCGCCAAGGCGCCACCGGACGGGCACACATTGCTGGTCACCACTGTCGCCTTCACGGTTGTGCCTGCGCTGCAGAAACTGCCCTATGATCCCATCAAGGACTTTGCGGCGGTCACGGAACTCGCCTCGCTCCCCTTGGTGCTGACCGTGCACCCTTCCCTTCCGGTCACGAACCTCAACGAGTTCGTCACCTACATCAAATCGAGTCCGACCGGCGTCGATTACGCATCGGCGGGCCCCGGTACTTCGACCCACCTTGCGGGTGCGCTGTTGCAAACCATGACAGGCGGCAACCTCGTGCATGTCCCCTTCAAGGGGAATGCGGAAGTGATGAATGCGCTCCTCGGCGGCCACGTCAAAGTCTATTTCAGCCTGCTGCCGACAGTGTCGCAACATATCAAGGCGGGCACATTACGAGCCCTCGCCGTTTCCACGGAGAAGCGATTGTCCGCGCTGCCGGAGGTGCCGACAGTCGCGGAATCCGGATACCCGGGTTTCGAGGTGACCTCCTGGCAGGGAATTTTCGCACCGGCCGGAACGCCCAAGGAGGTCGTGGGCAAGATCAGCAGCGAGGCTGTACGCATGGTCAACCTGCCTCAAGTCCAAGAGCGAATCCGGCAGGAGGGCGCCGATCCGGTCGGCAGCACGCCGGAAGAATTCACCAAGCGCGTCGCAAGCGAAATCGCCAAGTGGTCGAAGGTGGCCAAGGCTGCCGGCATTGCCGAGAATTAGGACGCTGCCGTCAGGACCGATCGCGGCAAACTTACGAAACAAACGGGGCGCCCCTTGGGGCGCCCCGTTTCGCAAGCATCAGGGTTTCGGATGTACTCTCTGCTGGTTCTGCATCACATGCGGCGGCTTGAAACCGCCGTTGCCGGCATTTGCAGACGTAACAACCGAGGTGTGACTATTGGTGTGGCTGTTGAAGGCGTTAATGGCCTTGGTGCCGCCGCCGTTATTGGCGCTGTTGGAGACTGTCGTTTTTCGAGCGATGGTCGGGTTGCCCGATACCGTTTTATCGATGACGGACTTATGCGGGTTGCTATTGACCACATGGGATAGCTTCGTGTCGTTGGACTTGTGGTCGTTGCCGATGTGTGTCGGCCGGCCGTGCGTAGGCCCGATGTTTGTCGTCTTTTTCAAGGCGTCCGTCGCCATGGCATGATTGACCGGCTTCGTTGAATTGAAATGCGCGTTCAGAGCCGAGTTCTTGAAGCCCATGGTGCCACGATGTTTCAGATCGAATTTGAGCGGCATCGACGCCAACTTGTTTGCCAGCGAAAACGGCACTTTGTTGAACTTGCTGTATAAAGCCGCATTGCAAAAAACCAGTCCGCTGTTCCAGTTATAGGTCGCCCAAAGGGCCGGACCGACCACAAACGGGAGTCCAAAACCGAAGATTCCGACAGAGATATATCCGGGAGGGGCCCAATAGAAGGGCAGATAATCCGGATAGGCCCACGCGCCGTAAACCACGACCGGATCGTAGACCGGCACGTAGATCCGTTCCGGGTAAGTCGGCTCGATGACGATATATTCAGGAGCGCTCGTCGCGACCACCACCCGTTCTGTAACGGCCGGCCGCTCCGCAACGACGCGCCGGACGCGGATTTGTTCTGAACTTTTCAAGTTGCCATTGGCGTTAGCCCTGGCGCGCAGCCGCTGAATCGCCGCTGCGATATCTTCGGGTTGCGACAGATAGGCTTCGCCGAGCTGCTGGGTCCATTCGATTTTTTCGCTCATCATCTTGAGAACCTGCGGCACCGCCGCGAGTGCCTTGACGCTTGCATCCCAGGGCTGGACTTGCATCGCATTTTCGAGTTTCTCACCTGAAATTCGCCCGTTTGCCGCAGACCAGCGCGCCGCCGTCACGATTTCGAGCGGATAAGTCGAACCCGCCAGGATTTGGCCAAGCAGATTGTCGGGATAGAGCGCGATTGGCGCCACCATCTGGTCGAGCTGAGCGGGCGAAAGCTGCGGTGCATTCTGCACTGATTGCTGTTGCTGGTTCTGCTGTGCATGGGCCGGCATATAGCCGATCGTTCCCATAACCAGCGCAACCGCCGTTGTGACGATAATCAGGCGACGAACCGTCGGGACGATCGCCTTCGCATTGATGGACAGGTGTGACATTGGATATTTCCTGAGTTTTTTGGTGTTCTTGTTTGGGGGGGATGGCTTTCGTCCCGGATATTCCATTCAAGGCGCTAATTATCTTTTGTGTTTCTTGTCAGCGTCCTCGACGCCGAGTGCGAAGCCTTATCGATGTATTGGTCGACCCCCGTTCCACCCAGGTTCAATCCGACGGCAGGAAAATCCGGAAACGCAATGATGCCCCAAAGGGACCTTTATCTGTCTCAATCAAAATTGTGAAAAAACCAGAATGCATTCGGCCAAATCGGCCTTGGTCATGAGGCGCTTGCCGATCATGATCTTGACCTCTCCCCGCAAGCCGGTCGCAAGCGGGGAGAGGGACAACAAGCGAGCCGTTCTATTTGGTACGTGTCGCCTCGTGCCTTCAAGTCCCGCGGCCCCAGACGCCGCAATAGCGCCGGCCGATGAATTCCAGGCCCGCCTGGTAGCCCGGCCAGTCCTTGAAGCTTGAGAGTTTCAGGTCCTTCTCGGCGGCCCAGCACTTGCCGGCAATGCCGAGCGGCTTCATCTCGGCGGAGGCTTCCTCCAGCAGGCGGAGCTGGTCGCGCGCGTCCTGCTTGGTGCCGAGCCGGCCGCCGACGCCGGGGTGGCCGGGGATCAGCCGGTCCCAGTCCATCGCGATCACCGTCTTGATGAAGTCCTCGGCTTCGAGCGGAAACATGTCGATGAAGCCGCGGCCCGGCACCTGCCCGACCGGGATCGTGTCGACGATGAACACGATCTTCTCGCGCGGCAGCCGCATTATGATGTTGGAGTCAGAGTGATTGACGCCCGCATAGGTGAGTTCCAGCGTGGTGCCGCCGAGTTCGATGGTCTTGGTCGTGTCGAAGGTCTCGTCGACCGGCACCACCAGCGGGTTCTTCAACTGGTCGAGCCGCTCCTTGGCACGTTTGTGCGCGATCACGCGGGCGCCGGCATCCTTGAAGGC
>DATGVJ010000240.1:0-2862 GCA_035300505.1 Xanthobacteraceae bacterium
CCGTTCAGCCTCGATGCGGCCCGATTGACGTTGCGCTTCTCCTCGACGCTCAATTTTTCATAGAACTCGCGCTCGGTTCCGGGTTGCTGCGCGAACAGCAAGTTCGACACTCGGATTGGAAATCCGGACCGAGTGGCAAGCTTTGCCAGGGCCTGATAATCGTCGGGATAAGGCAGGTTGGTACCGCCGGCATCAATTGCGCTGGTCAAGCCGAAGCGGTTGAGCTCGCGGAAGAAATGCTGGGTCGAGTTGACCTGATCCTCGGCCGAGAGCGGCGGCAGCTTGCCAACTGGCCAATACACAGCGGCCGCCTTGCGAAGGATGGCGCCGCCATCGACAAACTCGAAACTGCCGCCCTCCGGCGCCTGACTGTCGGGCGTCAGCCCGAGCGCCACGGCTCCGGCTCTGTTTAGCAGACCTTCGCTGTACGCGAACAGCACGTACACCGGGGTGTCCGGCGCGGCGTCGTTGAGTTCCGCGACGGTCGGCATCCGCTTCTCCCTGAATTGATAGGGAGACCAGCCGCCAACCACGCGCACCCACTGGCCCTTGGGAGTGCGCAACGCCTGCTCGGCAATCATCTGCAATCCACGCTGCAGCGATCCAACGCCGTCCCAGCGAAGTTCGAGGTTGTAGTCGCGTGCGCCTCGCACAAGATGGAAATGCGAATCGTTGAGGCCTGGAATTACCCGCCGTCCTCCCGCGTCGATGACACGGGTATTCGCGGCGCGCAGGCCCATGATGTCGGCATCACTGCCGACCGCAACGATCCTTTCGCCGCGAACCGCGAAAGCCTCCGTCTCGGGCCGGCTACTTAGGAGCGTCGTCACCTTGGCATTGTGTACAATCAGGTCCGGCGATGTTGGGGCCTCAGGCAACTGAGCCCTGCTCGAGTGGTCCGGGCCGGCCATTGCGATGATCGCGGTGCTGCCGCCTGCCGCCAAAAGATTGCGCCTGGATATCTTCATGGCCAATACATCTATGGACACAGCGATGGATTAGAAATAGAAACTAAGGAAACTCATCGTTTCCAAATTTGAACCATGGCCAGACTACCAGACCTCGAAGGGCTAGCGATCTTCGCCAAGGTCGTTGAGATTCGCTCATTCGCCGGCGCGGCGGCGGAGCTAAAGGTTTCCAAGGCGACCGTTTCCAAAGCTGTCAGCAGGATAGAGGCGCGGCTGGGGGCGCGGCTCATCAACCGCACATCGCGGCGTTTCGCCTTGACCGACGCTGGACGGCAGCTCGCAGGCCGGGCTGCGCACATTCTCGCCGAGGGCGAAGCAGCCGAGGACGCCGCACTGGCCCAAGCGACGGTGCCGCGCGGGCTGGTGCGGCTTGCCGTACCGATGTCGTTTGGAGTGCTGAACATCGCGCCACTGCTGCCGGAATTCCTTGCCAACTATTCGGAGGTATCGATCGATCTCCACTTGAGCGATGCTCATGTGGACCTCATCGGTGAAGGGTTCGACGCGGCAATCCGCATCGCCGTCTTACCCGACTCCTCGCTCGTTGTACGACGGCTCTATGAAATGCCGCGCTATCTGGTCGGCTCCCCTGCCTACTTGAAGAAGCACGGCAGGCCGAAGCATCCACTCCACCTCGCGCAGCACCGCTGCATCGGCTACAGCTACACGAGGACGCCTGAGACTTGGCGCTTCACCAAGGACGGCAAATCCGCCACGATAAGGCCGTCAGGGCCTTTTCGGGTGAACAATGGGGACGCGATGATACCGGCCCTGACGGCCGGGACCGGCCTCGGCATCCTGCCCGAATTCATTTTGCGCGACGCACTCGCCGCCGGCCAGCTGGAGAGACTTCTGCCCGATTGGTCGCTCCCGCTTGGCGCTGTCTACTGGGTAACCCCGCCGGGCGGTCCGCGGCCGAAGCGGGTCGAAGTTCTCGGTGACTACCTGTTTGAGAAATTGTCCCTCAACAGGAAGCGCGAAGCGAGAGCGACGCCCAAGCGCGTGCCGAGGCCGGCCACCAAAGGTAAGCACTGACGTAAAGAAGCAATC
Organism: Xanthobacteraceae bacterium; assembly: GCA_035300505.1. Classification (GTDB taxonomy): domain Bacteria; phylum Pseudomonadota; class Alphaproteobacteria; order Rhizobiales; family Xanthobacteraceae; genus VAZQ01. Next base: position 2,019 of record DATGVJ010000240.1, read on the forward strand.
AAAAAATTCGAAATCAAAGATCTTCTGATCCAAAGCCGGATCGCCGCATATCGGATGAACTAAGTGTCTTTTTCGAGCGATCTTCCACTCGGTCGGCAAGATCGTACCATCGCTGTGCCATTTCCACTAATTGAGCCCGACGCTCAGGATCGATAACTTGTTGGCTTATGCGCAAGCACATAGCGGCCCACATTCGATATTCTTCAACACGCATCATTTTTACCAGTCCCCAGTAATTACACGGAATTTCCGAAATACAGATTTGTTCCCGAGAATTTGAAATAATTTTCAAGGGAACTCGTAATTTAGCGAAACGTTCTCTAGGTGAAGGAACGTTCATATGAAAACCCCCGCAGCATACCGCAAATACGCTGAACAATGCGAAGAAATGGCACGCCAAATGCCCAGGCACACGATGACGCTTCAAAAGATAGCGCAAGCGTGGCGGGAGGTGGCGATGCTGGCAGAACAAAAGGAAAAATCCGCCAAAGATGGAAAGGACGAAGCGGACGGGTCTATGCATACGTAACTTTGTGTCCTGCAGTGGACGGGGTTCTTTGAATAGGGGTTCATTTATTAGTTGTGGTTTCTGCGAAAACGACATTGGCTTGACGAGGGCGGTGTTGCTACTTTGTGACTGCCCACAAAATCGCGTTTCCCTGAAACGAAGAACCGCGATTGCCGAGACTCGGTTCGAATACGGAGTTTTGTGTGCTGCGAGTCCGAGGACTTGGCGACTGCCTGGTCGATTCGGCAGACAGGTCCGCGAGACGCAGGTGGATCGTGAAAAGAATCTTTGGTCTTTTACTACTGACACTGCGCCCACTTTCCGCAGATGCATCGG
>DATGVJ010000241.1:0-37435 GCA_035300505.1 Xanthobacteraceae bacterium
GTATCGATCTCGATGAAGTGTCGGGTGATCGCATTGGGGATATTTTGAAACACGCCTATGCGATGCCGGCCGACATCATCAAGGCGGCCAATGAGGCCATGAGCCTGACCGGTGGCGGCCCGGATTGATCGCATTCTTGTCGAACCGTATCTTGCGGCGCGCCTTGGAGTTTCGTCGCCTCTACTCGGATTTCAGGGCTGCCGCGCCGCCCGGCATGACGACCATATCCATATTCAGATTGCGGATCGATGAGACTTGAGGTTGGCCATGGATCAGATCATGGATATACGCAAGTTTCTGCTGGACTGCCGGAGCAAGTACGAATGGGTAGAGATCGCCGTAACCCATCGCCCGATTTACGCTGTTCATCGCAAAGACGAATGGGATCCAGGCCTTCATGATTTGCTCAATGCTGCCAGAGGTATAGGGATTGAAATCGATACTCGCCTCATGAGTTCCGGAAGTGTCAAGATGGGGGCTTATTGTCATGCCAAATGAATGCGCCATCTCCAGGGTATCGACGATATGCAGGTAATGCGCCCACGTCTCGGCAAAGTCTTCCCATGGGTGGGAGGTTGCGTAGGCTGAAACGAAGTTGTCTTGCCAGCCCTCGAAAGTTCCTTTGTCATAGTAACGCGTGAGCGAATTCGCGTAATCCTGGCTATCGTCTCCAAATACCGCGCGGCAGCCATCCAGCTTGCCGCCATCACGCACTAGAATATCCCAATAATAGTGTCCAATCTCGTGCCGAAAGTGTCCGAGCAAAGTGCGGTAGGGCTCGCCCATTTGCCCCCGGCGTTTCTCACGCTCGGCATCGTTTGCCTCGATCAACGCAACAGTGATGACGCCGTTGTCGTGCCCGGTCATCACCTTCGGCCCTTTTCCCGGTGGAGGGTCGGCAAGGAAGTTGAATACCAGGCCATGTTTGGAATCTTCCGCTTGCGTCCGGAGCGGCAGACTCCATCGCAATAGGCCATAGACCAGCCGGTGTTTCGCAATCTCAATCAGACGCCACGCATCAAGATTGCTCTTCTGAGACAGGTCGGGGATGATGCCGTTGTGGCGGCAGGCTGCGCAGAATAGGTCCTTGCTGGTGTCCGTTGCAATCCAATTGCATGCGTCGTGTTTCGCATTGGCGCAAAGGTAACGCGGCCTTTTTCGTTCGTTGAGTGTCACCCAGCGGTCGTCTCCTGCAGGCTCCAGGGCTCTGACGGCACTCAGCTTGGGAATGTAGGCCAGCCTGTGGTGACAATGCTCGCAGGTGTGGTTTTCAAAATATACAACGTTGCCGCATGCATCGCACTTGAACAGCCTCACGATTTCTCTCCATCACGATCGTGCGTATGAACGCCTTGTATAATGCTGATTCGATCAGTGATGCAGTTTTTATCGAATGTCTATGATCTTGTCGCCGTTACGTTCGGCGCTTCGACTCCGAGCGCCGTAGCGAGATCGATTTGGTGATCCTGCTCGTCCACGAGAATCTGCCGGATCTGTTCAGCCAACGCATATTCGCCGAGCGCTTCGCATTGACGCACACGCTCACGATAATTGCGGATTGTCTCATTTTCATTATCGAGATCGAATTGCAGCATTTCTTTCGCCTTGGCGCTTACTTTGACCGGCGTGGCCGTTACGATCGGCATTTTTCCGAGATAGTCGATTTGCCGCGACAAAATGAGCGCGTGCTTGAGCTCGTCTTGCGCATGCGACTCCAATTGCCCAGCAATGTTCATATATTCCGGGCCCTTCAATACCTGCGAATAGACCACATAGGCGATGATTGCCTGATATTCACGGGCCAAATCTTCGTTCAGCAAGTCAGCAAGCCGATCACGAGATATGTTCGCTGCGGTTGCATCCGATTTAATATCATTCATTTCCTTTTCTCCGCTCAAGTCATTGCCATGGTGATGCCTCAGTTCGTTCCTGTATCGGACACAACCGAGGTGAACCGGATTAGTTCCATCGACACGACTCGTTTTGGTCGGACGCGGCGATGCTAACTATCGATTAAAGAAATCCATCAAGCGTTTCCGACGGAACGCAATAAGTGGATCGTGCCACCCCCAACTTCCCGAAGCTCAAGGGCGCAGATTTCGGCGGCTTGCGTCAAGGACGTTGCCACGAAATCCGCTCCGACCGCAGCTTTCCATTCCTCAAGCTTCGCGGCGTCTCCGCCCAGCATCCAAAAGCACGCCAGGAATTTGGCCTTGGGCAACGCGCGCCTGATTCGGCGAATCTGGTAGCGAACATGTGCGGGTTTTGCCATCGCTCCGAAATACGACAAGCAGACCAGCCGAGCATCCGGAACGTCAACTCGAAAGTTCTTGCCGGTCCTGGCCGATTCCAACGGCTGGACGAATGCGGGTATGGTGCGTTTTTCGAGTATGTCAGTGAGCATCGCGGATGCGGCCTCATCGAGCGAGCTTCTGCTCGCGATGCACACGACGCGGCTCGCTGCATATCTTGGAGCAACGGAAGGGTCGGAATCGTTTTTATTTTCAGGTGCAGACACTGCTTCGTTCTCGAACGTTTCGTTAGCGATTATTTGTGCCGTTGGCTGATCCTCGTACCCGTAATCGATTAGATCTTCGATGATCTCTTCCATTGTGTCGCGGATGGCCTTCTGCTTCTCGAATGTCAGCTTGCCGGCGACGGCGTCGGTCTGTGCAAGCACGAGGGCCTTCATTGGCGTCGAGTCGTAATAAGCGCAAAGTGATTGCGTCTTGAGTTCTTCTTCGGCTTGCTCCGCGGCATCCGTCGCGTCCCCACCAAGCAGTCGCTGGTAGAATCTCTCCTCTGGAAGAAGAGGAGGCTCGTCACCTAGCAGAATGTCGATGAAATGCAGTCCATCAATGTGTTTGCCAAGAACGACCAGGCACACTGTCAATGGCATGGCAAGCAGCAGGCCTATCGGGCCCCATAGCAGGGTCCAAAAAAGCGTCGATAAGACAACAGCCACGGGTGAAAGGCCGGTACGTTGGCCGTAGACGACCGGTTCGACGATCTGGCCTGCCGCGGGTTCTGCAACAATGAATAACGCAGCGGTGAGCAATGCCATTGTCCATCCGGGGTCCGCCCCCGCTGCGACCGCCACCGGAAAAACCGCAGCAATCAGCGATCCGACGAAAGGGACAAACCTCATCAATCCCGCAAGAATACCCCACAGCACAGCATTAGGAACGCCAATGATCGTTAGAGCGATTGCGATGAATACTCCAAAACCGCTGTTGAGCAGCGTCTGCATCAGAAAGAAGCGGCCAAGGCGGGTGGCGGCGTCATCCAACGCCGCGGTGCTGCGTTGGAGATCTGCCGTTCCGGCAATACGCAGCAGACGGTCGCGGATGTCCTCGCGCTGGAGGAGAATGAACAATAGAAAGAGGATGACGAGCGCGCTGCTCGCCAGAGGAGAAAGCAGGGGTCTCACAATATTTGCGAATGCTTCAAGACCCCTCGGCTCCGGCTGATGAATTTCGACCGGAAATGGTTTCGCGACTTCAGTTGCGCCGGAACTTGACCCGCTTCGCGCGAGTTCGCCCTGCAAATCGCGCAACGTACTGGACGCGCGCTCAAGGATACCCGAAGCGAGCGGCGAGGTGCTTAGAGATTGGATTTTGCCACGAAGGTTTGATTCGTAGGACGGCAGGTCCGAAGCCAATTGTCGGCCTTGCAGAACCAGCGTGATGCCTAGCGTTCCGATAATGGTCAATGTCAGGATAACGCAGGCGAGCGCAGAACCTACCTTCGGAAGCCCCCAATTGCGGAGCGAGCGCATAACCGGGGCCAAAATGAAGCTTAACAGTGCCGCAATAACAAGCGGCTGGACTATGGGGCTCGCAAGATGAAGAAAAAGAACGATGAGGGCGGCAATAGTGAAACCGTGGGCGACAGTCGCCAATCCAGACGCATTGATGAAGGTAACAGGCATCAGTCAAAGCTCACAGGCCACGCCAACCGAATCGTCGACGCCGTGCTTTGGAACACATTCGCCTGATGTTGGTTCCCACGCCTGATGTTGGTTCCCACGCCTGATGTTGATTCCCAGTTGCGATAATTCGCCAGAAACCAGGAGCGCTACGCGATTATGCCTGGCGTCGCTGGATGGCTGTTGTTCCAGAGAACCGATGAACTGGCGGAATGTTCCAATTGATTCGTATGAATTTCCGTCCGCGGTTCCGTTCATGGAACTAATTCGATCTAACAGCGTTTGCACGTTGCTTTTACGCACCGGACTTTGACTTCCGGAGCAAAGAGGAACGGATCATGGCAACGGTATTTCGGACCAATCGCGGGTTTCGAAGGGAAGATCTCATACGGAGAATACGCGCGCTAGAGAACCAGCTGGCTTTCGTCGCAGGAACGGCTTCAGCCAGGGGGGAAAGGGCGGCGGTAGATGCCGGCCAAGGAGTGTCAACTGCTTTGGCAACGCTCGCCAGCCAATTTCGGAACGGCGCGAACTGGATGGGCGATGACGCGATCCGTTATGGCGATGAGGCCAGAACGATTGGCCGTCACATGCTTCGTCAGGTTAGCAAGGAGGTTGAAAACCGCCCCGTGCCTGCGCTGGCGATTGCAGTCGGGGTAGGTTTTGTCATCGCGCATTTATTCGGGCGACGCAATTAGGCCGGATCGCCTGGATCTCAAATCACAAACTAAGGAGAAAGACCGTGGACCAAAATCGAGAAACTAGCAGCGAAAAGTCAGGTGGAGGGAAGGGGCCGGAAAGTAACGGCCGCACGACCGCAGACACGAAAGGGCACAATGGAGGAGTTCTAGATCAGGTGACGGACACAGCAGTCGAGGCTTACGCACAAGCGAAGGACGCAGCGGTCGACGCCGCCCATACGGTCCAAAAGGGTGCGCAGGAAGCGGTGGGCGCTGTTCAGAAAGGCGCAACAGACGCCGCGGACGTCGTGCAAGAACGTGTCAAAGAGGCAGATGACTATATGCGTCGGATGATTGAAGAACGTCCTTACACCGTCGCGCTTGTCGCTCTCGGGATTGGCTGGCTGGCTGGTCGGATCGGAAGAAATGATCACTATCTGTAAGAAGTACTCCCCGTCGACGACATACAAAGTTTCAGGTCAGCTGAACCATCAGGTCGACAATAATGCCAGGCATTAGAGATTATCTCGAACTGAAAATTCAATCCAAGACGGGCATCAATTCTGCCGTGATCGGTGGTGCCATTGTCACTATTCTTGCTTGCTCAATCGCAATGGTGTTTGCGCTGGTCTTCTTGTTCGTCTGGCTGGCGGATCGTTATTCTCCAATGGCTGCTGCGCTTGTGCTGACAGGCGCAGCGATGTGCCTGGCAATAGTCTCTGCCGTTTTGACTCTTGGTGCTCATAAGCGGGTTGTCGCCGTGGCGGAGCAGGGGCTTCTCAAGAATAGCGCGTTGTCGGTAGTCCAACCCGCATATCTCAAAACCGCAATCCAAGTAGGTAATGCCGTGGGCTGGAAAAAACTCATACCGCTTGTTGGCGTTGGCCTTATCGCGGCAGGGGTCGCAAAGGAGTGGAATGGCAGGAAAGGCGAAAGCGAAGACGCTGACGCCTGAGGCGATAGGTCTCTATATCGGAAAGCAGGGCCTCGGGCTGCCACGAGCCCGCCCGCACGGCGATAGAAATCGCGGCTTTAATTCATGGGCCGGCTAAATCGGCGGCCGCGTTTTTGCGTTTCAACCCCAGAGTGTTGGCCCTTGACTCTGACAATCTAGTCTCCGGCACGCTCCTTGGGTGCTCGAGGATCGGCCAATCGGTACGGAATGGATCGTCACCCCCCATGCTGGCGACCTGTCAGGTGAGCTTTAAGAAATCGACGGCCCGTCCGCCCGCGCGTCCTTGTGCCCGGGCGCCCCAGCCATTACTGTAACGGGACGTTGTTTCGGGCTCTGCGCGTTGGACCGAAACCTGATATAAATCAATAAGTTGGAACGGCGGCTTATTCGGCTATGAGGCCGGGGCGCGCCGGGTGTAATCGTCTGCTCGATCGACCGAAAGGCCAGAATTGGTGTGTTATGTTTCGACCAGAGGCGAGGCCCCGCCGCTCGGTTTTGTGGAGGTCATGCTTGCCGGTCTTGCCCGCGACGGCGGCCTCTATGTGCCCGAGAGCTGGCCCAACATCGATATCGGTGCGATCTCGAATTTTGCCGGCCGGCCCTACGCCGAGGTGGCGTTCGAGATCATCCGTCTGTTCGTCGGCGGCGAAATTTCGGATCACGACCTCGCCCGCATGGCGCGCGAGGCCTATGGTGGCTTCCGGCATCCTGCGGTTGTTCCGCTGATGCAATATGGTCCGAATGACTTCGTGCTGGAACTGTTTCACGGCCCCACACTGGCCTTCAAAGACTTGGCGATGCAGCTGCTGGCCCGGTTGATGGACCACGTTCTTGCGGCGCGTGGAGAGCGAACCACCATCGTGGCCGCGACATCGGGCGATACCGGAGGGGCGGCGGTCGAAGCGTTCCGCGGTCGTGCCCGCGCCGACGTTTTTGTGTTGTTTCCGCACGGCCGTGTTTCAGACGTGCAGCGGCGGATGATGACGACCGCGGCAGACGACAATGTCCATGCGCTGGCGATCGAAGGAACATTCGATGATTGCCAGGCGATCGTGAAGGGGCTTTTCAACCACCACGCCTTTCGCGACCGGGTCGCGCTGTCGGGCGTCAATTCGATCAACTGGGCGCGCATAGTGGCGCAAGTCGTTTATTACTTTACGGCAGCAGTCGCGCTCGGCGCTCCGCATCGCAAGGTCGCTTTCACTGTGCCGACCGGTAATTTCGGCGACATTTATGCAGGCTACGTGGCGCTATCCATGGGATTGCCGATCGACCGGCTGGTGATCGCGACCAATGTCAACGACATTTTGGCGCGCACTATTGCGACGGGAACCTATGAGCCGCGCGAGGTCGTCGCGACCGTATCTCCGTCGATGGATATTCAAGTTGCTTCCAACTTTGAACGGATCATGTTCGATGCCTATGGGCGCGACAGTTCGGCTTTGCGTGGATTGATGTCCTCGCTCGCTCAATCGCGCCGATTTTCGCTTTCGGCGACGGCGCTTTCCGAACTGCGCAAACACTTCTCGGCCGGGCGCGCCGACGAGCAGGAAACGGCCGTTGCGATGCGAACCATGATGCGCGAGACCGGGCAGTTCATAGACCCGCATGGGGCGGTCGGGGTCGCAGTCGCTGAAAAAGAAAAACGTGACCCGAGAGTGCCAATGGTCGTGCTTGGAACCGCGCATGCAGCCAAGTTTCCCGACGCCGTCGAGTCGGCCTGTGGCCAACGCCCGAAATTGCCCGACTGGCTCGCGGATCTCGGCGGCAAGCCGGAACGTGTCACCACTTTTCCGGTCGATCAGCAAGCGGTCGAGCGTCACATTTCATCCGTCTGTCGCGCTGTCCGCGAAGGAGCTGCTACATGAGCGTAAACGTAACACGTATCAATTCCGGCCTTGTCGTCGTCACTGATGCCATGGCGCACCTGAAGACGTCTTCTCTGGGCGTCTGGGTTGGGGCCGGCAGCCGTGACGAACGGCCCGACGAGCATGGGATTTCCCATTTGCTCGAGCACATGGCGTTCAAGGGTACGTCGCGGCGGACCGCGCGCCAGATCGCGGAAGAGATCGAGGCCGTCGGGGGCGATCTTAATGCGGCGACGAGCGTCGAGACAACGGCCTATTACGCGCGCACGCTCGCAGCCGATGTGCCGCTCGCACTTGACGTTCTCTCAGACATCCTTTCCGATCCCGCCTTCGATCCGGAAGAGCTGCAGCGGGAACAAGGGGTAATCATCCAGGAGATAGGGGCCGCCGAAGATGCTCCCGACGACGTCGTATTCGACAAGTTGCAGATCACGGCTTTTCCGGATCAGCCGATCGGACGCTCCATATTGGGTACGCGCGAGAGCGTGCGGTCGATTGATCGGCGCAAGCTCGCGGCTTATCTGGCACGAAATTATCGGGCACCGGATATGGTCGTCGCCGCGGCGGGTGCGGTCGATCACCAGGCCGTTGTCGACGAAGTTGAGAACCGTTTTTCCAAGTTCATCGGTCCTGCTGCAGCGGCGCCCGAGTCGGCGCGATTCGTTGGCGGCTCCTGCATTGAAACGCGGGATCTCGAACAGGTCCATGTCGCATTGGCGATGCCAGGCGTACCTCAGCGGGATCCGAATTTGTTCAACCTGCAGGTGTTCACGACGATCCTTGGTGGCGGAATGTCGTCACGCCTGTTCCAGGAGGTGCGCGAGATCAGAGGGCTTTGTTATTCGATCTATGCGTTTCATGCTCCTTATTCGGACACAGGCATGTTTGGTCTCTATGCCGGAACTGATGCCAATGATGTACCGGAATTGATGAAGGTCGTGGTGGACGAGGTCACCAATGCGGCAGATACAATTACGGAGCGCGAGATCGGGCGCGCAAAGGCGCAGATGAAAGCCGGCCTGCTCATGGCGCTCGAGAGTTCCAGCACGCGAACGGAACAGCTCGCGCGCCAAATGTTTGTTTGGGGGCGGCCGATCCCACTGGAAGAACTGGTTACGCGTATCGAAGACGTGACGGTCGAGAGCGCCCGGGCGGCCGGAAAAGCAATGATTGCGCGCGGCCGGCCAGCAATCGCGGTGCTCGGACCGGGGCCTGGTCTTGAAAGCGCAGCGACAATTGTTGAAAGCCTGGCCCGTCGGGTCGCCTGACCTCGTAAATTCAATGGCGTTCTTTCGAACCGTAGGTTTTTCAGATCAACTGCCTGTGGTCTCGGGCGACGACGTGTTGCTGCGCACTCCGCAGATGGGTGACTTTGCGGAGTGGGCAGCGTTGCGGGAATTGAGTCGCGAATTCCTGACACCCTGGGAGCCTACCTGGCCAACCGATGATCTCACGCGGTCGTCTTTTCGCCGTCGCATCAAGCGCTATTATGAGGATCAGCGCAGCGATATGGCCTATCCGTTTTTCATCTTTCGCAAGACGGACAATGCACTTCTCGGAGGGTTGACACTTGCCAATGTTCGTCGCGGCTGCGCGCAGGCATGCAGTCTCGGCTATTGGATGGGCGTGAGTCGGGCACATCAGGGTTATATGACTGCGGCGGTTCGCGCCGTCATCCCGTTTGCCTTCTCGACGCTACGGCTCCACCGGGTTGAGGCAGCCTGTATTCCGGACAACATCGCCTCCATTCGTCTTTTGGAAAGGAGCGGCTTTCGTCGAGAGGGTGTTGCCCGCGAGTATCTCTGCATCAATGGGATATGGCAGGATCACCTGCTGTATGCGCGCCTGCGGAATGACGCATGACTGCATTTGTCCACTCATAACTTGACCGAATCAATCCTGAGGGCTCCGTTTATTGGCCTTCTTTCATTGGCCACTTTTTCATGGGCCTTGGGGCTGCCTTGGTCCTCTGCTATATTGGGCAATGGTTGGCAAGAGAGCAGTAAACTCCGATGCAATTGGCGGACCAGAAACAAACCTTCATAGGCATTCGCGTCGCCATATACCTGGTGGCGGGATTTTCATTGGCTGGCTGTTCGACAGGGTCATTTGAGGGCGGCACCTCGAGTTGGTTTCCTTCGCTCCCTGGTTTTTCCAGTGTGTCGGCGACGAACAACGCCGGAACGGCCCTCGCGGCAGCTCCCAGTGTCTCAATGGAAGATAACTGCCCTACCGTTGACGTGCGCACCGGTACAGGGACACTTGCGGTTGCAAACAAGCCCCAGGCGCTCACTGCCAATGATCTGCGCTACCAGGTTACGGTTGTTGAACTTGCGCGCCAATGTGCCTTGGTCGACAACGTGATCAGGATGCGCGTTGGTGTTCAGGCTCGGGCAGTTGCTGGGCCGGCGGGTGCGCCAAGCCAGATCGATGTGCCATTGCGTTATGCGGTCGTGCGGGAAGGCGTGGAGCCAAAGACAATCGTGACCAAGCTTCGGCGCGTGCCGGTTACGATGATGCCGGGTTCACTCAATGTACTTTTCACCGATATCGAGGAAGACTTGAGTTTCGCAATGCCTCCGCCGGAAGAACTCCTGGCATACATTGTTTATGTGGGGTTCGATGAGGCGGGTCTGCGCAGTGAACGCCAAGCGCCAGCAAAGAAGAAAAAGGGAAAATAGGTTGATCAATTGAGCCTGGACCTGATGTCCTCGACGCCTTTGTCAATGAGATCGTCGGCGAGCTTGCCCACGACGGTTTTTCTGAGGACTATCTCGGCGGCGGCAACGGCCGCATTCGCGGCGGCAGCGCGCACATCTGCCACGGCCTGAGCCTCTGCCTGTGCGATCTTGGTCTCGGCCATTTTGGTGCGGCGCGACAGGATATCCTCGACTTTGGCCTTCGTCTCGATCATGAGGCGCTCAGCCTCGGCTTTGGCGCCGGCAATAATTCCCGCAGCCTCGCGCTCGGCTTCCTGTTGCTTGCGCTTATACTCGACGAGCAAGGCTTGCGCCTCTTCCTTGAGTATGCGCGCGGCATCAAGCTCGGATTTGATTTGCGCTGTCCGTTGATCAAGGATGCCAACGACCTTCGTGTGGACGCGTAAATAGATCAGCACGCCAACGAAGATGGCAAATGCTGCGGCCACCCAAAATTCGGCTTCGAACATCTTGATACTTCCTCAGCGCTTGAGTACTTCGGCGACGGCGGAATTGACATCCGATCTTGCAGGCACGACGCCGACCAGTCGTTCCACTATGGCCGTTGCGGCTTCGGCAGCGATGCCCTGTACATTAAGCATGGCCGCAGCCTGTCGCTCGGCGATGGCCTTTTCGGCGGTCGCGATTTTTGCATTTAGTGTCGTATCCAGTGCTTTGCGTTCGGCCTCACCCTCGGCAAGAGTTTTCTCGCGGGTTTCGTTCGCCAGGGTCTGGGCCCGGCTGCGCGCATCTGCCAGGGCCTTTTCGTAGACCGCAATGGCTTGGTCAGATTCAGCTTTGAGTTTTTCGGCTTGCGCGATGTCGCCCTCGATCTGCTTGCGACGAGCTTCAAGAATCGCACCGATGCGTGGCAGCGCGATCCGCGACATCAAGTGGTAGAGTGCCACGAAGATGATGGCGAGCCAAATGAGCTGGGACACGAAAGTGTCCTTTTGGAACGGCGGAAAGCCGCCGCCATGCTCAGAAGCGGGAACGTGTTCCAGGCTCTCGATTTGCTTCGCGTTCTTCTGCGCCATTGCGCACTCCCAAGTCGACGCGCCCAAGTCGACGCGTCCAAGTCGACGCGGCGCCTTTTTGCGCCACGTCCGACTTTTTCCGTCTTTCTTAGACTGCGAACAGCAACAGCAGCGCGATGAGCAGCGAGAAGATACCGAGTGCTTCCGTCACCGCGAAGCCGAAGATCAGGTTGCCGAATTGGCCTTGGGCAGCAGAGGGATTGCGCAGCGCGGCTGCAAGGTAATGGCCGAAGATGGTGCCGACGCCGACGCCGGCGCCGCCCATGCCAATGCAGGCAATACCAGCGCCGATATATTTTGCGGCGATCGGGTCCATGTGGAAGCTCCTTTTAGAGTTGTTGGGGGAGGGGCTAGGGGTGTGGGGAAGGGGATGAAGTTGGGCGTCAATGGCCCGGGTGAATGGCATCATTGAGATAGATGCAGGTCAGGATCGCGAACACATAGGCTTGCAGGAAAGCGACTAACAGTTCCAGGGCGGTCATGGCAACGGTCAAGCCGAGCGGCAGCACGGCGCCGATCCAGCCAGCGACGCCGAGGCTGCCCAGCATAACGACAAAACCGCCAAAAACCTTCAGCGTGATATGCCCGGCCAGCATGTTGGCGAACAAACGCACGCTATGCGAGATCGGCCGCGATATGAAGGAGAGCACTTCGATAAATGTCACAAGCGGCAGGATGTAAATCGGGATGCCGCTTGGGACGAACAGCTTGAAAAAGTGCAGGCCGTGCTTCGAAAAACCGTAGACCAGCACGGTCAGGAACACGAGCATCGCCAGCGAGGCCGTAACGATAATGTGGCTCGTGACCGTGAAGGTGTATGGGATCAGACCGATCATGTTCACGACGAGGATGAACATGAAAAGCGAAAAGACCAATGGGAAGAACTTCATCCCCTCGCTGCCTGCCGTGGAACGCAGCGTATTGGCTATAAATTCGTAGGACACTTCCGCAATCGACTGCATGCGGCCCGGCACAACCGCTCGTCGGCTTGTTGTGCCAATCATCAGGAACGCGATGACTAAGAGCGCGACCAGCATGAAGAGGGCGGAATTCGTAAGCGCGATCTCCGAGCCTCCGATCCTACCGAATGTGAACAGGTTCTGTATCTGAAACTGGTGAATGGGATCCATTGTTGGATCAGCCCTGCCTTCGTGCTTCGTTTGCGCCTGGTAGTTATCGTTGTTGATCAGGTGGGTCCAGCCGATTGGCCGGTACCACGCCTGCTGCCCGCATCACATTGAGTACACCTGCAGAGAAGCCGAGCAGTAGAAACACGATCATTCCCCAAGGCGAGATTCCAAGCCAACGGTCGAGCAGCCAGCCGATGCCGGCTCCCACAAGCACGCCAGCAACGAGCTCGACAGACAGCCGAAAGCCCCGGGCAATCGCCGAGGGATCGGCGGCTGGCCCAGGATTGCTGTCGGATGCACGGTCGGGATGCTTCTGGCCGAGCCGTTCGCCGAGACGCTGCAACCTCGCGGAGAGCGCAGCCTCATCGGATTGGGGCAGGTTTCGATCTCTCGCCTTGCGTGTGTCGTCGGCCATGCTTTCGACACTCGCTCGTGTTCGGTGAGATCGCGACCTTACCGCCGCCCCCGAGGCCGCGCGGACCATACTGATTGGATATGGCTAAGTCAAGAATTCGAGATTTTTGTGCAACTATCTAATATTGCTTGTAAAATGGCATTTCCGAGGGCGACGAATTTTTCAAATTTGACGGTCGTGGGGCTCAGATCTTGGGCCTCAGAGCGCCGGCAGGCAAAAAGCGGTATCCTTGCGATTTCCAGGTCGTAGCCCAATTGTCCCAGGTTGGCTCGGCTGTTTTCGGCCCAGGCGTTTGCGCCAGAACGAACTTGCAGCAATAGGCCATGGTGATGGTTGCACAAAGCAATACAACAAAAGCGAAGCTCCAGCGGACTGCCATCAGCAGCACCGCGCTGGAATACGTCTTGACAGCCACTCTTGAGGTTCAGACCAGCGGACAGGGGTTTACTGAATTCACGCACGAGGCCGTTCGATTCGTTAATGAATCGGAGGCTCGTGATGGCGTGCTAATGCTGTTTCTTCGCCATACGTCGGCGTCATTGGCGATTCAGGAAAATGCCGACGGCAACGTGCAGGCGGACTTGCTCATGGCTCTCGACCGTATGGCTCCGGAGGAGGCCGGATGGAGCCACTCGACTGAGGGGCCCGATGACATGCCGGCGCATGTCAAAGCAATGGTGTGCGGTATTTCATTGCATGTACCTGTTATCGGCGGTCGATTAGCTCTCGGAACATGGCAGGGCATTTATCTTATCGAGCACCGCAGGCAGCCGCATCGGCGCGAGGTGGTGTTACAGTTCATCGGAAACCGACGCTGAACTAAGCGTTGAGGTATGACGGAAACGTGCGCAAGGAATTATTTACAATCTAGTAGCGAAGACAATAATATGGGAAATCGGAAGAAACTCAATGCCGACGGCAAGACTGAGGATCAAGGTTGAACGATACAACGCACCATCGCTTGATAATAGCTGACGATCACCCGCTCTTTCGAGGCGCATTGCGGGAGGCTGTAGCTGGCTCTATTGCGCGTGCCGAAATCGCGGAAGCCGGGTCATTCGAAGATGTTGCGAAGTTGCTTGAATTGGACGGAAACGTTGATCTCGTATTGCTCGATCTCGCGATGCCCGGTGTTCGTGGCTTTTCCGGTCTCATTTATTTGCGAGCGCAACATCCCAGTGTGCCGATCGTCATTGTTTCTGCCAATGACGATCCAAACGTCATTCGCCGATGCATTGGTCTCGGCGCATCAGGTTTTGTCCCCAAGACGCTCGCCGTGGAGGCGATGCGGCTTGCAATCAGGTGCGTGCTCGAGGGCGGCGTATGGACGCCGCCGGACGTCGATATGGTCGCTGCGGCCGATGCCGAGACGGACGGCTTGCTGACGCGGCTCACGTCGCTGACGCCGCAGCAGGTACGCGTTCTGATGATGCTGTCGGATGGCTTGCTTAACAAACAAATTGCTTACGAACTGAGTGTTTCCGAGGCGACCGTAAAGGCGCATGTGTCTGCTATCTTGCAGAAGCTTGGGGTGGAAAGCCGCACGCAAGCCGTTATCGCCGCCGCCAAGGTCGACATGAGCGAGTGGCGTTCTACGTCGGCGGGTTTATGAACAAACGATCTGTCATTCAGCGGCTGCGATGTGTCGGGCATGGCATTGCGCGAGCAGGGCGCGCAGAGCTGCTGGTTTAACTGGCTTGTTGAGGACTTGAACCCCATAGGCATCGGCCTCCCTGCGCACGCGCAGGCTGCCATCGGCCGTGATTAGAATTGCCGGAATATCTGTCGAGAGGCGCGATCGCAATGTGTCGATCGCCGCAAGACCGTTGCCTTGGTCAAGGTGATAATCGACCAACAGTACATCTGGGGAAATTTCCATCCCCGCAATGGCTGCTATTGCGGTTTCGAGATCGGTGGCGGTGGATAGGTGACAGCCCCACCCGCCAAGGAGGGTCTCCATTCCGTCAAGAATTGGAGGGTCGTTATCGATGCAGAGAACCGAAATGCCGGCCAACTGGCGGCGATCGACGCAGGGCGCTTGCTGCATAGGCGAGCTGGCTGCGATCAAAGTCGTCGTCGGAACCTCGACGGCAAATTGTGATCCTTTCCCTACGCTCGAAATGACATCGACCCTATGATCGAGTATGCGGGCAATGCGTTCAACAATTGAAAGCCCCAACCCAAGACCTCTCGCCACTCTGGCACCCTGGTCGAGCCGAAAAAATTCCTGGAATATGACTCGTTGCTTTGTGTGAGGAATCCCGATGCCCGTGTCGGCCACGATGATTTGCACACGTCCCGAACGGCGTCTGCAGCCGACCAGGACACGGCCTTGAGGCGTGTATTTGATTGCGTTCGAGATCAGATTCTGCAGAAGTCTTCGTAACAACCGGCGATCGGACCGGACCGCCAGAGATGGCCAAACGAGATCGAATTCAAGCCCCTTTTCTTGTGCCAACGGTTTGAACTCGACTTCGATCTGGCGAAACAGCTCATCCAAGCGAAAATTCGAAAACTCCGGCTTAAGTGCGCCGGTATCGAGTCGTGAAATTTCGAGGAGAGCAGCCAGGATTTCTTCGACGGCATCAAGTGACGCATCGATATTGGTGACGAGTTGCGCATCATTTCCGTGGCTCTGACGTTCGACAAGACTTGTAACGTATAGTCTTGCTGCATTGAGGGGCTGCAGGATGTCGTGGCTCGCGGCGGCGAGAAAACGGGTTTTTGAGATATTGGCCTGCTCTGCCGCCGCTTTAGCTTGGGCAAGCGTATTGTTCAGGCGCGTTAACTCCTCGGTGCGTTGTTGCACGCGCTGTTCCAGGAGTTCGTTCGCGCGTTCCAGCGCGTCGGCAGCTTTTACGCCCAGTGTAATATCGGTGAAGGTCGTAACTATTCCGCCATTCGGCATTTTATTGGATCGAACTTCGATGACCAAGCCGTGTCGGGCGCGGCATTCAAGAAACGGTTCGCTTTCTGACACGTAGTTTGCGATGCGCTCGCGTACAAACGCGGCAGTCGCGGAGGTGTCAAGCGACATTCGCTTTGCAATGTATCGTAAGATGTCCTCAAGTGGCGTACCGCGGTTCGTGTATTGATGCGTCAGATCTAGAATTTCGCCAAATCGGTGGTTCCAGCAAATCAACTGCAGATCTTTGTCAAACACCGCGATGCCCTGACTCACATGGCTAAGTGCGGTTTGCAATATTTCGCGATTGGAATGGATCGCAGTATTGGCCTCGTCGAGTAGTTTGATGGCGTCTTGCGTAGATACAGTGTGATCGCGCAGAAGCACCGACAAGGTCAGGCGCGAGGAGGCGGTGCCGATTGCTGATGCAAGCAGATATTCGGCAAATCGCAGGAGTTGGAAATCTGCCTCCCCGCCCGGCTCAAGCTTCATACCACGCGTTGATGCGTAGCTTTTGAACGATGCGCGCGTACGTTCCTCGCCGAGGTAGCGGGCGACCGTTGTCGTCAATTCGTCGATTGTGACGGGCGGCTGTCCGACGCGAAGTCCTGCTGCGATCGGTGCAAAATCGTTCGGTACGAAAAGATTTGCTTGCAGGCGTTCGATTGTGGTCGGCGGCCGGGTCAGCGAAAATCCCGCATAGGCAAATATGTTGATCAGCAGGCTCCAGAATACTCCGTTTGCGAGGGGGGCAAGGTCGAGCCCAAATAATGCCTGCGGACGCAGCATGGCAATGCCCCATGGGCCGTCGGCGACGACGCCGGCATCGATCATGCCGGCGGCTGCAAAACTTGGGAGCAGCAAAGTATACGCCCATACCAATGTGCCTGCCGACAATCCCGCCATGGCACCACGCGCCGTTCCACGCCGCCAGACCAGGCCACCAAAAAAGGCTGGAGCAAGTTGAGCGATTGCCGCAAGAGACAAAAGGCCGATCGAGGCAAGCTGTGCATCGCCGGCCAAGCGGTAGTATACAAAGGCGAGGAAGAGAATCGCAAAAATGGCAACACGACGTACGGTCAACAACAGCCATCCAATATTACGACTGCTACTGAAAAATGCCGTCCGTCGCTGCAGGACGAATGGCATGATTATGTCATTCGACACCATGGTGGAGAGCGCCACTGTTTCCACGATCACCATGGCAGTGGCTGCCGACAATCCTCCGATGAAAGCTACAAGGGTCAACACATCAGAATGGGCGGCGATGGGAAGGGCGAGCACGAACATGTCGCTATCAATTTGACCGGGCTCGAATGTGAGCAGTCCTGCCAAGGTTATGGGAACGACAAACAAGTTCATCAAGACCAAATAGAGTGGAAAAAGCCACGCCGCTTGCTTGACTTCGGCTTCGTTAGTGTTCTCGACGACGGTCACATGAAATTGCCGGGGCAATAGTACGATGGCGAAAAACGACAAGAGGATCATGGCGACGAGCGTGCCGGCGGGAGGCTCATTTGCCAGGATACTGGATGTTGTTGGTTGTGTCAGGGCTGCCGCAAATAGTGCGAACGGCCCATCGAACATCCAGAATGTAACAAACATTCCGATGCTGACGAAGGCAATCAGCTTGATAATTGATTCGGTGGCGATCGCCAGCATCAAGCCGTTTTGATGCTCGGTCGCATCGATGTGGCGGGTGCCAAACAGCGTGGCGAACGCTGCCATTGCCAATGCGACGAGCGGCGCAATGTCTCCCACGACCGGATGTTCGCCGCTTCCATCCGGCGTCGTGTGGATCAGGATGGTGCTCAGCGAAAACGACACCGCCTTGAGCTGCAGCGCAATGTAAGGAACTGTCCCGATGGTGGCGATCACGGCAACGGTCGCGGCAATGGTCTGCGCCTTGCCATAACGAGCTGCAATAAAGTCGGCGATCGATGTGATGTTCTGGTCCTTTGCCAGCCGCACGATTCGCATGATCAGTGGCGAACAAAGTCCGATCATGATCATCGGACCAAGATAGACCATAAAAAATCCATAGTATCCGGTGCGCGAGGCAAGCCCGACCGAACCGAAATAGGTCCAGCTCGTGCAATAGACTGCGAGCGACAAAGGGTAGATGAGACGGCGCCAGCCCTCCGCTCGCCCGAATCGTGGCGTGCGGTCGCCATAGCTCGCCACAACGAAGAGCAGGCCGATATAACAAATCGCTACCGAAGCGACGACCAACCCTTGCAGCATGCCTGAGCTCGGATGAACCTGCAGCGTAAGCCTCTGTTGAGGAGCTTATCGCATCTTTAGTTAAAAATACTGGTTTTCCTCAACCCAAAAAAGTGGTCGTTGCGCAGGAGCCGGATCGGAGCAACCGCTCAGATCGATTTGACGACGCGGCAGCGACCCGGCATTGAGGGGCAATGCCACCACCCGATGCGCTGCCTCGTTCCGTGCTCCCCGTCGCTGAAACCCTGCTCGTCGCTTCGATTGGGGGTCTCGCATTCGCCTGGGTGGGCTTTCCTGCCGGATTGATTTCGGGGTCGACGCTCGTGACGGCTGTTGCGGCGCTACTGGGGCGCCCCATGACGGTTCCGGTACCGATGAGCCGTGGGTGTTTTGTACTGATCGGTATCCTCCTTGGAGCGGTGGTAACACCTGGGACGTTGCGCGGAATTGCGACCTGGCCGCTCAGCATTGCGCTTCT
Organism: Xanthobacteraceae bacterium; assembly: GCA_035300505.1. Classification (GTDB taxonomy): domain Bacteria; phylum Pseudomonadota; class Alphaproteobacteria; order Rhizobiales; family Xanthobacteraceae; genus VAZQ01. The sequence continues at coordinate 18,319 of DATGVJ010000241.1, forward strand.
TGCCATGTGCGCCGCGCTGATGACGGTGGCGGCTACCGCCTATCTTCGTTTTGTGCACGGCTGGGAACCGCTATCGGCCCTGTTGGGCGCGAGCCCGGGTTCCCTCGGGCAGGCCATGGCCTTGTCGGCAGAGTTCGGGGCCGATATTCGCGGCATCGCGATCGTCCAGACGGTGCGAGTGCTGTTGATAACGCTCGGTCTTCCGGCAGGATTGGCGCTATTTGGCCTGGTGGCCGGGGTGGTCCCGCCATCGTCCCCGGACTCGTCCTGGACAGAACTTGCCATCGTCATCGTCGCGTCGACGGCGACGGCGTTCGTCATGCACAAGATCAATTTTCCGGGTGGATTGCTGTTTGGCGCCATGGCGGCGTCTGCGCTGCTTCACGGCAGCGGCTTCGTGAATGCGACGTTGCCATGGTGGCTGGGCGCTGCGGCGGTAGTGGTCATGGGCGGCCTGACAGGCGCGCGCTTTGCCAACACGACGATGTCAATGTTGTTGCAGTATCTTTGGGCCGCGCTCGGATCGGCTGCAGTTGCGATTGCGGTATCGTCAGCGTTTGTGCTGGTGGTGACAGCGATCCTGCCGTTCCGGGTGGCTGACGTCGTTATTGCTTTTGCGCCCGGCGCGCAGGACACAATGATGGTGCTGGCGCTCACCCTTCATCTTGACCCTGTATTTGTCGGCGCGCATCACCTGACGCGTTTTCTGATCGTGACATTTTCGGTCGCCCTGACGGCGCGCAGTTGGGCGCCGCGCGATTGAAAAGCGATGGCGGGCGGTTCTTGTAGCCCGCATGGAGATCCCAAGCTCGCGCTGTGCGCAAGCTTGGGCGGTTCAATGCGGGTTGGTGTGCTGGGGTCGGTGGTGTCCTGGATTAACTGTCATCAACGCGCAAGCGCGTTATTGGCGCTCCATCCAGGCTACGAACCTTACTCGGCCGCGATTGCGCGGGCCTTGAGCGGGAGGCCTAGCCGCTCCCACACATCGACGAGCGCCTCGGCCAGCCGGTCTATCAGTACGTCATCGTGGTAGGGTGAGGGCGTAATGCGCAGCCGCTCGCTGCCCTTCGGAACCGTCGGATAGTTGATTGGCTGGATGTAGATGCCGTGATCCTGTAGAAGCAGGTCCGTGGCTTCCTTGCATTTGTCCGGTTCGCCGACAAAAAGCGGAACGATGTGCGTGTCGTTGTGCATGACGGGTAGGCCGGCTGCCAGCAGCACGGCTTTGGTACGTGCGGCTCGCTGCTGGTGACGCTCGCGTTCGTAGCTTGACGTCTTGAGATGCCGGATCGCCGCGGCTGCAGCCGCGCAAACGGCCGGCGGCAACGCAGTCGTGAAGATGAAACCAGGGGCGTAGCTGCGTACCGCGTCCACCAATGCCGAAGACCCGGCGATGTAGCCGCCAAGACAGCCGAATGCCTTGGCGAGCGTCCCTTCCAACACATCGATGCGCCCCATCGCGCCTTGTTGTTCGGCCATGCCGCCACCACGTGGACCATACATGCCGACAGCATGCACCTCGTCGGCGTAAGTCATTGCGCCGTAACGCTCGGCAAGATCGCAAATCCGATTGATGGGAGCGACGTCCCCATCCATCGAATAGAGCGTCTCGAATACAATGAGCTTTGGCCGACCCGGCTCGGCGGCCTTGAGAAGTTCTTCGAGGTGGTCGGCATCGTTATGATTGAAGATTCTTTTTTCGGCGCCGGACTGGCGAACACCTTCAATCATAGAATTGTGGTTCCAGGCATCCGAAAAGATCAGGCAGTTCGGCAGCAACTTGACCAGGGTCGAGATGCCAGTTTCATTGGACACATAACCGGATGTGAAGACGAGAGCTGCCTCCTTGCGGTGCAGGTCGGCGAGTTCGCGTTCAAGATCGACCAGCGGGTGGTTCGTCCCTGCGATGTTGCGTGTTCCGCCTGCGCCCGTGCCCATGCGGGTCGCCGTTTCGACCATCGCGCCGATGACCTTGGGGTGTTGTCCCATTCCGAGATAATCGTTCGAGCACCAGACCACGACATCGCGAGGACCTTGCGGAGAGTGCCAGACTGCACGCGGGAAGCGCCCAGCCAGCCGTTCGAGATCGGCAAACACGCGATACCGCCGCTCGTCATGCAGGCGAGCGAGTGCATCCGTGAAAAACGCATTGTAGTTCATGGGCATACCTTCCCCGGCAAATGTTTTTGTTGATACCTTGCAGTTCTTCCAAGGTAGTTTTAGAGGGGTTCTAGCCCTTTTGTCGAGGTGAAAGATGACCGAACGTGTGGTTGGCTTTGAGCATGGTCTCACCAATTATGGTGACCGGGACTTCTCCCTTTATCTGCGCCGCTCGTTTGCTCGGTCGATGGGGTATTCGCATGAAATGCTCGCCAAGGCGGTGATTGGCATTGCCTACACGGGGTCTGGCTTCAACAATTGCCACCGGCATTTTCCCGAATTGCTCGACGCCGTGAAACGTGGCGTTCTGGCGGCAGGTGCCTTGCCGGTCGAGTTTCCGACCATATCGCTGGGCGAGGTGTTCCTCAGTCCAACCAGCCTCAAATATCGCAACCTGATGTCGATGGACACCGAGGAGATGATCCGTGCCCAGCCGATGGATGCGGTCGTTCTTATGGGGGGATGCGACAAGACCGTGCCGGCTCAGCTCATGGGTGCAGTATCGGCCGGCCGGCCGGCCGTCATGCTGGTCGCAGGACCGATGATGACAGGCCGCCATCGGGGCGAGCGGCTGGGCGCTTGCACGGACTGCCGTCGATTTTGGGCACGCTATCGCGCCGGCGATGTCAGCGATGGTGAGATATCCGAGGTCGAGGGCAAGCTTGCCGTTACGGCCGGCACCTGCGCGGTGATGGGCACGGCTTCCACTATGGCCTGTATTGTCGAAGCGCTCGGTTTGATATTGCCGGGCACGGCCGCAATTCCCGCCGTGCACGCCGATCGCCTGCGGGCCGCGGAAGCGACTGGCGCGGTGGCCGTTCGCCTTGTGGGATCACAGCGCGGGCCGCAAACAATCGTCAATGCCAAGTCGGTTGAAAATGCGCTCCGCGTTCTGCTGGCGATCGGTGGTTCGACCAATGCCGTGATCCATCTTGCGGCCATCGCGGGGCGCGCGGGCATCAAGGTGTCGCTGGATCAGCTCAACAGCCTGTCGGACGAGACACCCGTTCTCGTCAACCTCAAGCCGGTCGGCAATGGCTACATGGAGGACTTCTTTGCAGCAGGCGGCGTGGGCGCGCTATTGCGCGAACTCAAGCCGCTCTTGCATCTCGATTGCATGACGGTGACCGGCGAGACGCTTGGTGAGCGCCTGGCTGCCGATCCGCCGGGATTTGTGGACCGGTCGATCATTTCGACACGTGACCAGCCGCTGGAACCTCAAGGCGGGCTCGTTGCACTCTTTGGCAATCTCGCCCCAAAGGGCGCAATTCTCAAACGTTCCGCAGCGGACGCCAGGCTGTTCGAACATGAGGGGAAGGCAGTCGTCTTTTCATCGCTCGCCGATCTCGCGGCGCGCATCGACGATCCTGCGCTCGACGTCGAGCCGCATGATATTCTGGTGCTGCAGAATGCCGGACCCAACGCTCCGGATGCGATGCCGGAAGCCGGATATCTGCCAATCCCGAAAAAGCTTGCGCAGCGGGGCGTGAAGGACATGGTCCGGATTTCAGACGCTCGCATGAGCGGCACGGCGTTCGGTACGATCGTGCTGCACATCACGCCCGACGCGGCGTCGGGCGGTCCGCTCGGCCTTGTCCGCAATGGCGATCGTATCCGTCTCTCCGTGAAGGAGCGGCGCATCGAGCTGATGGTGGAGGAAACCGAGCTTAAAGTGCGGGCCGGCACAACGAAGCTCGTTGCTGAAAAGCCCTCACGAGGCTACGCAAAACTCTATGCGCAGGAAATTCTTGGGGCGGACGAGGGCTGTGACTTCGCATTCCTGAGACCGCAATAATCAAGCGGGAAGAAGCGCGTGAAGTTCGAATCTGTTCGAAGCCGAGAAGGATGCGGCCGGCGCACGTTGGTATTCGCTGACATTTGGCAATGTGGTGCTCCCGGCAGAAGTCGCCGGAATTCTACGCAAAGCCTTCTTGGTGATGGCCGAGGACAAGGATTACCTGGCGGACGCCCAGAAGGTCGAGTTGCCGGTGGGCAGTCCGATCGATGGCGCGCAAATCTCAAAAATGATCGGGGCATTGGCTGCAGCAACGACGCCGGAGGTTGTTGCGCAGTTCTCGCGGCTATCGGCAACGCTAGATACCTTGAGTGGATTTTACGCCACGCTCGCTGATGTTTCGCGTGCGATCGTGGGATTTCGCGACCAGGGGAATTCGTCGGCGAAAATCCGGCGAGAGATCAATGCGACAATGAGGAAAACAGCTGAAATTCCGACAGGTGCCGGCACAAATGGGTATAGCAGGATCAAGAGGCAAGCGAGGGCGAGGCAAGTTTGCTCCCCGGGCAGTATGCCTGTGTTGATGCCGACGCGGAGCAGAAAGGCCATCGGCACCGCCAGTATGATCAAATCATATATGAAAATGTACGGCGTAACGAGCACGGTAGCGACTCCGAGCGCGGCAGCTTTGATCTCAAATGAAACTTTACTTCGCCAAATCCCGAATATGGCGACCGCGGACCCGGCCATGACCGAACCATGCAGGGCCCATGCCAGCGTATCGCTTCCCCCGTACAATCGAACCAGAGCGTAGGTGCTGTGCAGCTTGTGCCAGTCGGAGAGGCCTTGGGTGAGCGTTGCCTGAGATATAGCCTGAATTGTCGGGAAGAAAGCCTCCCAGGGCGCCGTACCGAAAGCGAACAGTGATGCGGCATTTACCGCCAAGGTCGACAATGATGCGGCAAGGAAGACCTTCCAATGGCCGCCTGCCATCAACGCGATTGGAATGAGAATGCCAAATTGTGGCTTGAACGACAGCAGGCCAATCAGCAAGCCGGAGACCAGCGGCTGTCGTTGCATCAGGAGGAGTGCGCTGCCAATGAGAGCTGTCGAGAGAAACCCGTTTTGTCCCACGGAGATGTTCATCATGACGCCTGGGCAGGCGCACGCAACGAGGATGCCTGCGTTGCGGCCGATGATTCCGCGTATGACAGCCAAATAGGCTGCGAAGGTCAGGCAAACCCATATGAGATAGGCCGAAATGTATGGTGCCAGCGCGAGCAACGCGGCCGGAAAGAGGAAAGTGGGCGGATAGCACCATGGGTAGAAACCTGCGAAGTCGTGTCCGAGCGCGGCAACCTGTGCGGCCTTGTGGACCGTCTGGTCGTACGCGGCGGCTGGATTACCGTTGAGGACGTGTTGACCAGCCGTCCAGATGTTGACGAAGTCGAAATCGTACAATTGGCCCGCAGCGTCGCGGAACCATGCGCCTTGAACGGCCCCCATGGCCAGAATGTCGACCTGCGCCATGCACAGTGCAAAGCAAGTCAGCTTGACGGGATTTGTGAGTTCAAATTGCTTTGTGTCGCTCGTTATCGCGGCATCTGGTGCCATGGCGAGCCCCAATGGTTTAACTCTAAGTGGGAGGATTCAATGACATCAGGAATTGTTGGCGGCTTCTTTCATGCGTTGTGGCACCAGACGCACGCTGCGAAGCGCTTCTTCGGCGCCGGATGATCCAGTCTCATGATATTCGGCGTCCTCATTGACTTCCCAAACGTCGTGAATGCGTTTGCCTGCCAATATATTTTGAGCAGTTAGCATCGCCGTCATCATGGCATGGTCCTGATTGTTGTATTTATGCATGCCATTGCGGCCGACGAGATGCAGGTTTGGATAGCTTTGGTCCAGGTCGAGGCGGATCATCGCCACGTTGTCGCGATATTCCTCGTCGTAAACCGGATAGGCCTTGGGTTGACGAACCACACAGGCGTCCACGACATCATCGGCGTTGATGAGGCCGATATGGACAATTTCCTTCTTGGCAAGCGCGACCAGGTCGGCGTCGCTGGCGTTCCAAATATTGTCGCCCTCGAAGCAGAAATATTCGAGACCCAGGCAACTCATGCCCTCCGGCACCATTTCAGGCGACCATGAACGGAAGTTTTGCACGCGTCCAACTTTTACAGCGGGATCGTGAATGTAGATCCAATTGTCGGGAAAGAGGTCAGGCTTGTTCGCCATCAGGGCGACAGTGAGAAAGTCGCGATAGCGTAGCGAACGTGCGTGGAGGTAAGACATGGGGCGCGGAGAAATTTTGTCCATCAGTTCGCGCACAGGTGCCGAACTGACGATATGGCGTGCCGTACACGTCTCGCGGCTGCCGTCGGACGAGGATACTTCGATGTGCCAAAGGCCGCGGTCGGTGTTGTACGAAAGCTTTTGTAGTTCACGACCCATCAGGACCTTGCCCCCGCGTCCCCTGATCTTGCGGGCAGCCGCTTCCCACATCATGCCGGGCCCCTTGCGGGGGTATTGAAAGCTCTCGATCAGGGTTTTGACGACGGAACCACTGGCATTATGCTTGATGCCTTGTGGCTTGATGGCGCGCTTGAGGGCATGCGTTACGGCGACCCAGAGGTCGAGGCCCTTGATGCGCTGCGCCGCCCAGTCGGCAGAAATTTCATCGCAGGACATGCCCCACACCTTTTCGGTATAGGTCTTGAAGAACGTCGAAAAAAGCCGCTCGCCGAACTGGTTGCGAACCCAGTCGTGGAACGATTTCGCGTCCCGAATTGGAAATGCCTTGGCATAGGCGAAGGACAACATGCAGCCGAGGCTCTTTATGATGCCGAGATTCCTGAGGGCTTCGAAAGCGTTCAAGGGATATGAATAGAACTTGCCGCCGTAGAATATGCGAGAGAGCCGCGGACGTTCGATAAAGTCGTCGGGCAGAATTTCATGCCACAAGTCAATGACGGGTTTCGCTTTGGAGAAGAAGCGATGGCCGCCGATGTCGAACATGAAATCTTTGTAGCGCACGGTTCGGCTTATGCCACCGACGTAAGTCTGGTCCTTCTCGATCACGACCACCGACGGGGTTTCTTTGGTGAGGCAATAGGCGGCCGTGAGCCCCGCGGGGCCGGCGCCAATGACGAAAATATCGATCTCGGCCGGCAGCGGTGCAGAACTCGGGGAGGCGTGTTCAGGAACGTGCGACATTGGCGGAGATTCCGAGGCGCAAGAGCGATTGTGCGATGACCGAAGTAGGGTGGTATTGCGCCGAACGCTGCTCCGGTGATGAGACGTCCCCAGGCATCGCAGGGATTCGTTAAATCGGGGCTTATGCGCTGTTCAAGTTGTGCCACCGATCGAGTTACGGTTAAGCAACCGGTAAAGTCGGTTACGAAAATACATCGATGGCCCTTTGGTATAATTAACCGATTAGCCAAGAATTTCAGGCTACGCTGTTTTAGTCCCTTTACCGATAATCGACGCCAGGTTTCTCGATGTCTGTTGCCGAGCATAAGCCTGACGGGCAACGCGAGTTGAGAACGGTCCTTTGGGGTTTCGCGTGGCTGTCGTTGGTCGGCGCTTTGGCGGGGGCGCTCCTCGATCGGAATTCGGACCTGATCACGCAATATTTCATGGCCGTCCAAGACGCGCCGGTTTTATTGTTTATGGGCATGTTCTTCGTTACTGCTGCGTGGTTCGCGCGGAATCAATCTGTATATTTTCTTGAGATCGGTCTTGGGAGACTCAACGCCGTTCGTTTTGCTTGGGTCATCGCGATCGTTGTAGGCTGTGCCATTCTCATGATGCGCCATCTGGCTTATCTTGATTTTGCATTGTCGGCTGACGAATTCATGGCAGAATCCGACGCGCGGATCTTCGCGAGCGGAAGATTTCTCGCATGGGTTGCGCCGGAATGGCGGGACTATGTTTCGGCTTTACAGCCGATCTTCCGGCTTTCCGTGCCGGAGAATGTTTTTTCGATTTCGTCTTATCTTCCGGTGAATGCAGCACTTAGGGCCATTTTTGTTGTCGTTGGCGCACCCGGGCTCCAAGGTGCGGTCCTTGCGGGAGCCTCGGTGGTCGCGCTCTACGGAGTGGCGCGCAGGATTTGGCCTGACCGACCCGACGCCGCGGCGGTAGCAGTCATCATTCTCGTCTCATCGTCGCAATTCTTGATCACGGCAGCAACACCGTATGCAATGACGGCTCACCTTGCATTTAATCTGGTGTGGTTGTGGCTCTTCCTGCGCGACACGCCGGGGAGCCACTTGGTGGCTGCAGCTGCAGCGTTTGCCGGATGCGGGCTCCATCAGGTCGCCTTTCATCCGCTGTTCGCCGCTCCCTTCGTGCTGTTCCTGTTCTGGGACAGGCGCTGGAAATTGGCGGCATTCTACAGTCTCGTCTATGCGGTCAGCGTGTGCTTCTGGATCTCTTATTGGAGCATCTTGCTGCGCATGGCTGAAGCGCCTGTGCAACAGGCGGCTGAAGTAGGCATCGCTTATTTCATTCAGCGCACTTCCGCATTGGTCAGCCTGAGCCCACTAGGCCTTTGGCTGATGGTTCTTAACCTGTTTCGATTCCTATCCTGGCAGAACCTGCTCTTATTCCCCCTTGTAGGGCTTGGTTTTTTGGCCTCGAAGAGCCGAAACCGCACGATCACATGTCTGACCCTTGGAATGATCGCTACGCTTGGGTTGGTGTTGGTGATCATGCCGTATCAAGGGCTTGGCTGGGGCTACCGATATCTGCACGGATTCCTTGGCGGTCTGGCGTTGATCGCCGCTCAGGGCTGGATCAATGTGAGCGAACGCGACGCGGGCACGCAGGGAAATCCCTCGCTGCTCTTGTTGTCGAGCTTCGCGATCTCGATTTTGGTATTATTGCCTTGGCGAGTCTATCAGGTCCATGCTTTCGTCTCGCCTTATGCGGCCGCTGTGGAGGCGATCGAACGATCGAATGCCGATGTGGTTGTCATAGACTTTCTTGATATCTGGTTGGGGCCCGATCTCATCAGGAATGACCCGTTTCTGCGCAATTCTCCGAAAGTCCTAAGTTTGTACCACCTCCAGGAATCTCAGCTGCGCGACCTATGTACAAACAATGACGTGGCGATTTTCAATTCCGAAGATGCGCCGCGCTTCGGACTGCGCATCGTGGCCGATATGCCGGAGCCCTTCGCAAGCCGCATGCGACGTCTTCGTGAACTCTTGCGCAAGCTCGGGTGCGGGCGTGCCTTTGACGGCCGTTCCTGAGCGAAGGTCGATTGGCTGCTATTCGCCGACTGTGGCGAGTCGGGTCCAGCGCATGAGCACCTCCAGACGGTTAGGAAAAATCCGTGCTGCGGCTCCGTGACGGTAGTGGCCATATTGCCATTGCTCGATATGAAAACCTGCTTGCGCAGCGAGACGGACCCATTCCGCCCGTCCGAAATATGTGGCGCTCGTCATGCCGCCAAATGGAACATTGCCGATGAGGTCCAGAATCGTCAACCTCAGGTGATCGAGTGGCGATCCAGCGAGGTGATCCTTGATATAAAGAGTATTCGCGACACGGCCGCATTCCATTAGCAACGGCACACGAATTTCCGTCGGCACATGGTGCAAGACATTGCAAAGCATGACGCAATCGAATTTCTTACCACCGAACGGCAGGGTCATTCCATTATACGTATCCGTTTCGATATCCAGCCCCGCAATGTAGCGGTTATGGATGTCGATAGAAACCATTCGGTCGATCGGAAACAGATCCTTCACAGCCTGCGCGATAATGCCGGTTCCGCCGCCGACGTCGAGGACGCGTTTGTGGCTCGCCTGCCAGATTTGCGCGAGCGAATTGAGGAGTGCGGTGTGATAGATGGGGCGCCGCCATCCGTAGAGGGGGATGCGGTTCGCAAGACATCGGGTCACCTCATCGAGCGATATCGCAAGTGTGCCGCCGTTGGCGGGATGTTCCATTTACGTGCTCCGTAACGGTGTGGCCCCGCCCACAATGGCCCAGCGGCTCGCCGTAAAGTTCCATGCGAATAAGATGACTGTGCTCAGAGGAGCCGCGATGGGAACAGCCAGCCCAGCCAGGTCGCAGAACAGGAACATCAACGCAATCGACACGGGGAAATTCGTCGCCATGCCAAGTGCATATCGCAGGAACGATTTTGTCGATACCTGTTGGGTAAATGTAAATCGCGCATGCAAGGCATAGCTCCATAGCACAACGACAAGGAAGGACACGCCACTTGCCGGTACATAATGGATGCCCATCCAATCGCACCCGATCATTACCGCGTTGTGCAACAAGGCACAGCTTACTGCGACTGCGAGATAGCGCCTCCTGACTTCCATCATGGAGTTTCCTCCGCCACTGGCCGCGCCAATACGAGATAAACACAGGCGTTGTCGTTCTTGACCCAGTCGGGAGTGATAATATCTTCGATCCACGCTCGCGTGTTCATGACGAGCGCCAACAGTTGGCCAATCTTGGAACCGACGAACGGGATACTTCGTAGCGCGTAGCAAGCGCAGGTCAGCCGCACAATCGTGGTCCAGGCCAGTGGGCCGACAACTGGAACGCATTCAATTACATCAAAGCCGTGGCTTGCTATTTCCGCGCAGAGCCCCTGGCGCGTCCAACGGCGATGATCTTCCGGATGCGGGTGGAAGAGCCAAGTTCCATGAGTCGACAAAAGCAATGATCCGTCCGGTCGGAGCACGCGCTTTGCTTCCATGAAATAGGTCCGTAAATCCCGGACGTGTTCCAGCACCTGGAATGAAAGAACAATGTCGGCGCTCTGGTCCTGCGATTGCAGATGCCCAGTGCTATCAATTGCAAGATCTCCACGCCCGTCGAAATCGGCCCCTAGATAGCGGGCCCCTGCTGCGGTGAAAATCGCTTCATAGGGTTTGGACCCACACCCAAAATCAAGCGCCGTCAAACCCTTGCGTGTGACCCGGGATGCAAGTTCCTTGATGGCGGCGTGCAGATCGCGCAGGACGAGCCAATCGGTATCAATGAGGCGCGGATGGAGGCGCCTCACCTGTTCGGATGGCATGCTCGTCATCGGTTTGTTTCCATGGCTGGTCGGGCTTGCGAGGCCTTGCTGCTGGCTATCGCGTTGGTTCCTGCGATGTCATTGAAGAGGTCGAGATACAGTTTCGCGGCGCTCGGCCAACTGTACGATTTGCGGCTGTAACCGGCCCGCTGCGCGGCCTGATCCGGCGTGTTTTCGCGGATGGCGCCGTGCAGTGCCTCGATAAGTTGAGCTGCGGTGGTTTCGGATTTATAAACGTCGACCTGGATGGTGCGGAGGAGCGCTCCTGCATTTTTGTCCGCGCGCGCGGATTCAGCCCCGCATATTGTAGGAAGGCCACTCGCGAGCGCTTCCTGGAGCACGAGCGGAAAGCCTTCGCCAATGCTCGGTAATACGAAGGCGTCACTTGCGCGATAAAGCGGGGCAAGGGTCGCGCCGCTCAGTCCGGGAAACACACGGACATTGGGCAGCTTCCAAGATGCCGGGTCGAGCGGGCCCCATCCTGCAAGCACCCAGACCGTATCACGGTCCATTCGTGCAGCATGGTGCAGGACATCGAGCCCTTTCTTCTCGACAAAGCGCCCTACAAACAGCGCGATGCGGCGATCGAGCGGCAGACCAAAATGCTGGCGGGCCGCGGATCGCTCGGCAGCGTTGACGGTGGGACGGTAGATGTCGGTGTCGACGCCATTGAAGATAAGCCTCGGGGGATTGCGGTAGCTCACGTCCGCGAATGCACCTGCGGTCACTTCGCTGATGAATACGACTTGGTTGGCGCTTGCCAGCAGCGGGCGGGTGATCACCCGATTCAGTACCCGCATCAATCCCCGCAACAGCGAATTGCGGTAGGGCACGGACGCGATATGCTGGGTGAGCACCACCGGTTTTCGTGCCCAGCGTGCAAAAAGAAATGCCGCAATATTGGACGGATAGAGGGCATCGTGCAGAAGCACGATGTCGCTATGATCGACTTCCTTGCAAATGGTCCGAAGTGCCGCGATCCCCGGGATCGGGAACGGAATTCCGAGCAATCGTTCCGTCGCATTTAATGCGTGGATCGCAATAGGACGACCGCAGGGTCCTGGCAGCGGCGGAGACATGGTTGCGTCGCTCGCCAGCCAAGCGACGGAAGTTCCAACCGCATGTAGTTCCCGCGCGAGCTGGCCAACGACGACTTCGATGCCACCGCGGTGGCTCTCGAAATAAGAGGAAGCCATGAGGAGATTCATAGGCGGCTAAAGTCCTATGGTTTCAGGCCGGGATTCGCGGCCGGCTGGTAGTGTCGGCGCGACATCGGGGCTTTTGACAATGGGAAGATCCAGCAAGGTGCCGCTGCCGGCGCGTTCCGAATTCGCAATCATCACGGAGTTCTCGCCCGGGATTTGATTGCGGGCCGGCTGCAGGAACTCAGCCTCGTTGCCGCTTACGATTGCGAGCAGAAACCCACCGAGGATGTTCTGTGTTCCGACGGCGAGTGCGCAGGTGCCGATGACTGCGGGTAAGACATTTGCAATCGGTTCAAGGCCGTGTGCAGACCAATAGACGAAAACACCAGTTAGGATTGAAAGCCCCAACAGAATTGCGGCCAAGCCGCTGATCAACATGTGTTCGAGTGTCAACCAGCCGCCCAGCGCGACGAGCCAGTTAGGCGGGCGCCGGTATCGCTCGCGAATGCCGTACAATTGACCCGCCAGTGCCAAGACGATGCCAATGTGGCTGAGCGTTAGGCCCCCTCCTGCCAGGATTGCCCAATAGTTTCCGAAACGCGTTGCTTCGAATTCGGATACCCAGCCAATCGCAATTGTCATCAGGATGGCAAGGGAAGCGACACCAAACGCTGCGGCTGGTAATGCGAACAGCCAATAAGGACTCAACATCAAGAGGTAGCGCAAGTGGCGCCAGCCATCGCGCCATGGTCGAAGATGTGGTGGCCGGCCTCGCTGATCGGGCCACAGCGTCACCGGGACCTCTGCGATGCGCTCATCGAGCAGCGCGGCCTTGATAATCATCTCGCTTGCGAATTCCATTCCGGCTCCTTCGAGCCGCAAGCGCTCAAAGCACGGTTTCGTCAGAGCGCGCAGGCCACAATGCGCGTCGTCGACCTTGGCGCGGAACAGCAGCTTGAGAATGCCGGTCAGGATCGGATTGCCGATGTAGCGGTTCTTCCATGGCATTGCGCCGGGTTTGATGCTTCCCTGAAATCGGGAGCCCATGCAAATGTCGGCCCCGTTCATCAGGGCTTCGACCATTGGAACTGCCTCACGGAAGTCGTATGAGCCATCAGCGTCGCCCATCACGAGGTATCGCCCGTGCGCGGCTTCAAGCCCGCCAGAAAGGGCGGCGCCATATCCGCGCCGACTCGTGACGACCACGCGTGCTCCAAGACTACGTGCGAGTTCCTGGCTGCCATCCTGGCTGCCATTGTCGGCGATGACAATTTCCCCGATCAGGCCATGGCGCCCTGCGAGTTCGTCAAGTGCGTGGCGCGCGACCGAAATACAATGCCCGAGCGACCGCCGCTCATTCAGGCAAGGCATGACGATGCTGACGTCGGTCACGTAAACCGCTCCTCGTCGGGAAGAACGGTTGTCCTAGCGTGCGAGCGCTAAAGACTGAGTTAAGCGATGCGCGAATATCGTGGTGATGGCTATGCGCAAGGGGTGCCACAACCCCAATAGGAATTGATTAACCATGATTGCCAGGCGGGTTCTTATCGTCCGTTCGGGGTCAAAAATGGGTCGCCGTCGTGCCCAAGCCACGAGGTCGGCCGGGCCCTCAGGGCCATAATCCTTTTTTGGCCAGCTACCTCGAATCGCTGGCCGAATTACGCTATTCTGGCTTTTGCCCTGATAAACAGCTTTCGGGACGACGGGGCGCCCCAAGGAGATAAACGAATGAAACTTAAAAATAGCATGCAAAGTCTGGCTGCAGGAATTGCCGTGGGCGCCGTTATGCTCGTTGCACAGCCGGTATTGGCGCAAAACGGTGGGGCCGTTGATGGCGTTGTGACCAATGCCGCCGGCCAGCCTGTCGTTGGGGCTTTTGTTAAGCTCAAGAATGCCGAACGCCGCTTGACGTATATGGTCATCACGCGTGATCAGGGGCGTTTCGATGCAAAGGACCTGCCCCCGGGCACATACAGCGTTCAGGGTGTTGGTGCGGGCTACCAGAGCGAATGGTTCTCCAATGTCGGTGTCACGACGGGCGGAAACGCCAAGGTCGGCTTGAGCCTGACGCAGCAGCAGGGCGCAACGCTTCCGCCGGCGTGGCCGCAGCGTATTCCGGAGGCCGACGTTCTCAAGGCGTCGATCGACCCGAAGGACCTACCGGAAGGTGAAGGCAAGTCGCTGATCGGTGAGAAATGCAATTCCTGTCACGACCTGCGCCGGATCGTCGTCAAGCGGTCCAACAGGGACCATTGGGAACACACGGTTGGCAGGATGCGGACCCGAATGACGGTGGCGCAAATTCCTGATCTGACCGCGACCGAAAATGCCACGATCGTGAATTACCTGGTGGCCAAGTTCCCGGAAGTACAACCGTATGATGGCAACAGCCGGCTTCCCAGGACTTTGCTGCAAGGCAAGGCGGTAAATTACCGCGCCGTGACCTATGACCTCGTCAACACGCATGCGGAACCGCATGACGTTGCGATGGACCCCAAGGGCAACGCCTGGGTCTCCGAGCGAGCGGGCAAACTTGGCCGTCTTGACGCGAAGACTCTCGAATTTGTCGAATTCGACACGCCTCCTGGTCCCGCGTCGCGCGACCGTCAGAGCCTGGGCAACCCGCAGATCGACCCCAATGGCATTCTGTGGGTCGCTGACGGCCCGAACAATCGCTGGCTGAGCTATGACACCAATAACAACAAGTTCCTGGCGTTCCAGTGGACTGGCCGGCGGGGTGCTGCCGGCGGAAACAGCATGGCGCTGCATCCCGACGGCACGATCTGGGCAACCGGTGGCGGTCGCGAAGCGCGCCGTCTTTTCCCCGACAAGGCCGAGTTCAAATTCTACGAAGCTCCGGCTGCCAAAACCCACAAGAGCCCCGGCGCCTATGGCCTCGCGGTCGCGGGCGACGGAACGGTTTGGTTTGCGGAAGACGAAGCCGACCTGATGGCGCGCGTCGACCCCGCCACTGGCAATGTCGAGGAATTCAAGATTCCTTACGAGGGCTATGCCTTTCCGCGTCGTATGGCTGCTGATGCAAACGGCGATCTCTGGGTAGCGCTGTGGAATGCCGGCAAGCTCATGAAGGTTGACCACAAGACCAAGCAGATGACCGTCTTCAGCCCGCCGACACCGACTGGTGGCAACTATTCGGTCGTCGTCGACAAGAAGAACAACTACATCTGGGTCAGCCAGCATCAGGTCGACATGATTGCGCGCTTCGACCCCAAAACCCAGGAGTGGGTCGAGTTCCCGCTGCCCGAGTCTGAATCCGATCCGCGCCGTATCGACATCGACCCGACCAACCCGAACCGCATCTTCTTCAGCGGCAATATTCCGGGGCGCGTCGGCTTTGTTGAAGTGCTGCCGTAATCGGGCTGCTGCCGGTTGATCGTGCTCGACGTGCGCTAGGTCTACGTGCGGTAAGTCTAAATGACGTTAGGCGGGCCAGAGCCTCGAAAGGGCTGGCCCGCCCTTTTTTTTGCCAAGCGATCCTGAGTGGCGGTAGACGCGGGTCGATGCACCCGTGCTGGATGGTTTCGGCGATCGTTCCCTTGAGGCCTTGTTCTTGGCTATAAGGCTAGGGATGCGAAACAGATGGACAAGCAACAAAGGAGATTGATGCGATGAAGATCGATGGCGGTTGTCACTGCGGCTACATCAAGTATGAAGCCGAAGTCGACCCTGAGCAGACGACCATCTGCCATTGCACCGATTGCCAGACGATGTCGGGATCGGCCTTTCGCACGGTCGTGCGAGCGCCGGAGAGCGCGTTCAAGATATTATCGGGTGAGCCGACCGTTTATGTGAAGACGGCGGAAAGTGGCAATAAGCGCGCCCAGGCCTTTTGTCCGCGCTGTGGCTCGCCAATCTATGCGACCTCGGTCGGCGACGGACCGAAAATCTATGGATTGCGCGCCGGGACCGCGCGACAGCGGGATCAGCTCGTTCCGATGTCGCAAATCTGGACGCGTTCGCGGCAAGCGTGGGCGGCGAACATCGCCAGCGTTCGCGCGGTGGAGAAGCAGCAATAGCTGTTCCGAAGCAGCGATGCTCCGAAGGACATTGGAGGAATGCCATGAAGGCTTTGTGGCTGCTTGCGGTTGGTGTGGTCGTTGCGATTGGCAGTACGGCCGCGATGGCACAGCCGACCAAGACCCTGCAAGAGCAACTTGTCGGAACCTGGAACTTCGTGATCGCCGAAATCACGACGACCGATGGCCGCAAGGCCCTGCCGTTTGGCGATAAACCAAAGGGCATGCTTATTTTTACGGCGGACGGTCATTTCTCGCAGGTGCATGTCGCGGGCGATTTGCCACGCATTGCGTCCAACAATCGCCTTGCGGGATCGACGGAAGACAACAGAGCCATCGTCCATGGCAGCCTGGCTCTGTTTGGGACCTATTCGGTCGATGAAGCCAAAAGGACGCTGACCTTCAAGATCGAAGGCAGCACTTTTCCCAACCAGCAAGGCACATCGCAAACGCGCACGATCGATCTGCTGACCGCGGATGAATTCCGAAATACCAACCCGACCGCGGCACGGGATCTGCCGGCCGTTGCGTCGAACTATTACCGGCGTGCGCCCCCCTGATGCAGGATGGCCGGAAAGATTGGAGCACAAGACTGCCGTTAACACTTTCTTGTGATTGCGACTTCTCGTCCCATTCCAGCAAACGCGGCCACATTGGGTTTGATGCCTGCCCCACGGCTCGTGGTTAGTCGTCGCAGGGGCGGCGTTAAGGATGGCACCTGCTTGCAAGTGGGCTGAAAAACCGCGAATATTCAAGTTGGTTTGGACATGGTCCGGGCGGGCAGTTTTGCAGCTGAGACGAGCACAATCGACAATGGGAATGGCCAATAGGCGGTCTACCCACACTTCCTCAGCAGTGATGGCGCCCGGATCTAATTCATGAACCTCAAAAGTTACCATTGGAGGAAGTAGATGATCGATCAGAACTCAATTCGGGCACCCTGGCGGATGGTCAGCTGGGTCGGTGCGCTGACGCTTGCCGTGGGATTGTGCGCGCCGATATTCGGCGCCCAGGCACATGATGAATCGAAGTACCCGAATTTCGGCGGACAATGGAAACGCCCGCCTGGAATCGGCAATCAGTTTGACCAGACCAAAGCTCCGCGCGAAGCGCAAAAGGTTGAGTTCACGCCCGAATATCAGAAAATCTTCGAAGACAACCTCAAGGACCAGGCGTTAGGCGGGCAGGGTACCGACCCGACCTATCAATGCATCCCCGACGGCATGCCGCGTGCCATGAATGTGATTTTCCCGTTGGAAATTATTGTCACGCCGAACACGACCTATATGCTGATCGAATATCTGACCATGCAGCGGCGTATCTTTACCGACGGGCGCAGCTTCCCGGAGGAGTTCCCGCCCTCCTACATGGGCTACTCGATCGGCAAATGGATCGATGAAGACGGGGACGGCAAGTATGACGTTCTCGAAATCGAGACGCGCCATCTCAAAGCTCCCCGCGCATATGATGCGAGTGGCGCTCCGCTCCATGCCAATGAGAAGACCGTCGTTAAAGAGCGTATCTACCTGGACAAGGCCGATCCGAATGTCCTGCACGATGACATGACGGTCTATGATGATGCGTTGATCCGTCCGCGCGTGTCGAACAAGAAGTACGATCGCGAGCTGCGGCCGCTTGTCTGGGTCGAGGCAATCTGCTCGGAAGGCAATCCATATGTAAACCTTGAAGGCGATATCTATATGCGTAGCGCCGATGGCAAGTTGATGCCCGCGAAGAAGGGACAACGGGCCCCGGATCTGAGCTACTTCAAATAAAAGTGAAATATAGACTAAAAGCCGACGTGACCGGCGCCCTTGTGGCGCCGGTTATTGTTTCGCTCATGGGATGCTGCGGATTATGATCGGTATTTATCCGATCGAGTAATCGCATTGCTGAAGCATCTCGCTTTCGATTCCAAGCTCACCACTTATGACCGCCTCGATCGGCTCGACGCTGACGGCATCACCTTCATGACTCTGCGGCGGTGCGATACCGGAGACCGAGGCGAAATCATCGGACCGCCATGCTAAGATTGCATTTACGACGCATGAGTTTCATCGCCCGATCTCCGTCGATGTCTTGACCCGGATTGCGACTGCTAAGCCTCGTACGATCGTCGCGACCTTCGACGTTGATCCCGACAATGCGCCGAAGGCCGTGCCAGCCGGCATTCGTCATCAGGGAGGCGTTCACGCCCTCGAGCACGAGAGACGTTAAATTGCAGCCGTGCACTGATCATAGCAAGCAAGCGGGAGGCGGCGTTTCGTACCGCTTCCAGTGCCACTCGGCGACTGCTTGGTGGTGCTGCACCTTTGCCATTTCGTCGCAGATATTAAGTAGCTTTGATTTAAAGGCTTTTTGTGGTGCTGCCGGGGAGGATTGAACTCACGACCTCCCCCTTACCAAGGGGGTGCTCTACCACTGAGCTACGGCAGCAGGTGTTGCGAGATAAATTTGGCGCGGTCTCGCAACCGCCGCGATCCTTGCCATAAGGTCCCGGGTCGCGCAAGGAAAAGCCAGTCGCACGAAATAGTCTCGATCCATGGTCAATCGTCCTGATCCTCCCCAGAAAACGGACCAGCAACGGCGCCTTTCGGCGGCGTTACGGGAAAATCTCAAGCGCCGCAAGGCGCAAGCCAAGGGTCGTGAAGAGGGGTGCCACGAGGGGCCCCAGGGTGCAACGGCCCCGCAGGACCCGAATTCCCACGATTCTGCCGGAATCCCGAAGGACAAGCGGCCATCAGAGCCCGGTTAGGTCCGGTCTTTGCTGGGGCGGCCGGATGGGCCATAACCATATTCGTTAACGGGTTGTCCGGGGTCGGGAGACGGCGAGCGTTTCCTGGCAAAACCGTACATTTTGGCGGGATTGGAGGGTCGGGGTATGGATCGCATTCGCATTGCAGGCGGCCACAAGCTTAATGGCACAATTTCGATTTCGGGCGCCAAGAACGCGACGCTTCCGTTGATGATCGCGAGCCTT
>DATGVJ010000242.1:0-2258 GCA_035300505.1 Xanthobacteraceae bacterium
GAGGCGACCAGCGCGCTCGATGCGGTCACCGAAGCCAAGGTCAACGCCGCGCTCGACGAAGTCATGAAGGGACGCACGACCTTCGTGATCGCACACCGGCTCTCGACCATTCGCCATGCCACGCGCATTCTGATGTTCGACGGCGGACGCGTGATCGAAAGCGGAACTTTCGATGAACTGGTGGCGCAAGGCGGTCGTTTTGCGGAACTCGCGAGGGCCCAATTCATGGTTCAGGAACATGCGCGGGCCAGCGTTCATGTGAAGGAAACTGACAGCGGCACTGTCAAGATTTAGCGAGCGCCGAAATTCAGCCTATTTCGTCCACGATTTAATCGCGCAGCCTCTGTTCTGGACCGGCAAGCCGGTATAGATTCGCGCCGCCGTAACGACGGTGCCGGACACGCTTGAAACCCGAACGTCACATGCCAGGACCTCCTCTTCAAAGGCGGGTCTCAAAGGACCGGAATCGGATAGTGCACCTTCTTCGCCCGTTACGTTGCAAGTTATCGCTGTGTTGGATCGTTGTTGCCGCAGCGTTCGCCATCTTTGTACCGCGCGTCGCCGAGGCGGAGGCCTTGCTGGTCGTCGAGGCCGATACCGGCAAGGTCCTGCAGGCCGACAACGCCACCTATCCCTGGTATCCCGCATCGGTGACCAAGCTGATGACGGCCTATGTCACGCTCAAGGCCGTCAAGGATGGACGCCTCACACTCGACACCCTGCTGACGGTATCACCCGTCGCAGCCTCGCAGTCGCCATCGAAGATGGGGTTCCGGCCGGGGATTCAGGTCACGGTCGATAACGCGCTCAAGATGATGCTGGTGAAGTCGGCCAATGACATGGCCGTGGTGCTCGCCGAGGGCGTCGGTGGTTCGATCGACGGTTTTTCCGAGCAAATGAACCAGACCGCGCAGCGGCTGGGCATGACACAGTCGAGCTACGTCAATCCGAACGGCCTGCCCGCGGACGGCCAGATCACGTCGGCGCGCGATCTCGCGATCCTTGCGCGTGCGATCATTCGCGATTTGCCGGAGTATGAATATTTCGTCCACATCCCCTCGATCCGCTACGGCCGCAGGGTCACGCAGAACTTCAACAAGCTGATCGGACGTTACCCGGGGGCTGATGGCTTCAAGACCGGCTTCATCTGCGCTTCCGGTTACAATCTGGTTGCGTCGGCCACTCGCAACGGCAAACGGCTGATTGCGGTCGTGCTCGGTTCGTCATCCGGCCAGATGCGTGCGGTGAGAGCAGCCCAACTGCTTGAGCGCGGCTTCGCCAACAATTCGCTGACGTGGTTGCGACCCTCGCTTGGCACGGTCGAAAATCTGGTGCCGATCGACGCCTCGCCGCCAAACCTGCGCGACGAGATGTGCGGAGGAAAACGCAAACGCCCCGCGAGCGACGAGGATGAGGAAACCGTCGCCAGCAACGCCGCCGGCGCTGCAAGCAGTGGCGAAAGTGCGGTTGCGTTCTATACTGCCGGGCTGCAGCCGCCGATGGCGAAGCCATCGGAACTGCTGGCGGCGGAGCCTGCGGCCTCGGAGCCGATCCTGGTTTATACCGGTCCGACCAAGACCGGGGTCGCCCTGATTGCCGCTGTAGCCGAGGATGCCGAGAAGCAGACGACGCGGCATCGGGGAAAGAAGTCGCAGGTGGCGGCAAAAAAGCCTGATGCCGCAGCCTCACCGGCTGCCCCCAAACATGCCAATGCCACCCCGAAAGCTGGCGCAAAGCCGGTAACCGCGACCGATAAGGTTGCGAAGCCGGCCAAGCCCAAGGCTGCGGCAAAGCCGCCGGCTAAACCTGCCCCCAAGAGCACCACCGGCTAGGCCAAGCCGGTGGATCAAAAGCCCGCAGGCGCCGTCGCGCCGCCAAAGCAGTTAACGATGCGTCCATAACGCGCAGCCGCTTGCCACAGGCCGCCGCATTGCTCAATACTGCCCAAAACAGACGTCCCGCCCCAAGAAGCGGGGGAAGTAAACCAGAGGGGAAATAGCATGGAGCGCATCTGGCTTAAGCAATACCCGGCCGGCGTGCCCGCCGACATCGATGTGACCCAGTACGAGTCTCTCGTCGAGTTGCTGGAAGAAAGCTTTTCGAAATTCAGCGATCGCCAAGCCTTCATCTGCATGGACAAGTCGATCAGCTATCGCGATCTCGACGCGATGTCGGCGGCGCTCGCGGCCTATCTGCAGAGCAAGGGCCTGAAAAAAGGCGCGCGCGTCGCGCTGATGATGCCGAACGTGTTGCAGTAT
>DATGVJ010000243.1:0-2723 GCA_035300505.1 Xanthobacteraceae bacterium
CGGCTGTTGCGTCCGCTAACCCTCGTCGTTCATGGTTGCGGGGGCTGGATTTGACTCAGCGACCTTTGGGTTATGAGGGGAGATTCGGCCTACACACGGAACGAGGAGATCCAACAGG
Organism: Xanthobacteraceae bacterium; assembly: GCA_035300505.1. Classification (GTDB taxonomy): domain Bacteria; phylum Pseudomonadota; class Alphaproteobacteria; order Rhizobiales; family Xanthobacteraceae; genus VAZQ01. The sequence goes on from DATGVJ010000243.1 coordinate 119, forward strand.
AACCAAGTACGACGGAGACTTACGAGCCGACAGGGCCGTTTCCTGTTGGTCTGTTTCGGTTGGTTGACTTCATAGACGCTTCATAGCGGTTCGGATCGCCGTGCGGCGGATCCCTTGCAGGTTCCACTGGCGTGCAGGACCTATTCAGATCTGCCTCGTCGACGTGAAGCTCAAGGTGAACCGTCCCGCGATGGACTGAGCGCTGGAATCGTTGAACCGATCTCTCTTGTTCAGCATCGATTCAATTCACCGACGGGATTCGAACCCGTGTTTCCACATCGCCGCGCGCTTTTGCCAGCGAATCAAAGACTTGCGGCGTGTTGAGTCAACGAGTATCGGGAGGGGACAGAAATCCTGCGACCGTTGCTGTTCCGAACGCACGAAGCGCTGTGAGGTCACCTACTCTTATGCGTCGATCGGGGAACGGCGGTACGACGCCTTGGCCGCGTGATCCTTTACTGGTTGCCAGAAGACTTGAACCAGCGAGCCCGTAGCATCACCAAGGAGTGTTCAGCTTGCGTCGCGTCGCCGCGGATCCTGCCTTAACGCGGATCGATCCCATCGCGAAGCAAGGACACCATTTTTTTCAGTGATCCCGGGTTTGTCCTCTTAGGTGCGGGCGCTTGGATGAGACACTGCCCTCGAGCTCGATCGCGTATGCATGGATGAACTGCAAGGTCATGATCGACTGCTCGATGAGTTCTTACGCACTTTCGACTTTCTCCAAATAGCTTTGAAATACGGCTACATGATTCAACGCCTCGTCAGAAGTATCAGGCCAAAGATCGCGTGCGCGGAAGCGGACATCGTAAGTTGGCTCTATCTCAGCCGGCATGTTGTGTCCGGCTGCGTCGGGAAACGGGGTTGGTGTCGAGACGTGCACGATCGTGCCCGTCTTTCCGCGAATGTAAGCGGGTACCCGAACGTGACCGGAAACAAACTCGTTCTTGACGCGCACTGTCTCGCCGATTGCAAAGGATTGTGGAGCAAAAGGAAGTCGGCCGGGTCCCGACGGACCCGACAATGGGAACTCTCCATCGACCAGCGACTCGAGTTCCTCCCGTGTTGCGATTCCCTTCTCTATAAGCAATGTGGCTATCGCGGTCAGGTGGCGCTCGAAATAGGGTGCGCTGATGTAATGTCGCGGCGTCATGCGCTCTATGGCATGGCGAAACTCATCCATGTTGTAGATGTGGCTCTCGATGGCGAATGCGTGCAGCCCTCGAACGAGCGGCCTCCAACTCTCATTTTGGGGAGCCGACGGATACTTCACTCGACCAAAGCCCTGCTTGCCGCCTAGGTCGTGCAGGCCGTCCATGATCTCAACCTTTCACCTGTTCGAGGCGCGTAACACCAATCATCGAGTCTTGCGTGACAATTGTTGCCAACTTTTGCACGGGCCAGCCAGTCGTCGCGGGCGGCTGCATCGGCAAGACCATGTAGCGAGTATCTGCCGTCGTATCCCAAACCCGGATCTCAGTAGTCGCTGGTAGGTCGAGTCCCATCTCGCGCAGCACCGTGCGGGACTCGCGAACGACCCGCGCCCGATAATCCAGGTCTTTGTACCAATCCGGCGCCGCCCCGATGATTGTATAAGCCGTGCAAGAGCACAGAGTGCACACGATCACGTTGTGAACGGTGGGCGTGTTCTCGAGTACAACAAGGTTTCGATGGTGCTCCGGAAACTCAAATCCTAGCTCGCGGGCTGCCGCCGTGCCGTCAACAAGCATGCGCGCGCGATATTCGGGGTCAGTCCATGCGCGAGCCACCATCTGGGCGCCGTTCGCGGTAATCCAGGCATCGTCGGCATGCTCAGTGAACTCGGCAACAAAGTTTTTCGGCATGTCGGCCTTCCGCCTGAGCACGATTTCCAGTGCGGCTGCCCGCTTCTCCGGCGATGCGGGTGCTTCTCTTTTTGTATCCGTCATGGGATCGAACTCCGTTGGATATGCTCGGCGAGCCACCGGTCTCGACGCTCCGTCAACGTTGCTTCTCGCCAACGTTCTTGATTGCCTACTCGGCAAAGGGGGCTTGATGTAGAAAGTCAACCGAGGACACGCGCGTATATCCTGGAATGTATTTGATGCCGAAGTCTGCGATGAAATTGTCCCTTGTTGTATTCGGATGGTTTTTGGCTATGCCGCAAAGACGCGTCGTCAGCATGTTCTTCATGTCAAGACGAGGATAGGCTGACAGGATGACTTTCTTATCGTCATCACTCAGGTCCTGATAACCGAGCCCGCCGTAGTCACACGCGATGCCGTTCTGACAGCAGGCCACGTCGGTGCCCTTATGCTGCGCAATCGACGGGGTGGTGTGGAGCGCGATCGAGTCCCAAACTGCCTCTGCACGGCGCTCCCCCATATCATGCGTAAGGGCAAAGGCGCGGCCGATGTCCGCGCCCACAACCTCGAAGCGACGATCGGGAGCACCGCCGCGCGCAAGGCCGAGATCGTGCAGAAGCACCGCCACTGCAACCAGTTCGGCATCCGGAGCGAGCCCGCGACGTTGTGCCAGCTTCGCGCCATAGAGCCACGAGCGCATCACATGGTTGAAAAGCCAAGGCTGCGATTCCGCTTCTGCCTGGGCGTAGGCGTCCCGAACG
>DATGVJ010000244.1:0-3426 GCA_035300505.1 Xanthobacteraceae bacterium
TTCGCACGGGTTCTGCAATTCCTGTCCGCGCGACAGCATGCTCGTGATCGGCGACGAGATCATCGAAACGCCGATGGTTTGGCCGTGTCGCTACTTCGAGACGCACTCCTATCGTCCGATCCTGAAGGACTATTTCCGACGTGGCGCGCGCTGGACTGCTGCGCCCAAGCCGCAACTGACCAACGAGCTGTTCGATGCAGAGTTTCGCGTCCCCGAAAAAGGCGAGCCGATCTCCTATATCCTGACTGAATTCGAACCGGTCTTCGACGCCGCCGATTTCTTTCGCTGCGGCCGCGACCTGTTCGTGACCCGCAGCAACGTAACCAATGCGTCCGGTATTGAATGGCTGCGTCGCCATCTTGGAGAGGGTTATCGCATTCATGAGGTCGAAAGCCGCTGTCCCAATCCGATGCATATCGATACCACCATATTGCCGCTCGGACCCGGCAAGATTCTGATCAATCCAGAATACATAGACGTCGACCGTCTGCCGGCCATCTTGAAAAAATGGGACATCCTTGTGGCCCCGGAGCCCGACCCGATCATCACCGATCGTATGCTCAAGATCACTTCGCTATGCGGGAAATGGCTCAACATGAACGTGCTGACAGTGGACGAGAAGCGCGTCATTGTTGATCCGCATCATACGGCAACAATGCGTGCGATGGAGAAATGGGGATTCGAACCGATTCCATGCGAGTTCTTGCACTATGCCGCATTTGGCGGCGCCTTCCACTGCGCCACGCTCGACATCCGGCGGCGCGGCACGTTGGAGAGCTATTTTTGAGCGCCGACCTTCCGCGAGATTCACATCGCGCCGCACGGCCTAGGAGGTGATTTTCAGTCCGATGATGCCCGAGAGAATGAGGCCGATACAGGCAAGCCTAAGCAACGTCGCGGGCTCATTGAAAAGATAGATACCGAGCGCCGTAGTGCCGATAGTGCCAATGCCCGTCCACACCGCATAGGCCGTACCAACCGGCAGCGACTTAAGGGCTAGGCCGAGGAATCCAATACTGGCCACCATGGCGGCGACTGTGCCGATCATGGGTAAGAGGCGCGAGAATCCTTCCGTGTATTTGAGGCCGATCGCCCACGCGATTTCGCACAGGCCAGCAACGAGCAGGAAGAGCCAAGGCATGGTAGGATCCTCCTTAAAATGTGGCTCATCTCAGTTCCTCTCCACGCTCTTTGCCGTTTGGTAAGGCGTGTTCGCGTAAGAAAAACAGTGCAGCGAAGAATTATGAATTTGAAAAGAGGAAACAGCCTGTTTCGCAGAAGGGGGCGGGCTTCCGCGATCAAATTTGCCACCGGCATTAAGATTGTCTGCTTATCGGGGATAGACCGGAAGTCATCGGCGCACAGTCAAATCGACGCGATTGCCCGAAAGCGACATCGCTGTCCGCAAATCGGTCCGTCAGCGTTCGAGAGAGGCCGAAGGTGCCCTTGAGGCGTTCGGCGAAGTATGTCACCGTACGAGGAGGCCAAGGACAAGCAGAACCGCGCCATACTATCGACTTTCGCTGAATGCGGAAGGAGGAGGTGCCAATGGCCACGCAGGATTCGCCCAACCTTTACGAGCGGCTAGGCGGTGTCTACAGCATTGCGACCGTCGTAGACGACCTCATCGACCGCGTAATGGCCGACCAGCGGCTCAACGCCAATCCCTTGGTCGACGATGCGCACCACAAGGTACCGCCGGCAGGCTTCAAATACCTGGTCACCGAGATGCTGTGCTGGGCCGCCGGAGGTCCGCAGAAATACACCGGCAAGGACATGGAGAGCTCGCACCGGCACCTGCGCATCACGTCGGGCGAGTGGGACGCGTTCATGGACGACGTGGCGCAGACGCTCGACAAGTTCGCAGTCCCGCCGGCCGAGCGGGCCGAGGTCGTGGCCATCGTCGAGAGCACACGGGCTGACATCGTCGTCTAAAGGCGCCGCCGAGCGTGCTTAGAGTCCGGATTCTGTGGCACTTTTCGGACTTGGGACGATGTCTGACTTGAGTCCGTAATGCGCTCCAAAACGGACGTTGACGAATGCGACCACATTATCGCACCGGCACATGGTCGCGGCCCTTGCGATCAGACTATTGCGCCTGATCTTCTGCCGGATACGGCAACGGCCCCTCGTGATCGAGCACCGCGCCGACAGTCATGGCCCTTCTGCGACATGACGAAGTGATCCATTGAAGTCCGCTTATAGGGAAGACCTGTGCGTGTCGCGGATTGCAATCCGCGACACGACCGGCGGCGCGGCGGCTGCCCGCGGCCAGATGTAGAAGATGTCGGCGGGGAAGCTTCGTCATAGCTCCCTCAGGCTCGCTGTGCGGTAAAAGATAGAAGAAGGTCTGCTTGGGGCATCATGAGAAGTGCCGTCCAGAGGAATGGAGAGTCGCCGTAATTCCGCAATTCCGTTTGCGTTGCTATGCTATGGTGGCGATCACGAAACGAGGTTCGCCATGACCTCCAAGTCTTGGATCAGCCGGCTCGGCGCGCCGCTCATCGCTTTCGTTTTGACGGTCGCGCCGTCGGTTCCGCCGGTGCACGCCGTTGAGGATGCTCGCAAGGTGAGCGTGGTGTCCTTCGGCCTTTTCGGCGATCAAGGCGTGTTTAGAAGCGAGGCGACCGGCGCAGCACAGGTCGTAGCGGGCCGTTTCGGGAGCGGCCCGATCAACGTGCAATACAATTCGAAGAAAGGCGGAGGTGCAACGATCGAAACCCTGGCCATGTCATTGCAAGTGGCAGCCAATGGGATGGACGCTGAGAACGACGTTCTGTTTTTAATTCTCACCTCGCACGGCTCCCGCGCCGGCCTTGCAGTCAAAGCGGGACGGCTCACGCAAACGCTCACGCCGTCTAATCTCTCCGACATGCTGGCGCGGACGCGCGTGCGACACAAGGTGGTGGTCATCTCGGCCTGCTATTCCGGAGTCTTCATCCCTCGTCTCGCGAACCACGACATGCTGGTCATCACCGCGGCCGATGCCGACCATCCGTCGTTCGGCTGCCGGGACAAGGCCAAGTGGACCTATTTCGGCGACGCCTTTTTCAACGTCGCACTCCGGCAAACTAAAAGCCTGAAGGACGCTTTTGTTGTTGCGCGCGGGCTCGTCCAGAAGCGAGAACAGCGCGAGCACTTCGAGCCGTCGAATCCCCGAATGGCAGGCGGCGCAAACGTGCAGCCGTTGCTCATTGCGCGTCCTTGAACAACCGGCCGCCTTCGCCGCCGACGCCTGTGTGTGCCGAAAACCTCGTCCGTATTGATCTGATGACCGGATCGCGCCGCATGTCTGTTCATGGCACAAATGCGAAGTGCCGCCTGCATCGAGCAATGTCCGAGTTCGAGGGATTTCAATCGGCAATCGCATCATTGCCAGGACGGCGCCGGTACTTAGAAGTTCCGTCAGTGTGATGTTGGTTTCCA
>DATGVJ010000245.1:0-16285 GCA_035300505.1 Xanthobacteraceae bacterium
CGGGATGCCGCCGTCGCGGGTATTCGCGACCTGCTCGGCATCGAGCGGGACACCGCGATCCCGCCCGGCCAAATCGGCGCCGTCAAAATGGGCACCACGGTTGCCACCAATGCGCTGCTCGAGCGCAAGGGCGAGCGGACGCTCCTCCTCATCACCAAGGGATTTCGCGATGCGCTACGCATCGGTTACCAGGCACGTCCCAATATATTTGCGCGCCACATCATCAAGCCCGAAATGCTTTATGAGCGCGTGATCGAAGTCGACGAGCGAGTGCGCGCCGACGGCACGGTGGAACGCGCGCCTGATCTTGCGGAATTGCGCAGCGAACTCGAACGCGCGCAAGCTGAAGGCCTCAAGGCAGTCGCGATCGTGTTCATGCACGCCTATCGATATCCCAAGCATGAGCAACTGGTGGCGGCACTGGTACGCGAACTTGAGTTCCCGCAGGTGTCCGTGAGCCACGTCGTATCGCCACTCATCAAGCTGGTGTCGCGCGGCGATACGACAGTGGTGGATGCCTATCTGTCGCCGATACTGAGACGGTATGTGGGACGGGTATCAGGTGAACTTGGCCCCGGTGACTCTCTCTCGACAAGTGCCGAACAGGCGGCTCTTGCGTCCCCTCTCCCCTTTGGGGAGAGGGACAGGGTGAGGGGGGACGGAAATTCCGAACTAGCGTATTCCCCTCACACTGAACTTGCGGAGCCCCCTCACCCCAACCCTCTCCCCAGAGGGGAGAGGGAGTCCTCCGCGGCAAGTGGAAAGAGAGTGCCCAACACCGTCCTCTCGTCGAGATACGAGCATGCGGCTCTAGCGTCCCCTCTCCCCGCTGGGGAGAGGGACAGGGTGAGGGGAGACAACACTGAGTTTGGGGAGCCCCCTCACCCCAACCCTCTCGGCGGCTTTGCCGCTCCCAGAGGGGAGAGGGAGTCCACCGGAGCCAGCCGGCAGATCGAGCCCAACACCAACCGCCTCATGTTCATGATGTCCTCGGGCGGGCTCACGGCGGCGAATCTTTTCCAGGGCAAGGATGCAATACTCTCCGGTCCCGCCGGCGGCATGGTCGGCATGGCGGAGACCGGACGCACGGCGGGATTTGCCCATCTCATCGGCTTCGACATGGGCGGCACGTCGACGGACGTTTCGCATTTCAACGGCGAATACGAACGCACATTCGAGACCGCAGTTGCGGGCGTGCGCATGCGCGCCCCGATGATGCTCATCCATACGGTCGCGGCCGGCGGCGGCTCGATCCTGCATTTCGACGGCGCGCGCTTTCGCGTGGGCCCCGACAGCGCCGGCGCCAATCCAGGGCCAAAGAGCTATCGTCGGCAAGGGCCGCTCACCGTCACCGATGCCAATGTGATGACCGGCAAACTGATCCCCGATTTCTTCCCGCACATATTTGGACAAACCCAAAACCTTGCGCTCGATGCGGATGCGGTACGCGAGGCCTTCGGTCAGCTTGCGCAAGCCGTGGGCGGCGCACGCTCACCGGAAGCAATCGCCGACGGCTTCATCATGATCGCGGTCGAGAACATGGCCAATGCGATCAAGAAGATTTCCGTCCAGCGTGGATATGATGTCACGCGCTATACGCTCAATTGTTTTGGCGGCGCGGGCGGACAGCATGCTTGCCTGGTGGCCGACGCGCTCGGCATGACGAGCGTGTTGATCCATCCGTTCTCGTCGCTGCTTTCAGCCTACGGCATGGGTCTTGCCGATATCCGCTCCACACGCCAGCAGGCGATCGAACAAACGCTTGGATCAAAGGCGCTCGGCTCGTTAAGGAAAACGGGCCAGCGGCTTATCACAGAGACGAAATCCGAAGTTGCCCTTCAGGGCGTCGCGACCAAGAAGATCACACTCTTTGTCCGGGCGCACATCCGCTATGCGGGCACCGATACGGCACTCGTGGTGCCGGCTTTCTCGGCGGGTTCCAACAGCGCAAAGTCGCGCAGCGCGCTCGCAATGACCGCGCAACGATTGAAATCAGCCTTCGAGAAAATGCATCGCGCGCGCTTTGGCTTTGTGGATCGCGCCAAGGAACTCGTCGTCGAGGCCGTGTCGGTCGAGGCGGTCGGCGGCGGCGCAAAGTTCAAGGAAAGGCTTAGCAAGAAGGCGCGCGAAAAGTTGCCCTCCCCGACCCGGCACGTAAAGTTTTTCTCCGGCGGACAATGGCACCGCGCGGCGATTTATCTGCGCGATCAATTGTCGCCCGGTCACACGATCTCGGGGCCTGCGATCGTGATCGAACCGCACCAGACCATCGTGGTGGAGCATGGTTGGGCGGCCGCCATCACCACGCGCAACCACCTTGTGCTGCGGCGCATCAAAACTCTCGAGCGCCGGCGAGCGGTTGGCACCAAGGCCGACCCGGTGATGCTCGAAGTGTTCAACAATCTGTTCATGTCGATTGCCGAACAGATGGGGGTCGCGCTGCAGAACACCGCCTATTCGGTCAACATCAAGGAGCGCCTGGATTTCTCCTGTGCGATCTTTGACGGCAAAGGCACGCTGGTCGCCAATGCGCCGCACATGCCGGTGCATCTCGGCTCCATGGATCGCGCCGTTGAAACGATCATTCGCGAGAACGAAGGCCGCGTTCGGCCCGGCGACGTCTATGCGATTAATGCTCCCTACAATGGGGGCACGCATCTCCCCGATATCACAGTCTGCACGCCGGTGTTTGACGATGCGGAGCGTAAAATCCTGTTCTGGGTGGCGAGCCGCGGTCATCACGCCGATGTGGGCGGCATTTCGCCGGGCTCGATGTCACCGAACGCAACCACGATCGAAGAGGAAGGCATCTATATTGACAACTTCAAGCTGGTCGATCGCGGGCGGTTTTGCGAAGCGCAACTCAATGCGCTGCTCACGCGCGCCAGATATCCGGCGCGCAATCCGGTGCAGAACGTCAACGACCTCAAGGCGCAGATCGCCGCCAACCTCAAGGGCGTGCAGGAACTGCGCCGCATGGTCGACCATTTCACGCTTCCCGTGGTGAAAGCCTATATGGGCCACGTTCAGGACAATGCGGCCGAAAGCGTGCGGCGCGTCATCGACCGGCTGCATGACTGCGCCTTCGACTATGAGATGGACCAGGGCACGCGCATCAAGGTGAAAATCACGGTCGACAAGGATAAGCGCGAGGCAACGGTCGATTTCACCGGCACCTCGCCGCAACAGGCATCAAATTTCAACGCGCCGGAACCCGTCACGCGCGCCGCGGTGCTCTATGTGTTCCGCGTGATGGTCGACGACGATATCCCGATGAATGCGGGCTGCCTGCGGCCGATCAGGATCGTCATTCCGTCGAAATCGATGCTGACACCCGAATACCCGGCCGCCGTAGTTGCCGGCAATGTGGAGACGTCGCAAGCGGTGACAAATTGCCTGTTCGGCGCACTCGGCGCGATGGCGGCCGCGCAAGGCACCATGAACAATCTCAACTTCGGCAATGCGCGTTATCAATATTACGAAACGATCTGCTCAGGCTCCCCGGCCGGCCCCGGTTTTCCGGGCACGGATGCGGTGCACACCCACATGACCAATACACGGCTTACCGATCCCGAAGTGCTCGAGTTCCGCTATCCGGTGCTGCTGGAGGATTTTCACATTCGCAAAGGCTCCGGCGGCCGCGGCCAATGGAATGCCGGCGACGGCATTCGCCGCACGATTCGTTTTCTGGAACGAATGGATTGCACCATCCTTTCAGGGCACCGCCGCATTCGACCGTTTGGGCTCGCGGGCGGGGAAGCCGGACAGGCAGGGGAGAATTCGGTACGTCGCCGTGAGGGGCAGACTGAACCCCTCGCTGCTTGCGCCGCTACCGCGCTCGACGCCGGCGAAGCGATCACCATCCAGACGCCGACGGCGGGGGGATACGGGAAGCCGAAGTAGGCCTAGCCCGCAATTTAGGCAATGCGCGCCACCACGCCCCGTGCCCCTTACGCGTGACCGCGAGTCTGGTGTAGCCTTGCAGCTGCCAGCGCGACCTGCAGTGTTTTTCGGCGACAGTCTTAACCGTCGACAAGCAGCCGCGTCTTAACGAGCATTCTTCGACTCGAAATATTCAGTTGCGCTTGGCCACCTTGGCCGTCAGATAAGGAGAACAGTCATGATTGACCGAGAGTTGATCCGTGCGTGTGCGCTGGTCGCGTCGTTGATGGTGACCATCGGCAATGTCTGGGCAGCCGATGAGGCGAGGTATCCTGATTGGGGCGGTCAATGGGATCGGTTTGTCGTTCCGGGCATTTCCGGCCAGCCCTCTCACGATCAGACCAAGCCCGGGGGATTCGGACAGCAAGCGCCGCTGACAGAGGAGTCCGCGAAGATTTTGCGCGAGAGCCTGGCTGACCAGCACGAAGGTGGGCTTGGCAATTTCCCCACCTCCTGGGGCCGTGCATCCGGGATGCCCTATATGATGATGGCATTCGGACCAATGGAATGGGTGGTCACGCCACGTACGACCTATATTCTGATTGGTTGGCACGACCACTTTCGTCGAATCTTTACCGACGGTCGTGACTGGCCGGACTGGATCGAACCGAGCTTTGCGGGCTATTCGATCGGCAAATGGGCCGACGAGGATGGCGACGGCGTCTACGACACGCTGATCGTCGAGACGCGTGGCTTCCGAGGCCCTCGAGCCGTCGACGAAACCGGAATGCCTCTGCACGCGGACAATCAGTCTGTCTTCAAGGAGCGCATGTACCGCGACAAGGCCGATCCAAAAATACTCCATGTCGAAACGACCATCATCGACAATGCGTTCACGCGCCCATGGACCGTCGACAAGAAATATGTCCTCAATCCCGATCCGCGTCCGGTCTGGACCGAGTTCTATACGCAGACGGACAATCCCCACGTCAAGATCGGCAAGGAAAGCTATTTCCTGAGCGCGGACGGGAACCTGATGCCTGCCAAGAAGAATCAGGCACCGCCCGACCTCCGGTATTTCAACCAGCCGCAGAAGTAAGGGCCATTGCCTCCCACTTGGTAGGGGAGCCGAAGCGGAACCGGTCGGTTTACGGCGCCAGCCTCCTTGTCTACAACAGGGCCTGATCGCTCGGCGTGTGAGGCATTCTGCAGGCGATTGTCCCCCGGGCTAGCGTCAACTCAGGAGCGCACATTGGACATCAATCAGGAAGTGACGGACGGGATGGCGGTCTATCGCGTCACGGGCAGGATCGATGGTCTGACGAGCCCGGATCTGGAGCAGGCCCTGAGTTCCTCCATCAACGGTGGGACGTCGCGAGTCATCCTGGACATGCGCGCAGTTACTTATATTTCGTCCGCCGGCCTGCGTTGCATTTTGTCGACCGCGAAGCGCGCCAAAGCGGGCCAAGGCGGCCTCGCCGTATTCGGATTGCAGTCCGCGGTCAATGAGGTCTTTGAGGCATCCGGCTTCAACACCGTACTTCCAGTCGTTTCCGATGAAAACGAGGCGCGCTTACGGCTTGGTGCCTGAGAAGATTTGGCGCCTGAGAAAGCTTGGCGCCTGAGAAGGTGTATATCATGGAACATCTGACGCTTGCCGACGAGATCGTCGTTCTGATGCTCGACGACGAAACCGGCGCCATAAGGCCGCTCTGCGCCGGTTTCGCCAATGTTGCTATCGCGGGCGGTATTCTCATGGAACTTGCACTTCTCGCTCGCATCGATACCGATTTGAAGTCGCTCTATGTCATTGATCCGAAGCCGGTCGGTGACGAGATGCTTGATAGTGCCTTGCAGGAGATCGCAGCTGAGCCCCGGCATGACGGCAGTAAATCTTGGATACGTCACTTCGCGTTTCACAAAGGCGACCTGACGAGCCACGTGCTTGAGCGCCTCGTTCGCGCCGGCATCCTTCGCGCCGAAGACCGCCGGCTCCTCTGGATGTTCTCGCGACGCGCTTATCCCCAGAACACTGGACGGGAAGAACGCGAGGCGAAGGGTCGCCTCCTTGCCGTCGTCTTCGACGATGCGATCCCCAGTCCGCGCGACACGCTCCTGCTCAGCCTTGCGGATTCGAGCGGCGTTCTCGATGCGATATTGTCGGCTGATGAGCTGCGCAAAGCATCGAAACGCATTGAACAAGTCGTCGCGTTTGAGGAAATTGGCCGTTCGGTCAAAGCGGTCGAAGCTGAAATTCGGTTGCAGATTGAAATTGCATCGATCGCGCGGCCGATGTAGGCGGCCGATGAAGCGCCAAGCTGTGATGCGCGGAGAGATTGAATAAGACGCATCCGCCGCCGGCGGGAATTTGGATCACAAAAATTTCTGACGACGGTGCTGTAGACGCGGAAGTGCGGCTGCAGACGGTGGCAACGTTGCTCGGATTTCGTGGCAACCCTTAGCGCGAGACCGACACGACCGTGGAAAGATTCTTTACACACGCACGCGCGTCGCGCAGCACGGACTTGTAATAGCCGACGTCCGATTCATAGAGCGGATTATCCTGCGCCATGGCCTCCGCCTTGGCGGCCTTGTCTTCAAGAATGCGCAGCGCTTCGACGTGGCGGGCAAGGGATTGGTTGCAGGAAAGATCGCGCGCCTCGGCGCCAACCGGAATGAACGCACAGAGCATCAGAGCTGCTGCGATGGCGATGCGCATGTTTGCCATTGTTCCCTCCACCAGACCCATCTCTATGAAGTTTTGGGCCCTATGCGCATTAGTTGCGGCAGCCGGGGAAAAGGTTCAAATAGGGTTAATGGTTGGCATAACTATTTAATTTTATTGCATTTTTATCGTCGTACGGTTTGGCTGCGGCATTCCTGGCGCCTGTTGTATAAGGAGGCGATCCGTCGTTCAGGTTTCCGGGAGCCTATGCGATGCCGAAGCAAGTCATGCGGACCATCTGGTTCATTCTGCTGACCGCCATGGGCAGCAACGCAGAGGCCCAGAATTTCTACGCCGGCAAGCAGCTCACGGTGTTGATCAACTACGAAGCCGGAGGACCGACCGACATCGAGGCCCGTGCCTTCGCTCGCCACATCGGCAAACACATCCCCGGCAATCCAAGCATCATCGCGCAGAACATGGGTGGCGCCGCAGGCCTCGTCGGCGCCAAATATTTGGGCGAAGTGGCGCCGCGCGACGGCTCGATCCTTGGATATTTGACTGGCTCCTCGCAACGCTTCGTGAGCACGCCCGAGCGCTTCAACGTCGACTTCCGTACATATGAATTTGTCGCCGCCATACCGAACGGCCGCATTCATTTCATGCGGGCCGATGTGAAGCCCGGATTGAAGACCGCGACCGACATCGTCAAGGCGCAGGACCTCGTTGTGGGCGGCCTCAATCGCGACGGACCTAAGGATCTCGCCATGCGGCTCACGCTCGACATCCTGGGCGTGCCATACAAATATGTGACCGGCTACAATTCAAGCGCCCAGGCGATGCTGGCCATGCAGCGCGGCGAAATCAGCTACTATGCGGATTCTCCGCCGGTCTACCTCACAAAAGTTGAGCCACAGGTGAAGGCCGGCGAACTGGTCACGACCTATTTTGATCCGGGCTTCGATGGCACGACGTTCAGCGTGCCGAAACAGTTGAAAGGTCTCCCGATCCTGCCCTTCCAGGAACTCTACGTGAGTCTCAAGGGCACGATGCCGTCCGGTCCGCTGTGGGACGTCTATCGATCGCTGCTTCTCGTCAACGGCACCATGTATCGCCTGATCGCCATGCCGCCCGGCACACCCAAGGAGATCGTGAACTTGCTGCGACAGGCAGTGCTGGCGCTCAATGAAGACAAGGCCTATGTCGAAGAGGCGCAGAAGACGATGGGCGAAACGCCGGAATATGTGTCCTCGCCTGCCCTCAACGAAGATGTCCGCAACGGCCTGTCGATAAGTCCCGAACTCAAGGCATTCACCGAGGACTACATCAAGCGCGGGAGCGAGCGGCGGTAATGATCCGCGAAGTCCAATTAAATGCCGTCCCGACGTTTCCTTTCAGCAGTCAGGGATGCGCCGACAAACCCAATGTCTCCGATCCCGCGCCGAAGTTCGTGTGAATATGCAACAATTGTAATAGCGAACGTACCTGCTGCAATAAATACAATTGCCATCCCGTATTGAGCACACGCAGCATTCAGCATGGCAGCGATGAATTCGATCCGCGCAAACGGTTGCGACATACAGGCCTCGTTGACGGATTCGCTCAGCTCACCGCCCGCGTACAACATGAGACCTGAATTTGCCACCGCGAATGCGACCACGATGACCGCAAGCCCCTTCTTCAAGGACAGCGCCAAATCGACAAGCTTGATCGCGACGCAGCACGCTACTCCATAAGCAACCCACCACCCGGTCGCGTTGGCAGAGGGCATCGCCGAAGACATGTGGCCCCATAGTAGAAGCCCGAACGTCGCGCCGATGACAAAGCCGTTGATCTTGACAAATTCCGGAAATTTGCAACGCAGAGCAAACTTGGCTGTCCGCGCGACAACATCGATCAATGCGCAGACGATAAGCCCAACTGTAAAACCGCCAAAATGGGCAGCCCAGTCGACTCTGGCTGCAGTCGCCGCAATCGCCACATTAAGCCCGATATTGATGACGAAAAAATTCAACGAGAGATCGATTTTGCCCAGGATCCACAAACACAGCAGCGCTCCCAGAACGCCTGACACCCCACCCGATGCGCCAACCGCCAGATAGTTTCCGGAATGATATTGATAGCTCGTGATTGCACCCGCAATGATCGCGCAGAAATAAATGAGGAGGAAATAGAATGCGCCGACGCGCTTTTCGAGGGGCCCTCCCCAAAGCATCAGGCAGATCATGTTGGTCGCGATGTGCAACAGGTTGGCATGAAGAAATGCGTGAGTAACCAATCGCCAGTATTCGTGCTTTACGATCGCCAGAGAGTACATGGCACCATAGCGAAGCAGCACGTCCGACGGGATCGCGGCAGAATTCGATTGACTTAGACACAAGCCAAAGACCGCAATATTTACCGCAATCAGCAGATATGTCGCCGTATTCGGTCGCTCGACCGACCAAAGATTGTTTCTATAAATCGCCATGTTATCCGAGCCAGCCTTCGAGCGATGACACACGTTATCTCGTGAACCTAAGTATCATGAAAACAGTATGCCGAAATGCACATGCGTTGGCGATTGATCGCCTCTCATGGGCGCGCGCTACGTAGGATGGGTAGAGCGAGAAAAGGCGCGTCTTGAACGCGCTTTTTCTTGCGAAACCCATCGTCTTATCGCAAGACGGCATGATGGGTTTCGCGAAAACGCGTGAAGAACGCGTTATCGCTCTACCCATCCTACGGGCCCCAATGACCACCAACGAAATGGCCGGGGGATGAGCCCGGCCATTGTGCAACTCTCCTGGTACGATTTTTTGTGACTGCAATGCGCGCTGTCTACGACACCTGTTGGATCGCCGAGAGCAGCCAAGCGCCGCGCTGCACGCGCACGAAGGTCCACACTTCGGTAGCCTCCTGCGGGCCGCCTGAGATCACGCGGCCTGAAGCACGTTCGACCATCTGGTCATTGATGGCGTAACGGATCGCAACGCTTGCGTATTCGCGCGCACCTTCGCGCCAGGATTCCGCAAGATCGCCCTGCAGCAGCTTCACATCGGAAACTTTGTTGACCACGCCACGGCCCGCATTGTTGGTCAATTCCTCGGAGAAGTAGGAGAGCATTTCAGGCGTGAGGCAGGCGCGCAGCCTGTTGAGGTCTTCCGCCCCATAGGCCAATTGAATCTCGCCCAGCAAGCGTTCGAAATCATCGAAGTCTGCCGGCGTTGTGCCGATCTGGTCGCTGCCGGCCTTTGATGCCGGTGCCGATCCGCCCATGCCGCCAAAATTTTGGGGCGTGGCATCCGCGTGTACCTCGCGCAGGTAGGGTGCGCCCGCGTAAGCCGCTGCAGGCTGGTTGCGGCGCTGCCACCAGGACCACAGCATGTAGCCGACGATCGCGACGAGGCCGAGCTGCAATATCAAGCCGAGCATCGAGGCAAGACCACCGAGCCCGCCAAACAAACCATTGCCGAAGAGCATACCGAACAGGCCGGCGCCCAGGAAGCCTGCCGCGAGACCACCGAGCAGGCCCGGACGGTTGAAGAAACCGCCGGGCTGAGTCGCGGGCGTTGCCGGGCGCGCCGCCGTGCTCGCGCCGGGTTGCGCCGGCGGCGTTACGCTGCGCTGAATCGGCGCCGCCGTTGTAGGTGCCGTCTGTGTCGCAGGCGGCGGGGAAAACGTTTTGCTGCCGCGGCTGCCGAAATTCATGCGCGGAGCCGCATCGACTGACGCCGCGATCATTACCAGCGCCGTCAAGGCAGCGCCGATCGCGAGCAGCGGACGAAAGCTTGGAAAACGCATTTCAAATCTCCTCAAGGGCAGAGCCCAGAAACCTTGGCGCCGTCATAGCATGGCGCTTCACGCCCTCATATATTGGGTCGCGTTACCGAGAGTTGAAGGGGTGCAGCTTGGTGTCGCAGGCCCCGATCAAGCCGTTGGGACCAGCCAGATGATCAAGAAGACGATTATATCCTTATTGCGCAAGGAGTTGCCGGCGATTCCGCTGAGTCGTGGCGGTCTCTTGAATTACATAATGTTAACCGTTGCAGCCATCATCCTGGCCACCGCGCCTGCCCATGCGCAATCTCCCTCGCCGAACTTCGCCGGCAAAACAGTCACGATCCATGTGGGATATGGCCCCGGCGGTGGCTACGACCTCTATGGTCGCGTATTGGCCCGCCATCTCGGCCGCCACCTTCCCGGTCATCCGACCGTCGTCGTATCGAACATGCCGGGCGCTGCCTCGATCCGCGCCGCCAATTATCTTTATGCGGTCGCGCCGCGGGACGGCACGGCTCTTGGAATCGTGGCGCAGTCGATCGGCGAAGAACAGCTCCTGGGCGCCGCAGGCGTCAGTTACGACGTCGGCAAATTCAACTGGATCGGAAGATTCGCGCCGAATGTCGAAGTGTCCTACGTCTGGCACACCGCAAACGTGAGAACGATCGACGACCTGAAAACAACGGAGGCGGCCTTTGCGGGCACCGGCCCGTCGTCGTCCGTCTATCCACGCCTCCTCAACAGCATGGCCGCGATGAAATGGAAAGTCGTGTCGGGTTACGCCACGACCTCTGCCGCCCACCTCGCCATGGCGCGCCGCGAAGTCGACGGCGCCACCAGTTCGCTCAACACACTCAAGACCACACAAAGGGATTGGCTCGACAATAAACTGATCAGAATTATCGTCCAATTCGCACTTACGCGCAGCCGCGATCTCGCTGACGTACCGGCCGTGGTCGAGTTCGGCCAAACCCGTGAAGACAAAGACGTGCTCGCCTTCTATTTCTATGCGGCAAGCGGCGCCGTCGGCCGCACCGTGATCGCGCCGCCGAACCTGGATGCGGCGATGACCCGAATATTGCGCGCGGGATTCGATGCAACGATGAAGGACGCCGGGTTTTTGAGCGAGATCGAGAGCACGAAATTGGAATTCGAGCCGATGAGCGGCGCGCAATTGCAGGCGTTGGTCAATAGATCGACGATTGTCACAAGTGCGGTGCTGCAGCGCGCGCGAGCCGCACGAGCAGAGTAAGGATGCAATCAGGCCGGTCAAGCCGGATTTGGCCGACACTGAATGATCAGGTGGAGGCTGGCATCAGACATGCCGCTTCAACAGGTGTTCACGCGCCGCCAGCTCAATTCCTTCGGCGCTCGGTGCGCCGATATCCATGAGCGGGCGGAAAAGCTCCTGGTGCAGGCACAAGAGGCTGTGCATTTCGGCGGCGTGAACGAAGCTTCCACGCAGGTTCTTCTCTTCCGCGACGGCGTGCAGCTCTCGGCTCAAGTAGAAAAACAGCACAATTGCCTCATCGCGCTTGAGCTTGATGGTGATCGTTTCGTCGAATCTGTGTTCATCGGTCACAACACGCCTCCGGTCCCTGCTTCCGCAGTTGAGCGTACACCGACCGTCCTAAATTGTTTGTAATAACGGAAGAAATTGACCCAAAAGGATCATAAATCGTTAGGCTTCGGCTTCCTATATTCGCCCGGTATTGCGCTTAATTGGCGCTGAGTAGATCGCCCCTGTGTTGGCGAGAATTGGCCGCGTCGCCAACAGTGTAACGGCCTTGGGTATGACGCATTGCGTCAAGGGGCATACTTTGCATGACGAAAAGATATCATTTTCTGGCGGTGGCCGCGCTGCTCTTAATCCCCGTGGTCACAATATTGGGGCCGATGACAGCCTTCGCGATTAATCCAGAGATCGCCGCTGGGCATCCGGATTATGTGCGCAATTATCGGCTATTGGAAACAGCAAAAACCGTGGTTCTGCTAACGAGCGCCTTGATCGGTTGCGGTCTCTGGCTGATGTGCTGCGCTTTCCTGCTCAAAGCCAAGGTGCGATCATATTGGTGGCTGCCGTCGGCGCTATTGGGGCCGTACGGATTGGCAGTGCTGACCGTGCTTAAGGACCGGGCGCCGGATAGTGGGGACCTGTATCAGCGTTTTATCAGCGGGATGAGGCCGCTGACACGTATAGCCTATGAGATCGTGGTTTTTGTTGCCATTCGGATTACAGCTTTTCTGGCGATTATGCTTTGGAGCGACCTGTCGATCGCAGTGGAATCGATCAGAACAGGCGTTCCAGTCGCCGCGATCTTCGAACAGCGAAGCGCCTCCAGCGGCATGTGGGCATTCGGAGATGAGTTCCGAGAATTGTATCTGGTGGCGCTGTTTTATTTGGTGTGGCCGATCTTCTTTAACGTGGCAGGGTTATTCGGCAAATCATTTTTTTCATCGCAGCGAGTATGATTCACGGGTTGGCGATTCGGATGAGGCGTGTTGGTTCGAAAACAGGGCGGGATCAGGTTTGACGTGAATGTCATGGAGATGCTGGGGAAAAGCCCGTGAAGACAAAGACGCGCTGGCCTTCTATGCGGCAAGCGGCGCCGTTGGCCGCACCGTGATCGCGCCGCCAAACCTGGATGCGGAGATGACCCGAATATTGCGCGCGGGGTCCGATGCAACGATGAAGGACGCCGCGTTCTTGGCCGAGATCGAGAGCACCAAACTGGAATTTGAGCCGATGAGTGGCGCGCAATTGCAGGCTTTGGTCAATACATCGACGAATGTCACAAGTGCGGTGCTTCAGCGCGCGCGAACGGCGCGAGCGGAGTAAGGACGCAATCGGGCCGATCAAGCCGAATTTGGCCGACACTGAATGGTTATCCTGGTCCGGTGGGATCGAGAATAATGAGGACCACGTTATAAATGCGACTCCGGGTTCAGGTTCATCAATGCGACGTCAGCTTGGCGATAGCGTGAAAGGGACCACACCGATGATTCTATCGATAACCCCGCTCCAATCGATAAAGCTGATCGCGTTGAAATTGGAGGAGCTGATAAACCGCGACGGAAAGAATTGCTGTCGACGTGGCGTGAAGAACGCGCCTGCACGATTTCAGCGACCCGCGTACCAAAAATGTGCTGATGCGATTGCTAGAAAAGCTTTAAACATTATTATGAAACCCAACCCAAAAACAGATAGTCCGCTTCTTCGCCGGCATGGGGGTAAAGCGAGAGCCAAGAAGTTAAGCAAGAAACGCCGTTCCGAGATCGCAGCAATGGGCGGGAAAAGCACGGCATAAAAAATAGTCTCACTGCCTAAAAAGTGAGCCCCAGCTGAGACAGGGGAGTCATGCTGGGGCTCGGAGGTTCGTCATGCTCTCCCTGTGGGGGGGAGCGCTGGTAATTTACCGCCCTCACGCTGGTCATGTCCATTATCTCCTGGTGTAGGTGCGACATCGGCTTTCGCCGCCTGCTGTTCAGCCGCCCATCGTTCATTGGCTTTTTGCGACTTATCCACATCCTCGGCCACTTTTCCCCAGTAAGAACCTATCTGAGCTTGGTAGTGCGCGCGCAATCCCATGCACAGAGCGGGTAGAAGGATGGCGGCCGATGCGCTCGGGCGCAAGCTGCACGTGATGGCAGCCAGTAGCGAGCGTGGCTATTCGCGCTGCTCTATTTGGATGCAATTCATTCAAAGCGGAGAACATCGCGATGAAAAAGAGCTCATCGTTTGCTATTGCCACAAGTGTCGTCCTCGGCTGTATTAGTCCATTGACCCCTTGCAGACATTCCTTATTCGGAACGAAGGCCCATAGTAACTTGTCCGACGATCTCGCGCAGCCAGCGATGCGGCGGCTGATTATCAAGCCACCGCGGCCAAATCATTGCGGTTTCTAATGTGGGTGACGGATGCGGCAGCGGGCGAATCACGAGCGGACGATAACGAACCAATTCTTCGGCGACGCGTCGTTGGAGAACCGACACCATTTCCGAGGCGACCAAGATGCGCACCGCAGACAAAAACGGTGCGCGCAATTTTATCCGGCGCGTCAGCTTCCGCCGGGCAAGGGCCTGATCAATGAAAACTGTGTCATACGCGACTGATGAAATTGCAAGGTGCGAAAGCGCGGCAAATCTTTTCATCGATAGTTCGCGGGTGCTTGTTGCGGGGTGATCCTTGCGCAATACAAGAACGAAGTCATCTTGCAACAGTGCCTGGCGCGAAAATCGCTCAGCTTGCTCCAGGTAGGGGCCGATCGCCAAATCCAGCTCACCGCGATCGAGCAGGTCGAGGATTTTGAGCGTACCGCTTGGGCGAAACTCGAGGGTCACCTCCGGAGCAATCTTGGTGATCCGCCCGGCCAAAGGTCCGACCAACACAACCGCCGAATAATTGTCCACTGCAACCCGAAAGCTTCTCGTCGCTTTGGAAGGAATGAATTGGGTGGGCTCAAGTGAATGCTGCAACCCGTCAAGCGCCGATCTGACAGGCAATGCAAGTTGCTCGGCCCGCGGTGTCGGCAACATGCCTTTGGGGCTGCGGATGAACAGATCGTCTTTCAACATGTAGCGCAGCCGGGTCAATGCATGACTCATCGCGGGTTGGCTAAGGCCAAGGCGCTGGCCTGCGCGCGTTACATTTCGTTCCTGCATCACAGCGTCGAAGACAATGAGCAGATTGAGGTCGATTGCGCCCAATTTCACGCTGGGTGTCGGCAAGGGATCCTCCCACGACATAATGCTTAATGGACATATATGAATGAAGAGAATGCATTTCCAACATGCGCGGCGCGACCTATATCGCTCTCATCAGGCTCAATCACAAGACCTGAAACAAGCAAGGAGACTATCATGACGAACTCCAAAAAAGTGATTGCGAAACTCGCGGTTGCCATCGGCCTAGTTGGAAGCTTGGCCGTCAGTGCCGCCAGCCCCTCACTCGCCCGCGTGGCCGCGGCAGATGCGGTCTCGCACTCTTACGAGCCCGGAAGTAACGGTTCCGTCTGGTCATTCCATCCTGGTTACACGGATGAGAGCCCGGCTCAGCGCACACGCCATCGTACATCCGACTTCAATGCGCACGCCGAAGTGCGCGGCCTCAACCGCCACGGCGCCGTCGTCGACGACCCGCCCGGATCTGCATTTCAGACCGAAGGCAATAACGACGCCATGGGCTGCCCTTGCTGAAGGATAGCGTGCGCGCTTCGCAGCCTGAAGGTGTCGACCACCCCCTTTGCCAACGAAAATGGCGCAATCGACAAAGAAGCAAAAGCATGTCCGCGGTCACTGTCACGAGATCCACCGGCTCCATCGGCGATGCAGAATCGTCTGAAGCAACCTGGCGCCCATCTAGGGGTTTGGAGCCTCAAGCCATAGCGATCGAGACCGAGCATCTCTCCCGTACGATTGTCGATAGGGTTCTGGTTAGCGACATCACCGTGCAGGTGCAGCCCGGCGAGGTGCTAGCGGTCGTCGGTCCCAGTGGGGCGGGCAAGTCGTCCTTCCTGCGGCTATTGAACCGCCTTGATGAACCAACGGGCGGGACCGTGCGGCTCAAGGGTCAGGACTACCGTGAGCTGGCGCCACGAGAACTGCGGCGGCGCGTCGGCATGGTCATGCAGATGGCGTATCTCTTTCCCGGAACGGTAGCTGCAAACATCGCCTTCGGACCATGGCAGCGCGGCGAAAGACTTGCTGCCGAGCAGATTGATGCGTTGCTGGAGCGCGTCGGCTTGCCCGGGTACCAAGAGCGAGATGTGAGCAATCTGTCGGGCGGCGAGGCTCAACGCGTGTCGGTGGCGCGCACGCTGGCGAACGCCCCGGAGGCGCTGCTACTGGATGAGCCAACCTCGGCGCTTGATGACGTTTCAGCGCGCGGGATCGAAGAACTCGTGCTGGGCATCATTCTGGAGCGGCGGATGACCTGCGTGATTGTCACCCACAACACGGTTCAGGCCCGTCGCATCG
>DATGVJ010000246.1:0-13977 GCA_035300505.1 Xanthobacteraceae bacterium
GCCAGCAGTTCGGCGTCGCCATGCTGGCTGACCTGGATCACGTTGCATCCGTCGGTGAGCTGGCGGTCGGTGAGGATATGTCCCGCAACCGTCGTCACAATGCCGGTTCCGTAGTCGACCTTGCGGCGTGGGGTCGGACCGACCATTGCGGTCAAGCCGGTGCCCGGGAAGGGCGCGAAGGCGCTCGACATCACGACCGTGACGGCATCCATGAGGACATCCGTTGCCTGATCGTAGAGAATGGTCATGCCGCGCACTTCGAGGTCGCGAACCTGCGCGCGCACATAAAACTTCTTCAGACCCTGCGTGCCTGAGAGGATGAAAAAGTCGTTGCGCAGCAGGTTGACCTCAAGCTTACGGTTCGGCGGTTCTTTTTTTTGGCTCTCGAATACGGCTGCAAGCGTCATTCCGGGTTCCCGCAACCGGAATGTCTCGACTTGAATCTGTCCCTGGGCAGACGACCAGCGGGTCCCGAAGCGAACCTGGGTGACGTTAGGCACCTGGAGGGTCGGCAGACCGATCTGTGCGCCGGTTGCCTTGTCCTCGACCATGCGCCACGCCACGCGGTCTTGCCTCGCCTTCGACGCCGTGGTGAGCTGGACGCGCTCCGCCGGCGCCAGCACGCCGGTTTCCCTGAATCTGTAATCCTTCTGGAAGGCTTTCACGGCCGCAACGGAGCGGTCGTTGAACTCGCCATTGATCAGGCCGTTGTAATGGCCAGTCCAGGCGAGATCGAACTGAATGCTGGTGCGCTCGGGCTGCGGAATGCCGCCCGCGATTGCGCCCACTTCCCTTGGCCCAGCCTTCTTTTGTGCAGTGTCCTTTTTTTGCGC
The DNA here is from genome assembly GCA_035300505.1 of Xanthobacteraceae bacterium. GTDB lineage: Bacteria > Pseudomonadota > Alphaproteobacteria > Rhizobiales > Xanthobacteraceae > VAZQ01. The sequence goes on from DATGVJ010000246.1 coordinate 834, forward strand.
CAAATCCTTCTTTTGCACAGCGTCCTGCTTTTTCGCCTGCCCCTTCTTGGCTTGTGCGAGGCGCAGAGTTCCATCGTCTGGTTGCGCGGATGCCATATTCTGCGATGGATGCCAGAATACGAACCCCGCGATCATGATGGCCGAAACAACCAATACGGAACTGGCGCGACGCATGCGAACTCCTGCCCGACAGCTGCTACGGTGCGAATCTACCAGATCGTTACGGCCGGATGCTATAAGCTAACGCATGCTTAGTCCCCAAGAACTTGAACGTTATGCCCGTCACATTGTCTTGCGCGAGGTCGGTGGCCCCGGCCAGGCGGCGCTCAAACGCGCCCGCGTCCTCGTGGTGGGGGCCGGCGGCCTCGGCGCGCCGGTGCTGCTTTATCTCGCCGCCGCCGGTGTCGGCACCCTCGGCATCGTCGACGACGACGAAGTCTCGCTCTCGAACCTGCAACGGCAGGTGATTCACGGGACGCCGGAGGTCGGCACACAGAAGGTCGCGAGTGCCGGCGCCACGATCCACCGCATCAATCCGCATGTCGCGGTCGAGCCACATGCGACGCGGCTTCTGGCCGCAAACGCGCTCGACCTGATCGGCCGTTATGATCTCGTGGCCGACGGCTCGGACAATTTCTCGACGCGCTACCTGGTGTCGGACGCCTGCTTTTTTGCCAAGAAACCGCTCGTTACCGCGGCGATGGGAACGTTCGATGGAACCTTGACGACAATCCGGGCGCACGAGCGCAACGCAGACGGAACGCCCCATCCGAGTTACCGCTGCCTGTTCCCGGAGGCGCCGCCCCCGGGCGTGGTGCCGACCTGCGCCGAAGCAGGCGTCCTGGGCGCCATGGCGGGCGTGCTCGGCTCCATGATGGCGCTTGAGATCATCCGCGAGATCGTCGGCTTCGGTGAAGGTTTGGTCGGGCGCCTGGTGATGCTTGACGCCCGCGCGATGCGGTTTGAAACGCTGCGCTATCGTTGGGACAAGGACAATCCGCTATCCGGTACGGCGCCGACAATCCGGGATTTGTCGATACACAAGTGACTCGATGACGAACGTCATCGGGACTCAGCAAAGTGTTCCTCTAAGGCTTCGTCAGGCCAAGCTGCTTTGCAGCTTCGGCGAGCGGCAAATAGAGACTCATTGGCGCGCTCGCAAACGAAGTGAAGCCGTGATGCTTGTAGAAGGCTACGGCAGTATCGTCCTTGGCATCGACCACGATGGCGAAGGCCATGAGGTCAGCACGAAACGTGCGCGCAATTCCGTCAATCAACAGTCCCGCCCCAATGCCCTTGCCCCTGTGACTGATTGCAACCGCCAGCCGGCCTATGCGCACAGCCGGGACAAGAGGATACCTCGGTAGCTTCTTGGCTGTGGCCGCAGCAAGGTCCACCAGGGGTAAGCTGCTGGTTGACATCGTATAGTAGCCGACGACGGCCTTGGAATAGCGCTCGACCGCTACGTAGCAGGCCGCCATCCGGCGACGAATGTCCTGCGTCGATTGGTTCGCGAAGTATCGGTCCAGCGCAGCGACGTCGCTGGCGAATGCCACACGATCATGAGCATCGGACAGTGGCTCGATGAGAAAAGGCGAGGCGGGATCAGCCATTGTCGCCGGGCGAACCGAATAGCTTGCGATGGCGCGCAATGGCTCGTTTCATGGCCGGCGTCAGCGGCGGCGGATTGATCAGCGCTTCGGCGAAGCGCTCCTGATCTTCGATCGAGAGCTTGATCATCTCGGCGTCCTCGATCGTCTTGCGTGCGGCGGCGCTGGCGGCGGCAACCACAAAGTCGGTGAGGGTGCGGCCCTCGATCTCAGCGGCGCGCTTGAGCATAGCGTGCACGTCGACAGGAAGCCGGGCCTCCAGCCGAGCAGTAGGGGATGTGATCTGGTCTGTCATTTGCGACATATACGGCAATTCGCCGTACACATCAAGCGTTTTGGTCGTTCCCGCAAATTCCGAACGGCATTCGGCGGCCCGAGGAATAAGGGCTGGCCCTTCCTCCCTACGGCACTGGTACCGGCCCGCTGGTCCCCACGCGCAGCTTCCAGTCCTTGGTCGGGCCGGAAACGTCCAATTTTCCCGCCAAGTAATACAAACGGTTGGTGTCTATGCCGTTCGACGTGCAGAAGCGGTCCTGCAGGTAGTAGGGCGGTGTCGCCTGGTAGTAGAGCGTCGCCTCGACGGCAGCGGGCTCGCCGGAAAGCTCCGAAAGCGGTACCCGATAGAGGAGCGTGTCGCTGCCGCCGTTGACATAATCGGGATCGTCGTCCACGGCGGTGGGACCGGATTCCTCGGCCATTTTCGGATCGGCGCCGAGCGCGCGAGAAATCTGGATGCGGTCCCGAAGCGGTAGAAAGCCCTGCGGCAGCAGCCGATTGTCCTTCACTTTGGCGCAGACGGACAGAAAGCTGGTGGTCAGCGGGCCTTCGGGCCTTGCGCCCACGCCGCATGTCGGCGTCGCGACGTCGGCCGGCGCCGCCACCAGTTCCTCATAGATCTGCGCCTGATCCTGTTGCGTGATCGCCTGGTAATGCGGTTGGTGAAGGCGTGCGCCGGGATCAATCCGCGCCGAGCAATCCGCCTTCCACCACAACTCGCCGGCAAGCGGTACGCCGTTGTTGCCCACGATGACGCCCATGCTGTTGGTGCGTCCGGAGGACCACAGGGTCTTGTTGTCCTTGTCGAGCACGCTGAACTGCACGAAGGCGCGGCGGAAGCCGACGCCGGACGGGAACTTGTGACCGACCCGGTTGCTGACCGTGACCCGGGCGTTGAGGGTACCGGCCTCTATCTCTTTGGTGACGCTGGTGACGGCGACGGCCGCCGTCTGGGTGGCGGCCTGGTCGAGCATCGCGTTTACGGCGGTCGGGATCGAATCGATTCCCTTATCGGTAAGCATTGGATCCGTGCGCCGGATGCCGAGAATATCGGCGAATTGCGATGCCATCTTCAACAGGAACACGTTGAGGCCGACCAGGGTGTGCCTGGCAAAACCGGTACGAGTCGGCAGGTCGATGTCGGACGGCGGCAGCGTGTTCTCCGCCTGGGGAAAGTTGGTGTATTCCTGGATCGTCGCGATCTTGCTGCGATAGGGATTCCCGTCGGCATCCTTGTTCGGCATGTGACAGCCTTGGCAGGACTGGGGCTGGGTGCCGGCGCCGGACGGCAAGGGACCGTCGGGTGTCGAACCGGTCCGGTAGGCGCTGAAAGCCCATTCCGGATACGTCGTTTGCTCGTAGGTATGACCGATCGTGCGGTCGCGGTGCAGTATAGGTAGGTGCACAGTGTGGCAGGAGCCGCACAGCTCCGAGCTCAGTACGTTGGCATTGTGTTGCGGGCTGCTGCCGATCGCGCGCGTCATCGGCTTTAATTTCGGCTCCCGAAATGGTCCGTAAAGTTGATCCGGCGGCCCGACCAGAAAGCTGCCGGTGAATGTCCTGGCAAAACCGTTGAGTCCGGGATTGAGCGCCTGCTGCCGCGCTTCGGCGCACATGTTCTGCGGCTGGCTCGAATATTTCGCTTCGTCCGTTTTCCCAACCACCATGCGATGGCAGGACGCGCAGGAGATGCCGTCGCGCGCCAAGGCGCCGTAATGGGCGAGGGCCGCCGCAGGCTTGCCGGTCGGGTAAGGCACGGCGTTCATGGTGTCGCGTGAGAAATTCCCGCAAGCACCGCTCTTGGTGTAGCTGTCGATCGCCGACTGACGCTGGCCCATGATGCCGTGGCAGCCAAGGCAAGTGTCCTCGACCATCGACGCCAATTTGGGATGAAACGTCTGTGCTTCGCTCGCGAGCTGCGCAAAAAACATCGGGTCGCGTCCGGCCAGTCCCATCGGCGAGCCGCGCCATGTTCCGTAAGGCGACAGGTTGATGAGCTTGGAGTCGCCGCCGGGCGCCGTCATGTCGAATTGCAGCCCGGTGCCGCCGGCGCTGTGGCAGCCGACGCATTGGTCCGACGTGACGAACTGACTTGCCGCGGTCGGTTCGCCAGCCTTGACCCAGACATTGTCATAGGTCTCCGACGGCATTGCGCCCACCCGATTGCGCGGCGGGGGACCGTTGAGGCTCCAGTAAAGCTTGGTGAAAGCTGGATCGTAGGGCGGCTCTTCGGCCGGCGCCGCACTCTTCGCGGCCGATTGGACGATGCCGAGGTGCCTGCTCTGCCAGGACGGATCGAGGAAGAAGTTCTGGCTCAGAAAGACGAGCGGTTCGCCGGGTTCGCCCTTGATGTTTTTCAGCGCCGAGAAGGTGTGGTTGTCCGCTGCCGAGGCGTGGCAATTCAAGCAATATTGGCCAAAACCCGAAAATGGAAGCGGATTGCCGGGGGCTGTCGGCCAGTCCGCCTTCCAGCCGGTCCATCCGATTGACGCCCAGAACCAGCCGTCATAGGCGCCTAGCCGGTCGCGGATCATAGCGGCTATGCCGTTCTTTGTCGGCTTGAGCCGCTCCCAGTCGATGCCGGCGCAAGCCGCTGCCGGCGCCGTATACATCTCCTTGATGATCATGGCGCCGTCGGGAACCGGCTCGGGCGTGGTCGGCAGGGTTCCGTCGGCCGGCCGGTTTGCCTTCAGCCAAGCGTACATTTCGGGCGAATACCACACCAGGACGGGCTGGTGTGTCCCGAAATATTTTCCCGTCCACGTCCCGGCCTGATAGGTTCCGATCGAGGGCCCGGTATCGCGCACGCGCTTGTCGACTTTCCAACCTTTCTCCAGCCGGCGGTGACAGTTCAATCCGACATATTCGTTGAGCGCGGTCTCGTAGTCGTTGAGCGGTAGCGAGCGCGGGCTCCGCACGACCAGTTCAAGGGCATCGCATTGCGACGGATCTTCGGGTGGGCGCTGTTTCGCCTCTTGTTCTTCCGGGCAGGTGGGCGACGCGAAGCTTTGCGCGCAGCATAAGAGAGCGGTGCAGGTCAGGACCAGGACCGATGCCAGGACACGCATAATTCACTCCCCCCATTTTGGTCAGGCTATCACCGCTCCACGGCCCGTCAAAGAATGTGTGTTGGCAGCTGACATGAGTCTTCGAATAATGGAAGATCGGCAGATCATGCCGGCTTTAACATCAGGAGACGAATATGAACTCGACAGCGATTTTGCGTGCTTCGATCATCGTCGCGGCATCTGCCGCACTGGCATGGGAGGGACTCGTGACCTATTCGACCCCGGGACAAGCCCGAGAATTCATCAAAGGCGATCGCCCGCAGCAGCGCGGCTATTCGACGGCGGTGATTACGGAAGGCGGCAAGACCGTGTGGCTCGCCGGACAGACCGCAACCGTGGATGACGCCGGCAAGTCGCTCGCCGGCGATCTCGAAGGTCAGGTTCGGCAGCTTTTCAAGAACCTCGACCGCACGCTGCAACAGGCGGGCGGCAAATTGAGCGACATGGTGCAGATGACCGTATTCATTACCGATGTTCGCTATGGGGATCGGCTGACGCAAATCCGCCGCGAGGTCTTCGGTGACAATTTCCCGGGTAGCGCACTCATTACGATCACTGCGCTGGCCTCGCCGGACGCCAAAGTCGAGATTCAGGGCTACGCGGTGATCGGCGGGAAATAACTCCGCGGCTCCGGCATTGGCGTCGAAGTTGAAAGGCGCCAGGGACAGTTGCCATTGCGGCACGAAGAACCTGCAGGTTCCTCTCGCGACACGCATGCCTGCATTGCTGTCGATGGACCGACTGCTTGCGGTCAAAGGACGCAGGCGAATACTCTTTCGGATTAGTTGATCGTCCTAATGGCACAATCCTGGACCCGCCATCGCGATGGACGCCGGGGGCGAAAACCGCCATATTGAAAAATAATTTGTGCGCCGCAGCAATCATCTTGTCGCGCGTTGCTGGGCTCGGTTTCTTCAGCTGAGGTAAGGCAAGGCGATGATTGGCGTTGTCAAAACTGCTTTGCGGCGTCCCTACACTTTTGTGGTCCTCGCGCTCCTCATTCTGATTGCGGGTCCGCTCGCAGCGCTGCGCACGCCCGTCGACATCTTCCCGGACATCCGAATTCCGGTGATCGCGGTGATCTGGCAATATACTGGCTTGCAGCCCGACCAGATGGCTGGCCGCATGACCACGCAGTTCCAGCGCGCGCTCACCACAACGGTCAACGACATCGAACATATCGAGGCCAATTCCTATACGGGCCTGAGCATCACCAAGGTGTTCTTCCAGCCAAATGTCGATATCCGCATCGCCAATGCGCAGGTTACGGCCGTGTCGCAGACGCTGATCAAGCAGATGCCGCCGAACGCGACGCCGCCGCTGATTCTCAACTACAACGCTTCGACTGTGCCGATCATCCAGCTCGCGCTATCCGCGCAGGGCATGACCGAACAGCAGCTCGCCGACACCGGTCTCAATGTGGTGCGTACCCCGCTCGTCACGATCCCGGGAGCGGCGATACCGTTTCCTTACGGCGGCAAGGTCAGGCAGGTTCAGATCGACCTAGATTCGACCGCGATGCAGTCGCGCGGGCTGTCCGGAAACGATGTCGCCGTTGCGCTCGCCAACCAGAATGTCCTCACGCCGGTCGGAACGCAAAAGATCGGTGCCTTCGAATATACGATCCAGCTCAACAATGCGCCGTCAGCGCTTGCGGCTTTGGGCGACCTGCCGATCAAGACCGTGAACGGCGCCATGGTCTACGTTCGCGATGTCGCGCAGGTTCGCGACGGCAATCCGCCGCAGATCAACATCGTGCACGTCGACGGCAATCGGTCGGTGCTGATGCAGGTGCTCAAGAACGGCGCCGTGTCGACGCTCGACATCATTGCGGGCATCAAGGAGAAGGTGGAACAGCTCAAAGCGTCGTTGCCGGAAGGTCTCAAGATATCGCTGATCGGGGACCAGTCGGTGTTCGTCAATGCGGCCGTGAGCGGCGTCATTCACGAGGGCATCATCGCGGCGGCGCTGACCAGCCTGATGATCCTCATCTTCCTTGGCAGCTGGCGCTCGACGCTCATCATCGCGATCTCGATCCCGCTCTCGGTCCTCGGATCGGTCGCGATGCTGTGGGCTTTGGGCGAGACGCTCAACATCATGACTCTCGGCGGGCTGGCGCTCGCGGTTGGGATTCTCGTCGACGACGCGACCGTGACGATCGAAAACATCAATTGGCATCTCGAACAGGGCAAGGGGGTAGAGACCGCGATCCTGGACGGCGCTGCGCAGATCGTGACGCCGGCTTTTGTCTCGCTGCTTTGCATCTGCATCGTCTTCGTCCCGATGTTCTTCCTGACGGGCGTTGCGCGCTTCCTGTTCGTGCCGATGGCCGAAGCCGTCATGGCCGCGATGGTGTGTTCGTTCATCCTGTCGCGCACGCTGGTGCCGACCATGGCCAACTATCTATTGCACAAGCATGATGCGCACGCCGATGTTCACGGCGGGCCGCCTCCGGCTTCGCGCAATCCGTTGGTGCGCTTTCAGCGCGGCTTCGAAGCAGTCTTCGAGCGCTTCCGCCTTGGCTATCGCGATCTGCTTACGCTGGCGCTCAGCCACCGTGCTGTGTTCGTGACCGGTTTCGTTATTTTCGTGTTCGGCTCGTTTGCGCTGACGCCCTATCTGGGGCGGGACTTTTTTCCATCGGTCGATTCCGGGCAGATCCTGATGCATGTGCGCGGCCAGGTCGGCACCCGGATCGAGGAAAGTTCCAACCTGTTTGCCGACATCCAGAAGGCGATCCGTCAGATCGTTCCGCCTGAAGAACTCGCCACGCTGGTAGACAACATTGGGGTGCCGGTCTCAGGCATCAACATGACGTACAATAATACGGGCACGATCGGTTCGCAGGATGGCGATATTCAGATCAAGCTCAATGCAGGGCATCGGCCGACGGCGGGATATGTGCGCAACCTGCGCGAGGAACTCCCCTTGCGCTTTCCTGGAACGACGTTCTCGTTCTTGCCCGCCGACATCGTCAGCCAGATTTTGAACTTCGGCGCGCCGGCGCCGATCGACCTGCAGGTGCGCGGGCCCAATCTCGCTGCCAATTTTGCGCATGCGCAAAAGCTGCTGCGGGATTTGCGGCGTATTCCCGGGCTTGCCGACGTGCGCATCCAGCAATCGATGAATAGCCCTGGGTTCAACGTCGACGTCGATCGAACGCGCGCACAATATGTCGGCTTGACGGAGCGGGATGTGACCAACAGCCTCGTTGTCAACCTTGCCGGCAGCAGCCAGGTTGCGCCGACCTACTGGCTCAATCCCGACAACAACGTGTCCTACCCGATCGTGATGCAGACCCCGCAACATCAGATCGACTCGCTCGGCGCGCTCAAGAACCTGCCGATCACTGCGATAGCGGCTCCGTCGCAGACGCTGGGCGCGATTGCCGACGTCACGCGCGCCACACGGAGCGCCGTCGTTTCCCAGTACAATATCCAGCCGATGGTGCAGATTTATGCCACGACGCAAGGCCGCGACCTCGGTGCGGTGGCGGCCGACGTGCAAAAGGTCGTGGATGATCTGGCCAGCGAACTCCCGAGGGGCGCGCAGGTGCAGTTGCTCGGCCAGGTTCGCACCATGAACAGCGCCTTCTCGGGACTGCTGTTTGGTCTCCTTGGAGCGATCGTGCTGATCTATCTCCTGATCGTCGTCAATTTCCAATCGTGGGCCGATCCCTTTGTCATCATCACGGCGCTGCCGGCCGCGCTCGCCGGCATCGTGTGGACGCTGTTTGCCACCGAAACCACGCTCTCGGTCCCGGCGCTCACCGGTGCAATCATGTGCATGGGCGTAGCGACTGCCAACAGCGTGCTCGTCATCAGCTTCGCGCGTGAACGGCTCGAGCAGCTTGGCGACCCGGTTGCGGCCGCTATCGACGCGGGTTTCGTGCGCTTCCGGCCGGTCCTGATGACGGCGCTCGCCATGATCATCGGCATGGCCCCGATGGCGCTTGGCCTCGGCGAAGGGGGCGAGCAGAACGCTCCGCTCGGGCGCGCGGTCGTCGGTGGTCTCATATTCGCGACGGTGGCGACACTGATGTTCGTGCCCGTCGTCTTCAGCATCCTGCATAAGCGCGCGAGCAAAGCCGTGACCCCGATCTTGGCCCCCGCGATTGGAGCTCCCCAAAATGTCACCTGAGACTTCGTCCCAACCCGAACAAGTGCAATCGGCTCCCGCGCACCGGGCTTTGCGCCTTGCAGCGCTCGCGATCGTCATTGTGGCAACGACGGTCGTGATCGTCGGGATCACGACCCGCAAGATCGCCGACGCGCATTTGCGCGAATGGACCGACAAGCAGGCGGTGCCGGTGGTTTCGGTCATAGCGCCGGATACGCGCAGCAATCGCTCAACGCTCGATGTTCCGGGCCGGTTGGAGGCCTATTCCCAGGCGCAGATCTATTCGCGCGTCTCGGGCTATATCAAATCCTGGAAAGCCGACATCGGTTCGCCCGTCAAGGCTGGAGACTTGCTCGCGGAGATCGATGCACCCGATCTCGATCAGCAGATCATGCAGGCTCATGCCAATGTGGCGAGTGCCACCGCCAATGCGAATTTATCGAACGCGACACTCCAGCGCGGCCAGTCGCTTTCCCAATCGGGCTCCGTATCGAAGCAGGAACTTGATCAACGCGCGGCCGACTTTGCCAACAAGAGCGGTCTGGTGAGGTCGGCGCAGGCCAATCTCGACATGCTGCGCGTACTGGAAAAGTACAAAAGCCTCGCTGCGCCGTTCGACGGGCTTATCACGGCGCGCACGACCGATGTCGGTGCACTTATCAGTGCGGGCGGCAACGGGCTGCCACTGTTCGTGGTTTCGGATACAGCGAAGCTGCGCGTCTATGTCAACGTCCCGCAGAATTACGTGCCCAGCATCAAGGTCGGAACGAAGGCGCAGATCACAGTGCCGGAATATCAGGGACGCAGCTTTACGGCGACTGTCGAATCCTCCGCACGTGCCGTCGACATCGCGTCGGGCACCACCCGGATGCAACTTCTTGTCGACAATGCAGGTGGCGAACTGATGACAGGCGGGTTCGCCAACGTGCGGCTCGATCTGCCCCAGCCGGAGGATGCCATCAGCGTACCGGCAAGCGCGCTCATCTTCGATCAACAGGGAATGCGTGTCGCAACAGTTGGGTCCGACAACCGCGTCGTGATCAAGCCCATCACCATCGCGCGCGATCTTGGAAGGATTGTCGAGATCGCAACTGGCCTTGAGGCGAGCGATCGCGTGGTCGAGAGCCCGCCCGACGGGATCGCGCATGGCGATCTCGTGCGCCTGACGGGGTCTCCCGGCAACGTGTCGGCGCCCGGCACCGCGGCTTCGAAGCCGGTTGCAAACAAGCCGCCCGGATAATCAAACATTGCGTGTGGATTTGCCCGCGGTGACATCACGGCTTTTTCCGACGAGCCGCCAAAGCGACGAAGAGCCGCAATCACAAGGTCGATAAAGACGGACCGCCAGGGGATCCCCTAGATCAACGGCCTGTCGGTAGACGGCCTACCCGGGACGGGCCGGTTGGCGTATAAAGCCTTGGTCGGCGTTAGTCCGGCGGGGCATTGGGGTGAGCACTATGGGGGGCGTCGAGGCGACCCAGGCGATCGAGGCCCACAAGCTCGATCACTTTGTCGAAATGTTTGCCGACAAGATCCCGAAGACCCACGGCGTGCCGGTGCGTGTCGAGATGGCGAGCTGATGGCCAGTATTCCGGCCTGGACCTGGATCGCGCCGGCCCTCGCCAGCGGCCTTTTGACGCTGAAGTTCGCATCCATCATTCCGGCCGACAATGCATTGGTGCAGGTTCTTGCCGGCATATTGCTGGGTGCAGCGGTGTTTGCGGCCGTCCATCATGCCGAAGTGTTGGCGCTCAAGCTTGGCGAGCCGTTCGGTTCGATCCTGCTGGCTGTCGCGGTGACGGTGATCGAGGTTGGATTGATCATCTCGATCATGGTCGCGGGCGCACAAGGCAGCGAGAGCGTTGCCCGCGATACCATTTTTTCCGCCGTCATGATTGTCCTTAACGGCGTCGTCGGCCTATGCCTTGTGTTGGGCGGACAGCGGCATTTCGAGCAGACGTTCCAGCTCCAAGGAGCTTCTTCCGCCCTTGCGGTGCTCGGAACGCTGGCGACTTTGGCGCTCATCCTGCCGAACTACACAATGACGACGGTCGGGCCCTACTACTCGGCCGTGCAACTGATCTTCGTCGGCACCTTGTCATTGGCACTCTGGTGCATTTTCGTGTTTGTGCAGACGGTCAAGCATCGCGATTATTTCCTCGACGCGCCGGGGGAGGAGCCCGATGTGGCGCATGAAAAGCCAAGCGACAAGGTCGCTCTCTTGAGCCTCGCACTCCTGCTGGTCTCGCTCGCGGCTGTCGTGCTGCTGGCCAAGGTTTTGTCCATTCCGCTCGACCAGGGAATCGCAGCTGTGGGGCTCCCGCAAGCGTTTGTCGGCGTCGTCATCGCTGCGATCGTGTTGTTGCCCGAGAGCCTCGCGGCGGCGAAGTCCGCCCTCTTGAACCGCCTACAGAACAGCATCAATCTTTCGCTCGGTTCCGCCATCGCGAGCATCGGGCTCACGATTCCGACGGTGGCCGTCGTGTCGCTCATGCTTGACCAGAAACTCGTGCTTGGCATGACGCCGTCGGGCGTGATGCTGCTGGCGCTCACCCTCTTCGTGAGCACGCTGACACTCGGCACCGGGCGAACCTCGGTGCTGCAAGGCGCTGTCCATCTTGTGATCTTTGCGGCATTCCTGCTGATCTCAGCGGTGCCGTAGTGGCGCGCGCCACCAGGGAACGTACCTACGCCTACTTCGACCAATAGGCTACCGCCTGGGTGCTCACCACGACGGCCCATTTGTTGGCGCCGTTTTCGTGGACGCGGTAGCAGTTTTCCTTCGAGTCCTTCCAGGTCGAGCAGAAACCGTCCGCGGAAAGCTTCCACGTTCCTTCGGTCTTGGGACCGGGACTAGCGCTGGATTTGGACTTGGATTTGGAGCCGGACTTTGCCATCGGCTCGCGGGTCATGGTGCCGTCGGCCGAAAAGACCATTCTGTATTTGACGTTCGACGTCGTCGAAGCTGTGAAGGGTTTGCCGTTGAAGAACAGCGTTTCGATGTCCTTGGGGGCTATGCGCCCCACGGGAGCTGCCAGAAGCATTCCGGTGCTGATGAGAAGAACGGCCGCACTGCCTGCAAACGATCCACGCATCGATTGTCTCCCAATCCCAATCAACTACGCCTTTACCTACAGTATTGGCGTTAAACCGTCTATTTTCAAGGTCTGCAAAGGGTCTGCAAAGGGATCCGCGACCCTTGTCCGGCGGCGACCTGCACGCGCTGGTGCCTTTTTACCATCAATTTTCTCGATATCGTTCAGCGCTCTTTAACCAGCACCACCGACACTGCCACGCCTGACTTAACGAGTTCATAATGGGTTGGCATGGCGTACAGGTTCCCGAACTTCCCTTTTGCCCATGCGAAGAACTTTCCCGACACACGCTGGATTGTCCGAAATCATCGCAGCCGTTGCGCTGTTGGTGCAGTCTTGACGCTGGCGTTGATGGTCGTTGCGCCTGCCGCCTATGCCCAAGAGCTTGGCTCGGCGCTTGGCTCGGTCCTTGGTTCGGTCCTTGGCTTGGGCGCGAAGAGCGGCTTGCCGGTCCCGCGCTTTGTGAGTCTCAAGCCCGATCGCGTCAACGTGCGCAGCGGGCCGGCGCGCGATCATGACGTTACCTGGATTTACACGCGCGCCGGGTTGCCGGTCGAAATCACCGCTGAATCCGAAAACTGGCGCCGAATCCGCGATTGGGAAGGGTCCGAAGGCTGGGTCTACCACTCGATGCTGTCCGGCCGCCGCACTGGCGTGGTCAAGGCCAAGGAGCCCAAAGGCCTTGTTCCGCTGTTCGCCAAAGGAGATGCCGCAACCGACGTGGTGGCCCAACTGCAGTCCGGCGTTCTGGGCTGGGTCAAGAAATGTGCCGGTGGCTGGTGTCGTTTCACCGGTCAAGGGGCCACGGGCCAAAGCTTTGACGGCTACATCGCGCAAGAACGCCTGTGGGGTGTCTACCCCAAGGAACAGGTCGAGTAGCTTACGACAGGGTGGGTGTGTGCTGCGTATCAATCATGATGCCGACACACCCAGGAAGGTGTACATCTATGAAAGTGTGCATCTCCGACCGCGTGCA
>DATGVJ010000247.1:0-3115 GCA_035300505.1 Xanthobacteraceae bacterium
ATGTCGAGCTCGGGCCCGACGGAACTGTCGGTCTGCTCGGCATGGACGGTTATCTGCGTACGCGCGTCGTCGACGGAAGGTTCCATCCGTACGAATTCGAGCGGCAAATCCCGGCGCACGCCGGCTGGTTGGCGCGTGTGGAGAGCGCGCCCTCCGGAACCTACTGGAATACGCCCGGCGTTATCGACGATGTGAGCCGGCTGGTGGCCTACCGGACCGTCGAACCTTATTCGCTGATTGCCGGCGTCGCGATCGCAGAAGCGGAGGTGTTCAGACGGGCAACCGAACAGGCGCAAATCTATTCCGGCATTTCTCTCCTGCTGACCTGCGGCATTCTGCTTGCCATGTGGTTTGCCGCCGGGCGCCAATGGAGGCTGGATAACAGCACGGCGAAGATGCAGGAAGCGCAGCAGCAATTGTCGCGGGCGCACCACGAACTGATCGAGAAGCAATATGCCATCGATCAGGCGGTGTCCGTCACCATTACCGACCATGCTGGAATGATCACCTACGCTAACGAAAATTTCTGTCGGATCAGCGGCTACGGCCGCGCAGAACTCCTTGGCAGCCATCACCGCATTCACATTTCCAACATGCATTCTTCGGAATTCTACAAAGATTTGTACCATACGATTACGAGCGGCAAGGTATGGCGCGGCGAACTGGGCAGCAAGACCAAGGATGGTACGGTCTATTGGGTCGACACAACGATCGTTCCTCAATTGGGCACCGACGGAAATCCGGTCAGCTATTTGTCCATCCGTATCGACATTACGTCGCGCAAACTGAGCGAAACCAGGATTTCCTATCTGGCCAGTCATGATTCGCTCACCGGCCTGAGCAACCGGGCGACGCTGAACGCGAAACTGGAAGAGGTCATGGTGCGCTCACAACGGCACCGGGAATCGTTCGCCGTGATCCTGCTCGACCTCGACGGTTTCAAGCACGTCAACGATACGCTCGGGCATGTCGCCGGCGACGAGTTGCTCAAGCAATTGGCGGGGCGCCTGCAGTCCTCTTTGCGTGATACCGATTTTCTGGCAAGGTTTGGCGGCGACGAATTTGCGATCATCCAGAACCGGCAAGAGAATCAGAGTGAAGCTGCCGCTGGCCTTGCGGTCAGGCTGCTGGACGTCGTTTCGGAGCCTTTCAGTCTCGGTCATCAGGTGGTGACGGTTGGGACAAGCATCGGAATTGCGCTTGGCCCGGATGACGGCATCAATCCCGGTGAGTTTTTGCAGCGGGCGGATCTCGCGCTCTATCGCGCGAAATCCGAGGGACGAAACAACTTCCGCTTCTTTGACGAAACGATGAGCCGGACGGCCGCGGCAAGGCTCACGCTGGTCAACGACTTGCGCGCAACGATATCCCGTGGCGGATTTGAACTGCACTATCAGCCCATAGTGGATGCCAGGACCTGCCGGCCTTGCGGCGTCGAGGCGTTGCTGCGATGGCGACACCCGGTCGAGGGGCTCCTGTTGCCTGAAAGCTTCATTCCGCTTGCCGAGGAAACGGGCCTCATCGATGCGATTGGGGCTTGGGTATTGCAGGCGGCTTGCATGCAGGCCACGGCGTGGCCGGAACACATCAAGCTCGCGGTCAATCTGTCGGCTCTTCAGTTTCGGACCGGCAAGCTGTTCGATGTCATAATGCGTGTGCTGGCCGATTCGGGATTGCCTCCGGGACGGCTCGAATTGGAGATTACCGAGTCCGTATTCATGCAGGATCAGGAGAAGTACGCCATGATCCTGAAGCAACTCAAGGACGTCGGGATTTCGGTCGTTCTTGACGATTTCGGGACCGGCTATTCTTCGCTCAACTATTTGACGAAGTTTCCATTCGACAAAATCAAGATCGACAAGTCGTTTACCGGCGGGTTGACGCATCGCGCCGATTGTGCGGCCGTTGTGGCGTCGGTACTCACCCTTGCGCGCGGCCTCGATATTGAGGTCACCGCCGAAGGCGTCGAAACGCAGGAGCAATTGGATCTGCTTCGGATCGCCGGTGTCGATCAGGTGCAGGGTTACTTGTTCGCCCTTCCGTGTCCGGCGAGCGAACTGGATTTCTTCGCGCTTGAACGAAACGGGCGGACGTTTGAGGCGGCTTGAACCGTGCTCATCGGGGTCGTACCGCAGGGCGCAATAGCCCATGACGCTCTTTCTTTGCGTCATGGCGTATTGCGCCGCTCCCGGCCCGCGTTTACGGCGCAACACGCTTCGCCGTTTGCGCCAAGAAGGCGCGCGGCTTCGCTATTGCGCCCTACGATAGCGCCGGCCAAGGAACCCTAAGGCAGCGTCAGCGCCACGACCTCGGCGGGTTGGGTCGCGGTGCCGACCGTGAAGGCGATGTACTGCTTGCCGTTGACCATATAGGTCATCGGCATGTTGCCCATCATGCCGGGTATTGCGACCTCGCCCACGATCGCGCCGGTCTTCTTGTCGTAGGCGCGCACCACAGGCTCGCCGCCCCAACCTTCGCCGGCCACGAGCAATGTCTTGGTCACGAGCAGCGTGGCCTGCAGGTTGATGCCGCCGGTATTCGGAATAGTCCGGCCCTGCAGCGCTGCATGCTGCGTCACCCGCGCGGGCGTCGTGCCGAGCGGCACCATCCAGGCGAATTCGCCCTTGTTGAGATCGAGCGCGGTGATGCGGCTGTATGGCGGCTTGAGGATCGGCAGCCCCTGCACGTTGAGGATGGCGCCACCCGGCCCGCGTGAGAACCGCAGGTCCGATTTCGGATCGTTGCGAACCGTGATGATGCCGGGGCCGATTTTCGATGGAATATAATACATCGCAGTTTCGGGGTCGTAGCCGCCGCTCTGCCAGAGCGAGCCGCCGGTTCCGCCCGGATTGTACCAGGTGCCCTTGGTGCCGTCGGGTTTGATTTCCGACGGCGGCGTGAACAAGGGCCCGGTGCGATATTGGCTGGCAATACGTTTGGCTTCTGCGCGTAGTTCGGGCGTGAAGTCGATGAGATCGTTTTCGTTATAGCCTTGCGGTTCATAGGCCGGCGGCTTGGTCGGATGCAGCTGCGTCGGCCAGGTGCGCTCGCCCGGCACATCGCTTGCCGGCGCCGGGCGTTCCTCGAACGGCCAGATCGGCTGGCCGGTGACGCG
>DATGVJ010000248.1:0-20021 GCA_035300505.1 Xanthobacteraceae bacterium
CATGGCTTGATAGAACGTATACCGAAGACCTTCCGCTATCGCGTAACCCAATTCGGCCTCCGCGTCGCACTGTTCTTTACCCGCACCTATAACCGTTTGCTACGCCCAGGCCTCGCCGCCGCGCTCCCCGGAAAGCCATCGATCGAGACCTCTTTGCAGCGCGCCTTCGACAATCTCGACACAAAGGTCAGCGAATGCATCAAAAAAGCTCAAATGGCAGTCTGAAAAACTTGACACAACGGCACTTCGTGCCGTTACCCAAGCCTTGCTAGTGTGGCGCTTCAACTAGTGTGGCGCTTCAATCAATCTGAAGGGTTGCAAGACCTCTTGTTGCGCAGGGGCGGGTCTTGTGCCCGCCCCTACGAAATTTAGATGACTAGGATTCTTCAATAGGTCGGGTCGGCAATCATAAAAATGACGGATCACCATTACCCATGATAGATTCCTTTGAATCGCCCCGCGCGGAATCCAAAGGAGTACACTCAATGCGAACCGTCCTGATCGCCCTTGGCGCCATCGCGGGACTTTGCGTCCCGGCTCATTCCCAGGACGTTGCCGAATTCTACCGGGGCAAAACGATACGCATCGTCGTCGGCATCGGGGTCGGTTCGGGCTATGACATCAATGCGCGACTGATCGCGCGCTTTCTGCCGGCACAGATCCCGGGCAATCCGACCGTGATCGTGCAGAACCAGCCGGGCGCCGGCAGCCTGACCATGACCAACCAGCTGTATGCCGCCGGCCCCTTCGACGGGACCGTGATCGGCGCGTCGTTCAACGGCCTGCCGACAACGCCGCTGCTGCAGCCGACGGGCGTGCGCTTCGATCCGCTCAAGCTGCAATGGATCGGCAGCAGCAGCCGCGAAACCCACGTCACCTATCTCTGGCACACCGCTCCGGTCGACACCTTCGAAGACATCCGCCGCAAGCAAGTCGTGGTCGGGGCCCAGTTTCCGGGATCGCCGCAATATGATTATCCGGTGCTGGCGAACCATCTGTTTGGGTTCAAGTTCAAGATCATCACCGGCTACGACAGCACGCCAAAAATCCATCTCGCGATGGAGCGCGGCGAGGTGGAGGGTAACGGTGCCACCAACTGGTCGACCGTCAAGACGATCAATGCCAATTGGGTCGCGGAAAAGAAGATCAAGGTGCTGGCGCAATGGGCGCTGCGCCGCAATCCCGAACTCCCCGATGTTCCGATGGTGCTTGATCTCGCCAAGACCGAAGCTGAACGCCAGGCACTGCTGTTGAGCCTCGCACGCCTTGAATTTGGCCGGCCCTTCTTCGTGCCGCCCGGCGTTCCGGCAGCGCGCGTCGAAGCGTTGCGCCGCGCCTTCGACGCCGTCATGAAGAACAAGGAATTTCTGGCCGAGGCCGAAAGGATCAAAGTTGATATCGACCCGCTGCCCGGCGATCAGGTCGCCGTACTGGTCGAGCAGGTGATGCGAACCGCGCCGGAAACCGCCGCGCGCGTACGGGCCGCAATGGAGGCGCGGTAACCCATCCCGGTATGCGTCTTGAGGAGCGACGAAATCATGGCTGAGACCACACTCCTGCATTGGACGATCGGCGCCGCGTTGGCGTTCGTTGCCACCGCAGTCGCTGCCGAACCAATGGGTGAAGCGACGCGCCACGTTGGTACAGTTGGAGGCCGCGAGCGAAGTTTCATCGAATATGTTCCCAAGACCTTGAAGCCCGGCGCACCGTTGTTGTTCGTGCTGCATCCTTCAGGGGGCGATGGCGCGGGCATGCGCCAATATTCCAATTACGAATTCGACGAGCTGGCGGACAAACACGGATTCCTGGTCGTGTATCCGGATGGCTTCGACAACACCTGGAACGATTGCCGCGGCGGCTCGCCATTTTCCTCCAAGCGGCTGAAGATCGACGACGCCGGTCTCATCAAAAGCCTTCTCAACCATGAGGTAACGGCGCACGCAGTCGACAGGAAGCGCGTCTTCGCCGCCGGCTGGTCCAATGGCGCACACCTCGCCTATCGCCTGGCGCTGGAATATCCCGAGGATTTCGCCGGGGTCGCCGCGATCTCGGCTAGCGTGCCCGTGAAGGAAAATCTCGATTGCGGCCAAGTCGACAAGCCGATTCCCGTGATGATCGTCAACGGCACCGCTGACCCGATCAATCCCTTTCGCGGCGGCATGGTGACTTTGGGCGGTGCAAAGCTCGGCAACGTGCTCTCCAGCGAAGACACCGCGAAATATTGGGCAAAGCTGTTGGGCGTAACGGCCCCGCCGCAGATTGCGACGCTGCCGCATAAAGGCGGGCGCACCTCGGTCGACAGCATGACCTGGGTGAAAGACGGTACTCCCGTGGTCATTTTGTATTCAGTGCAGAACGGCGGCCACGCCATGCCGCTCGAAGGCGAGGACCTGGATTCGCCCGTCGCGATCTGGGATTTCTTCTCCAAATTGCCGAACCGCTGACGTCCCCCGATTCGCTTGGATCGCGACGGCAGCGACCGGTCATGGCCGTAAATGGCCATTTCATTCGATCAGTTCTTCGAGCAGGAGCCATGCCAGGCGGGGGACTGTGCCGGGCGGAGGACTTGTGCTCTCTATCCGCTCGACCATATAATGTAGATTAAGATCATTGAGGACTGTGAACGTTGGAATTCCTGAGGCGACCGTTTCTTCGAAGGTTTGCTATCATCGTTATGATGATGGCTACGGTCGCCTTTGCGCTCCAGGGTATCTTCGTTGCCGCATCAGAAGCCGCTACTGGAGATTCCAGCCACTACTATCTCGACTTTGCATTTCAGCACCCCGGTGGGACTCACAGTCAGGTTATTGCTCACAGACACGCTGACGGCACCAGCCACCGTCATGCCGTCGATGACGATGATGATGCGCTTGCCAACCACGTCAAGCTGCCGGGCTGGAACATGGCACTCGTAATTTGCGTCGTTCCTGCGGTGGTGTTTCCGGCCCGGTCCGAAGTCGCGGGCGAAAGACTCGCGATGGAAAACCCCCGCCGACCCTGGGTCGCCGCCATGGACGGGCTGCGGCGACCGCCTAGACCCCCCAGCATAGCCTAGCCGCTCGCGGCCCCTGGCCGCGCGGGCGAAGCCGTGCGGATTGTGGGTCGTGTGACGCCATCCCAAAACTCTAGTGGTCCGCTTATGCGGAATCCTGCGCGCATTGCGCAGCGGTGGTCGTTCACATTCCCCATGATCCTTTGTGGCGATGCCAAGTTTCTCGAACACACAGAGATTGGCACATCGCGCCTGCCCTTCGGCAACAAGACCGTCGGGCACACAGGAGTAGATGTCATGGTGGGAGATCTAAGTATATTGGCGATTGGATTGGTCATTGGTGTTGCGATTGCGTGGGTCCTTCCGGGATTGCCGCAACTGCTGCCGTCGGTTGGTGCCCGAGCCGCGCCGCAAACAAGAAGACCCGCAGTCAAAAAGAACGAGGTTCTGGCCTTCCTGGAAAACCACGAGATCACGAGTGCAAACAGGCGTCACGGTGCAGCGCCATTGACGAATGAGTTGCAGCAAGAGTTGGTCGAGAGGGACAAGAATCTTTGGTACAAGAACCCACGGCTAACAGGCGAGTCACATCCTCTCGCGTCCCGTGGTGAGCACGAGTTTGCGCGATTTTCCCGGAATGTATCGTGGATCGATTTTCTTGAGAGCAAGCGCTTCGGAGCGTCTTTCACTGGGTTGGTTTCGGCCGCAACGTTGCAGATGGCTGGTGCGAATGCTCGCTCCATGATCGCGCTGACACTGCTGAGCGTAGTGAGTTATTGGCTCGCAATCGACAAGTTCGATTGAATAATCGGTGCACTCGCTCGACGACGGCGTCGGAGTAGCCTGCCGCGCGCGGGGGTTTAACCTCGCTCACACGAAAGGCTTCGACGACCATCTCATCAAACATGGTTCCAGCCGGCCAGGTCCATGGCTCGTTTGTATTCCAGTGCAGAACGGCGGGCACGCCATGCCGCTCGAAGGCGAGGACTTGGATTCGCCCGTCGTTATCTGGGATTTCTTCTCCAAATTGCCGAGCCGCTGACGTCCCGCGATCGCAAGGACTCTTCCATTCAGCCCAGCGGCGCTGCTCGGTGCGGTGACCCCTGCGCAGTTGGGTGCGCATCACGGTGAGTATCGGGGCAATAGCAAACCATTATTACTTGTTTTGAGACTTCTCCGCGCGCCATAGGGTCGTCATGCCGCGATTATTCCGGCTTGATATTTGCAGCCCGGATCACGTTGCCCCATTTTTCGGTTTCCTCGACGACCAGCTTGCCGAAATCCGCGGGCGAGCCTGGAAACACGGCCGAACCCAAAGTGGCCAGCCGCGCTTTAAAATTGGCATCGGCGAGTGCAACGTTGACCTCCTTGTTGAGTCGATCGACAATCTCAGCCGGCGTGTTCCTGGGGGCGCCGATACCTTGCCAGCCGCTTGCCTCATAGCCCCGAACGAAATCGCCGACGGTTGGCAGGTCCGGCAGCACCTCCAAACGCGTCGCAGTCGTCACCGCCAGCGCCCGCAACTTGCCGGCCCTGATGTATTCAATTGATGACGACATGGTGTCAAACATCACCTGCACCTGCCCGCCGATCAAATCGATCAGCCCCGGCGCTGAGCCGCGATAGTGCACCGCCGTCATGTCGATACCCGTCATGTTCTTGAATAGCTCGCCATAAACATGTGGCACACTCCCGCTGCCAGCCGATGCCATGTTCAACTTGCCCGGATTGGCCTTGGCATAGGCGATGAACTCAGGGACCGTCTTGGCTGGGACGGATGGGTTCACCTCCATGACGCCCGGCGCACGATTGATGGAGGCGATCGGCGCGATGTCGCGGACAACATCGAAATTGAGATTGTCATAGAGGGTCGCATTGAACGCTTGCGGCAAACTGACCAGAAGGAGCGTATAGCCGTCTGCGGTCGAACGCACGACAGCCTCGGTGGCGATATTGCCGGCCGCTCCCGGCCTATTCTCGACGACAAATGGCTGGCCGAGTCGCTCCGACAGCCATTGACCGATCAGGCGAGCCGTAATGTCGGCAGCGCCACCGGCGGCGAAGCCAACGACAATACGCACCGGCCGCATCGGATAGCCTTGCGCTCGCGTGGAGCGCGACACGGCTGGCAGCGCGGCTGCACCGGCGGCAAGATGCAGAAATCGACGCCGTGGAAGCCTCATTACCATGATGGTCTCCTCGGTCAGCGCTCGCAGCGCAGGCACGCAATCAGACTACCTCAGGGCCGCGCCTGGATGGAAGAGTGCATCCGGCCACCAAGTCGCTGACGGGCACGTCCTCGATTACATGCCTCTCAATTCGTTGTCGATGCGCGTTGCGATGCGGCCGATGAAACTTGTGTCGGAGGGAGCAGCGGACAGACTGAAACGCCAAACTGGGTTCGGGTAGCATCCTCATTTCTGGCGATAGAACAGCGCCCGCCCCGCCGGGATTAGTTGGAGCAACATATCGTAGTCGCTTATATTCGCGGTCAGCACGACCAGGCCAAGCTTCTGCGCCTGCAGGAACAATACACAGTCCTGGAGCGCACGCAGCTTGCCGTCTTTCTTGTACCCTTGGAGGCGGCACAGGATTCCCGACAGCAGCGCCGCTCTTCCAAGGACCTCTATGTCGGGCGCGAAGACCCTATGCGGCGGCATGGCTCTGATTTGCTTCCCGATCTCGGCAATAACGCCCGCGGTTCGTCCATCCGATGGGTTGAGTACACCGACCGTATGCATCAACTCCTGGATCGCGACGGTCGAATGGTTGACCTGCCGCTGCGCGATCAGATCGTCCAACGCCCTCGGCGATTGATCTTGCATTTGATTGATGTAGACGCAGGTGTCGAGCAGGAGCCCCTGCCCGCCAATCAAACCTCCATTGATAAACGGAAGCTCTTCATCGCCTCGCCGAGCCAGCGGCCTTTGTGGATCGAACCGCGCCCAACGTCGCGCCGCATCGAAATCGAACTCCGCCACATCAGTAGCCGAGCTTCAACTCTGGATCGACCGTGCCTCGAGACTCCTTGAACGTGTCCGCGAAGTTGTCCTCGAGCGCGACCGTCGCCAGCGCGAACTCGATCAGGTCGGTATCGGTCTCGATGCCGGTTTGCCGCTTGGCTTGCCTGACCAATACCGGGCTCACCCTGCCGCCGATCCGGCCGCTTTTCTCGCTCAGAAGACCGGATTGTTCAGCCGCGCGCATAACGGCCTCGAATCGCGCTTTGCTGATGACAATTTGGCCGGCCTTGGCTTCGCGCGAAACGGCCTTCGTGCATCCGGCGCTGCTCTTGACCGGACCTCCCTTTGGCTGCCTGCCTCCAGGTGCCGTGGGTCTGCTCGCTGATGTCTTCCCCATGACGATCCTCGTGTTCAACAAAATCACACTTCGTTGAACATACGGATTCGCCCTCCCGATTGCAAGCCACCTGCCACTGCCGCGCGACGTCGGCATCATTTTTTATTCGGAGCCGCTCTGGCCTGCTCCTGAGCCGAGGTCACACGTTCGAATTCGTAGGACACCAACCGCGACCCCATTTTGGTTTCGAAGGATGTTGGATACTGGCGATTGGTCAAATCGTAAGCGACTCTCAACCGGTTCTCTTTGATCTCGTAGATACCCTTCAAGCTGCCGCCGTAAGTCCCCTTGGGAACTTCGTGATGGAACACGTCAATACGCTTTGAACGTGCATCCAACATGATCATATGAGGGTCTTGATGAAGCTTGCCGTCGAGGCGGATCCTGTAGCGGTCGCCCTCGACCACCCACTGCACATCGCCCGCTTGCGGTGCGCCGTCATACGAGGTGGCAACAACCTTCCACGTGCCTTGCCACTGGCCAATGTCATCGGTCGGCGCCGCGGCCTCTGCTTTGTTGCCGGCCTTCTGGGCCCTGGCCGAATTGTCTTCCCCGCATCCGATGAGCGAGCAACTCGAGACTATGAGCAAACAGCCTACAGCGGCCAACCGCGGAACGTTCATGGATTCAAGCTCCCGATATCATGAAGCCTCCCGGCCACAATGAAAAAGGCACCCATGACATTAACGCGCGTGGGTTTCTTGGATGTTTGGCAAACGAACAGTTGCTCGTATCGCGACATTATTAAGCGAATTTGCGCACCTCAGGTCGTGCCCGTAACGCGGCTGACGTCGTCGCCAAAGCTTGATAACCTGTGCCGATTGGGACAGGATGTCACGTTCGCAAATTCGCATCGCAAATCGCGCTGGCGGCGGCCCCTTCCCGCAATTGCCGGCAACCAGCGCAATTGGCTGATCTTTAAGGAGAATGCCCATGCGTAATCCTGCCTCGATGTGTGCAATTGCGCTCGCACCAGCTTTGCTGGCGACGGCGCTGCTGGCGACACCGGTGATCGCGCAGGTGGTCGATTTCGGTAAGTATCCCGACCTCAAAGGTCAATGGGATCGCGTCGGCCCACCGAGCAACTGGCTCCGGCTTTCCGGCCCTCCTCCACTGACGCCCGAATACCAGAAGATATTGGACCAGAGCTTAGCCGAACAGCGCGCCGGCAAACCCGGGAATTGGCCATCGACCTTCTGCATTCCCGAGGGCATGCCGGCCTTGATGAATGTCTATAATCCAATAGAACTCGTCATTACGCCGGAAACGACCTATCTTTTGACGAGCCACAACAACGATGTGTACCGGCGGATCTATACCGACGGCCGCGATTGGCCGGCGGACCCGCCGCGCACACTCGTGGGCTACTCGATCGGCAAGTGGGTCGATATCGATGGCGACGGCAAATATGACGAACTCCAGGTCGAGACCCGATTCCTGCGGGGGCCTCGCGCCTATGACGTGACAGGCATTCCTTTCCACGAGGACAACGAGACGATTCTCAAGGAGCGCTTCTATCTCGACAAGGCCGATCGCAACACCCTCTATAATGAGATCACGGTGATCGATAACGCCCTGACGCGGCCCTACACCAAGCTCCAGAAGGTCGTCCGCAAGGGCGGGCCTCGCCCGGAGTGGATATTGGAAACCTGCCCGCTGGACAACGTCTGGCTCAAGATCGGCAAAGAGGCCTACGTGCTCAATTCGGATGATGGCAAGCTGATGCCGTCCTTTAAGGACCAGCCACCGCCGGATTTGAGTTATTTCGGAAAGGCCCAGAAGTAACGGCAAGAGTCAGGGTTCGATGCGTTTGTAGGATGGGTAGAGAGATAACGCGTTCTTCACGCGTTATCGCGAAACCCATCGACTTCTCGGGCGCCAAGGTGATGGGTTTCGGCAAAACGCGTAAAGGAAGAACGCGCTTTAACTCTACCCATCCTACGAGAGTGAGCGTCGAACCGCGATCACCTGCTCGGCGGCGGCGACGCCGGTGAGGTAGCCGCCATGCGCCGTCGAGTAGTCGTTGCGCGAGCAGGCCTCGCCGGCGAAGAACAGGCGATCGTCGACCGGCGCGGCGAGCACCGCGCGGCACTCGGCCTTGCCGGGTAACGCATAGGAATACGAACCGCGAGCGAACGGGTCGGCGCGCCAGCGGTGGATGTGGAGCGGTTTGATGCGGCGGGCGAAGTCGTTGCCGATGAGCGCGACCAGCTCCTCGCTGGCGAACGCGAAGAACGCATCATCGCCTTCGGCTTCGAGTTGCTCCGCCAGGCTTCCGGCAAAATAAACCTCGATCAGCGGCCGGCCGAACGGCCGCATGTGATAGGTCGCTGTCCCGCTGCAATCGGGACGGCCGAACAGGCGGGCATCCTTCTCGAACTCATCGGCATCGGACAGCGAGAGGAATAATTTGTCGGCGAGCCCGAGCGGCAGACCTGCGGCTGCCTCGATCTTGCCGGGCAGCCCCGGCGTGAAGCGAAGTCCCTCCTCGGCAAGCACATTGGTTGGGACCGTGACGATGGCGGCATCCGCCGCGATGGTGCCGTCGACGGTCTCGACACGCAGCCGCCGGCCGCTGTGATCGATGTGTTGCACCGGAGCGCCGAGCACGACCGGTACGCCGGCCGCATGCGCGGTGATCGCGGTGCCATAGCCCTCGACGACGCGCCAGTTCACGCCGGTGTCCTCGTAGCGGCCGTGGTCGAGTGCCGAGACCCGGTCGAGTTCCGCTCCGCTCACATAGGTGCCGACAGCGTTGATGAGATCGTTCCAGCGGCCGCCCGGCGCGAGGAAGCTTTCGGCCGCAACGTCCGGTACTGCCTCGGAGGCGGAATCGAGCCGTTCTCGAAACTCTTGGAGCGCCTGGAGGAAGCTTGCCTGTTCGGCCAGCGGGAAGCCGATCGGCATCGCGGGGCGCGACCAGGGCGGCGGCGTCTTGTCGATCGCGAGCCCCTGCGCCGCGGCGATCTTCGTCCACGGATTGCGGTCAGCCGAGTGCAGCCAGCCGCAGCCGAGGTCGAGGGACAAGTCCCCGCCGGCGCGGACAGTCCATGCCCGTCCACCGAGCCGCGACCGTGCCTCGATGAGGAGACAATCGACGCCAGCATCGTGAAGCCGCCGGCCCGCCGCGATGCCGGCCGCGCCGCCGCCGACAATCACCACTTCGGCCTCACTGATCATTGTTGAGATGTAATTCGTGCGACGCAAAGCGCAATGCGGGGCGAATGGCGGGCGCATGAGTTGCCGCTAATCCTACTGCGTCAGAAACTCGGAACTCCTCCGGCCTCATGGTGACGGCGGCTTGCGCCGCGGGAGCGCTGCTCTTCGCAGCGCGTCTCGAACCATGCAGGCCGGAGCCAGCCGCCGTCCTTCCGGCGCCTTAGCCGGCGCGAGACGGCCGCGTGAAGAACGCAGCCTCCTCACGGCGGCTCGGCGCCGCGGGACGAGGTCCGAATGAAGCAGCCATATTTTTCTGACGCAGAAGCGCTAATACGACTTCGGCAATCCCAGCACTTTCTCCGCGATGTAGCACAGGATGAGCTGCGGGCTGACTGGTGCGATCCGCGGGATCATGATTTCGCGCAGGTAGCGCTCGACGTGATATTCCTTGGCATAGCCGAAACCGCCATGCGTCATCACGGCCTGCTCACAGGCGCTGAATCCTGCCTCGGCGGCAAGGTACTTCGCGGCGTTCGCTGCAGCCGCGCAGGGCAGTCCCTTGTCGTATTGCCACGCCGCCGACATCGTCATCAGCCACGCCGCTTCAAGTTCCGCCCAGTTGCGCGCAAGCGGATGGGCGATGGCCTGGTTCTGCCCGATCGGCCGGCCAAACACGACGCGCTCCTTCGCATAGGCCGTGGCGCGCGCAAGCGCCACCGCTCCGAGGCCGACGGCTTCGGCGGCGATCAGGATGCGCTCCGGATTCATGCCGTGGAGGATATAGTCGAAGCCGCGGCCCTCCTCGCCGATGCGGTCGTCGACGGGAATTTCGAAATCTTCGATGAACAGTTCGTTGGAGTCCACGGCCTTGCGGCCCATCTTGTCGATCTCGTGGATCTTGATCCGGCCGCGATCCAGACCTGCGTAGAACAGGCTCAGTCCCTCTGCGGGGCGGCGAACCATGTCGAGGGGCGTCGTGCGTGCAAGCAGCAGAATCTTGTCCGCCACCTGCGCCGTCGATATCCACACTTTCTGCCCGTTGACCACATACCGGTCGCCACGGCGTTCGGCCCTGGTCTTGAGCGCCGTCGTGTTCAACCCCGTATCCGGTTCGGTCACGGCGAAGCAGGCCTTCTCCATGCCGCGGGCGATCGGCGGCAGCATGCGGGCCTTCTGCGCGTCCGTGCCGAAAACCACGACGGGGTTTAGGCCGAAGATGTTCATGTGCAACGCAGACGCGCCCGACATGCCGGCGCCCGATTCCGCGACCGCGCGCATCATGATTGCCGATTCGGTGATGCCGAGGCCGGAGCCGCCGAATTTCTCGGGGATGCAGATGCCAAGCCAGCCGGCTTCGGCAAAGGCCCGATGAAAATCGGCCGGGAAACCGCCGTCGCGGTCTCGCGCCAGCCAATACGCGTCGTCGAAGCGCCGGCAGATCGTTTGGACCGCGTTGCGGATGTCCTCGTGCTCCGGCGGCGGTGAGAAATCCATGGCTTGTCCCTGGAACCATTGCGGCTGGCGTGGCGGTATATTTCTTGCACGAACACCACACGCTCGGCCAGTCGTTCAGTCCGCCAAGTGGTTGATCTTTGGACACAAGAACTGCGACAAAAAATTGCCATCGCTTTGAGCCTACTCACGCTAATCTGTTGTACGCAAGGATGAAGGAGATCGCGATGAAGCGCTTGGGAACGTTAATGGTTGCCGCAAGCTGTGCGGGCGGGTTGAGTGGCGCGAGCCTGCTCGCTGTCGCAAATGTCCTTGATCTGCAGATGAACCCGATGACAGTTGCGTTGCGTTCGAGTGAAACCTCCTCGCCTGTGGCCTTGCCGGAGTTTGCAATCTGTCATCACCCGGGCGTTGCGCGCGCCGCCTTGCGGCTGGCTCAGGTGGAAGTCTCGCCTGGCGCCGTACAGGCGGTCCAACCTGCCCCCGCATTCGCAGACAGTGAGCCGCCGCTCTGGAGCGGGCTTGGCCCGGTAACTTTTCGTGTGACGACTTCGAACGCGGAGGCCCAGCGCTATTTTGATCAGGGCCTGCGGCTCGCCTACGCGTTCAACCATGACGAGGCGCGGCGTGCCTTCCGCAAGGCGCAACGGCTCGATCCCGAATGCGCCATGTGCTTCTGGGGCGAGGCCCTTGTTCTTGGCCCCAATATCAACATGCCGATGCCCGAGGAAGCGGTGCCGCTGGCCGTTGCGGCGCTTGCAAAGGCACAATCGCTCGCCGGCAAGACGCAGGCCCACGAGCAAGCTCTGATCGCCGCGCTATCGACCCGCTACGTCGCAGATGCGAAGGCCGCGCGCGCGCCGCTCGATGCCGCCTATGCGGCCGCCATGGAACAAGTCGCGACGCAATTTCCCGACGACAACGAAATCGCCGTCCTCCACGCCGAAGCCGTGATGGACGTGAGCCCATGGGATTACTGGCAGCCCGGCGGGACCGAGCCGAAGCCGCAAAGCCGCGCCATCGTGCCGGCGCTCGAACGGGTGCTGGCCCGCGATCGGAATCATCCGGGAGCTATTCACTATTACATCCACGCGGTCGAGGCCTCCAACCGGCCGCAACGGGCCGAACCTTTTGCCGACAGGTTGCGGGGCGCGATCCCGGATGCCGGCCATCTCGTGCACATGCCAAGTCACATCTATTATCGCGTCGGCCGCTACCTCGACGCTCTTGCCGACAACAAAATCGCCGCCGCGGTTGATGAAGCCTATCTCGAAGCCACGAAGGCGCCGATGGGTGTTTATCGGCTCGGCTACTATCCGCACAATGTGCATTTCGTTTTGGCGGCAGCGCAGATGTCGGGGGACGGCCCGACTGTCATTACGGCCGCCAACAAGCTGCAGGCCATCATCCCCGACGATGTCGCCCGCGGCATCGCCATGGTGCATCCGGTCAAGGCCGCGCCCTACTTCGCGCATGCGCAATTCAGTTCCCCCGACACGATCCTGGCGTTGGCGGAGCCGGGAGAAGGCATGCCCTATGTGAAGGCGATCTGGCATTATGCACGCGCGCGTGCGCACATCACGCTCCGCAATTTCGATGCAGCCATGGCGGAGGCGAACGCGATTGCGGCGCTCGAGCAGACGCAGGATATCAGCGTCCTGCAGAACTCCGGTATTCCGGCGGAGAGCGTCCTCAAGTTGGCACGTGCTTCGATCGAAGCACGTATCGCGCAGGCGCGAGGAAACTTGATCGCCGCGATCGCTCTCTTCGGGGCAGCAGCATCGCTGCAAGATGCGCTGCCCTACATGGAGCCGCCCTATTGGTACTATCCCGTGCGGCAATCATTGGCAGCTGTCCTGATGCAGGCCGGTCGGCTCGCAGAGGCTGAGGACCAATTCAGTTTGGCTCTCCGACGGGCGCCCAACAACGGATGGTCCTATTATGGGCTTGCCGAACTGCATAAGGCGCGCGGCGATCAAGAATCCGCCCGCAGAGCCGAGGAGCAACTCGCGAAGTCCTGGATCGGCGACCGTCGGCTGCTGCAGCTGTCGAATCTGTAGCTGCCGTCATTAGTATTGAAGGAAATATCGAAGCTGCATACAAGGGTTCGATCCGCTTCGTTCGCTCCAACACTGCAGCAGATAGAAATCTGCTGCAGGACCGAGCCGTATCTGGGAGACCCGGACCCGTGAACTCTCAAACTTTCGAAGGCGCCTGGCCCGAATTGAATTGGCCGGACTGGCACGGGACCGGCGACACACTGCATCGATGGACGCAGGTAGTCGGCAAGGTGCGCATGGCATGCACGCCGATGATGAACCACTGGTGGCAGGTCGCCCTCTACGTGACTTCGCGCGGGCTGACCACGTCGCCCATTCCCTATGGAGGCCTGTCGTTCGATGTGACCTTCGACTTTATCGATCATGCACTTGTGATTGATACGAGCCAGGGCGCGCGGGAAGTCTTCCACCTGAAGCCGATGTCTGTCGCCGAGTTCCATGCCAGGTTCTTTGATCATCTACGCCGCTTGGGCATTGACGTCGACATCTGGACGATGCCGTGCGAGATTCCCGATGCGGTTCCGTTCGAGGAGGATGACACCCACGCGGCATATGACGGAGCGCGCGCGCGACAATTCTGGAGTGTCCTGCTGCAAGTGCATAACGTGTTCAATGCATTCCGGTGCCAATTCGTTGGAAAGACGAGTCCAGTCCACTTCTTTTGGGGCAGCTTCGATCTCGCGGTAACGCGCTTTTCCGGACGTCCTGCGCCGCCGCATCCCGGGGTCGCACCTCATGTCGCTAACTGGGTAATGCGTGAGGCTTATTCGCATGAAGTGAGCAGTTGCGGTTTTTGGCCCGGCAATGGTGGCTATGGCCGCGCTGCGTTCTATTCGTACGCCTATCCCCAACCGCCCGGTTTCGAGAGCGTCCAGCTGCGTACGCCCGGGGCGATCCACGATCCGGAATTGAAAGAGTTTCTGCTTCCTTACGACGCAGTC
Source organism: Xanthobacteraceae bacterium (assembly GCA_035300505.1). GTDB lineage: Bacteria > Pseudomonadota > Alphaproteobacteria > Rhizobiales > Xanthobacteraceae > VAZQ01. Next base: position 13,965 of record DATGVJ010000248.1, read on the forward strand.
CGGCGTGCAGCGAATCCAGACAAAGTCCTGATGGGATTTTTGCAGGAGACGTACGCCGCTGCCGCAGACGCGGCAGGATGGGATCGAGCAGCTCTGGAGCGTGCGTCTTGAGTGATCCCAGGGATGACGATCGTACAGCACAGATCCCGGATTACGCTTCGCTCCATCCAGGCTACAATGCGGCATGCTGCTCTTCGAATGGACACTCGTACTCCTGCTCGTGGCTGTGCTGCTCGCGGCGCTGGCGCGGCGGCTTGAGGTGCCCTACCCGAGCCTGCTCGCGGTCGTCGGCGCCGTGCTCGCCTTCCTGCCCTTCTCGCCCGCGATCGAGATCGATCCGGAGCTTGCGCTCGCGTTGTTCGTCGCGCCGGTCCTGCTTGATGCTGCCTTCGACACCTCGCCACGCGACCTCAAGCGCAATGCGCTGCCGCTCACCTCGCTCGCGGTCGTGGCCGTCATGGTCACCACCGCCGCGGTGGCGCTGATCGGCTGGAAATTCGCCGGTCTGCCGCTCGCCGCCGCCATTGCGCTCGGGGCCATCGTGGCGCCGCCTGACGCTGCCGCGGCAGCAGCCGTCCTCAGCCAGTTCCGTCCGCCGCGGCGGATCATGGCGGTCCTGCAGGGCGAGAGCCTGCTCAACGATGCGACCGCGCTGCTGATCTATCGGGTCGCGGTCGTCGCGGCGGGCGGGACAATCGTCCTCGGCAACGCGGTGCCGATTGCCGCTCTCTCGCTGATCGGCAGCATCGTGGCCGGCTATGTGCTGGCGCGGCTGTTCGTACTGGCCATCACCCGCGTGACCGACGCTGCCACCGCCACGATCCTGCAATTCGTCGGCACGTTCGGGGTCTGGATTTTCGCCGACCGGGTCGGGCTCTCGGGCATCGTCACCATGGTGGTTTACGCCATCACGCTTGCGCGCTCCGCGCCGCGCCGTACGAACTCACGTAACCGCGTCAGTTCCTATTCGGTCTGGGAGACCGCGGTGTTCGTGCTCAACGTGCTCGCCTTCGTGCTCATGGGGCTGCAAGCCAAGCCGATCCTCAACCGGCTGTCGGAGGAAGGCCGCGTCGAGGCGCTCCTGCTCGGCCTCGCGACGCTGGTGACCGTCATCGTCATCCGGCTCGCCTGGGTGCTTGGCGCCGGCGCCATCGTGCGGCTGACCTGCGGATGGCTCGGCCCGCAATGGCACGGGGGCAAGGAAGGCGTACGTGGCGACCTGCTGATGGGTTGGTGCGGCATGCGTGGGCTGGTGACGCTCGCCACTGCATTTGCGCTGCCGGCCGACTTTCCCGGGCGCGATCCGATCGTGCTCACGGCCTTCTGCGTGGTGCTCGGCACGCTTGTTCTGCAAGGCATGACCTTGAAGCCGCTGCTCAGGATGCTGAACTTCGCGCCCGATCAATCGATCGAGCAGGAGGTATCGCGTGGGCGCGTCGCCGTGATGCAGGCCGCGCTCGACAGCCTCGCGGGTGATGATACGCGCGCTGCCGCCGCGGTGCGCGATCTATATGCCGCCGCCCGCACCGTCGCAGAGAGTTCGGAGAATCCCCAAGCGGCCACCGAACACGACGAGCTGCGATTGCGCGCGATCAAGCATCAGCGGGCGGCACTCGAACGCTTGCGCCACGAAGGCACGATCGGTGACGAGGCCTATCATCGGCTGCAGGAGGAGATCGACTGGTCCGAGCTCGATGCCTCACCGGCCGGCCGCTTCCAGCCGCTCATGACGTGATGAGTTTGTAGGATGGGTAGAGAGATAACGCGTTCTTCACGCGTTATCGCGAAACCCATCATTCCAACCGGCAGCAAGACCGCTGATGGGTTTCGGCAAACCGCGTAAAGGAAGAACGCGTCATAGCGCGTCAAGACGCGCGTGAACGCGCTGATGTGCCTCTACCCATCCTACGAGAGTGTCCCCATCTATTTTGTCTATTGCGGATTGATTTGTCAGAATGCTGACGCATTCCGGAAGTGAATCAGTAAGGATTGCATTCGATTGCTGATCTTCGCAGTTTTCGCTGCAGCCGTTCCGGCCCTGCCGAAAAGGGCCATAAAGAGGCACATCATGGTCCAATCTGTACGCTTCGCAGGAGTGTGGATCGCGCTCGCTATGATTGCCGTTGTTGTTATTGCAGTTGGAGTGCAGTCTCCCGAGGCAGCGCCTCTATCGCAAGGACTCTTTAGCACCAGAGACTATCGGGTCCCGTCATTGCCAGCCGTGTGGCCATGGTCCTCGATCGGTCGGGTCAATGTGACTCGGGGGACTGGAGCGCGCAGTCATTGCACGGGCACACTCGTGGGCCCGCGTCATGTCTTGACGGCAGCGCATTGCCTGTTCAACCCACTCCAGAATTCCTGGATCAATCCAACCCAGGTCCACTTTGCCGCCGGTCAATCGGGCGACGGCAGGTTTGAGGGCAGTTCTGTCGCAGTGGCATTGAAGATAAATCCTGTCTTCTACCGCGAGATTGGAGCACGTGCGCGCTGGGACAACGCTCCGCTGAACACGGTGCAACACGACTGGGCCATTGTTGTGCTAGCCAATTCAATCAATCTAAAACCCGTGCCGGTGCGAGGCATACACGATGCCGATCTGCCGAACGCTACAGAGCCCGGCGAGATTGCCCGCGCCGGCTATCCAATGGACCGGCCCTTCGCTCTATCCATCCATCGCGTTTGTTCTGCCCAGACGGACCACCCTCAACGTGATGCTTTAGTGCATCAATGTAACTTCAAGCAGGGCGATTCAGGCTCACCCATTCTGCTGCTCAATGAGAAGGAGGCAAATGTCGTGGGTATCGCCACCGCTTCTCTGACGGCCTTTGCGCCAGGTACCAACCGTCGGACCCTGGAGGCGTATGGAGTTTCGGCGACAGCGTTTGCGAATATGGTCGCCGCGACCGTCGGAAGAGTCCAGTAGCGAAAAACCCCCGCTCCGGGGGAAGGAGCGGGGGCACCAAAAAGTCCAGGCTTCATTGGGGGGTCGGGGGGGTAGCCCGGACAGCGGTACACTAACACGTCTTTGGAACCATGGTAAAAAACTGACTAACATCTTATGGTAGCGTCCCTATACTAAGGACTCGCGACATTTCGTCCTCCTGGCGGTCAATACAACGTCGGCAAGCCCGGCACCTTCTCCGCGACGCAGCACAAGATGAGGTGCGGGCTGCCAGGCGCGACCCGCGGGATCATGATTTCGCGCGGTAGCGCATCGCGAAGTATGCGACCGGAAATGTTGCGTCAAAACCGCGCTCGGGCCTTTCCCGCGTAGCCTTGCCGGGGTTGTCCCCAGGCTTACTGGACGCCATCCAAGGTAGTTTCTATTGTTCAACACCAATTTTTGTGGACTTTTTGGGGAATCGTCCCGAAAGCACAACCGGGCTGGCGGAGCAACCGGGCCAGCGGAGAGACTTCGATGCATCGGGTTGCCGTGGCCTTGAAGGCGTTATTTCTTTCCATCGCAGCGGCGGCAGCCCTGTCGGTACCGTCATTCGCTCAACAGCCGAGATTGGCCGTGCATGGCACAAACTCCGCGAGCTCGGATGGTTGGATTGCGGGCGCTCAGGCTGGCTACAACTGGCAGAACGGCTCGGCTGTTTTTGGTGTTGAGGCCGATTTCTCCGGCGCGGATCTACGAACCTCGATGAGCGGTGGTATTCGCTGCGTGGCCGGAAATTGTCCCTTCATTATGCCAGGCGCCAGCGCCAACACATTGTCGAGCGTTGATTGGTATGGCACCTTTCGTGGACGTTTGGGTTGGTCGTCTGGTCCAATGCTCCTTTACGGAACCGGCGGTCTTGCCTACGGCAATGTCGATCTGAACAGCAACTTCCTCCTGCCGAATTTGTCTTTGAGTTCACGTCTCGGGACTTCGTCAATAAAAACAGGTTGGGTTTTGGGCGGCGGCATCGAATATATGCTGCGTCCGAACATGATGTTGAACATCGGCTATCAGCATATCGATCTTGGCACGATCAGGCTGGCGGCGGCACCTTCCAACATTTCCTGTTGTGGTGACTTCGTCACACAGAATGCGAGCACCCACGCTCGATTTCAAGTCGTTGCACTCGGATTGAATTGGAAGTTGACGCCGACGGATGCGGCACCGAAACGACCGTCGAAGCCCTGGGAATATGGCTACTTCGGCGGCCATGGCGGCGGCGCTTGGGGTAACAATGCGAGCGCCGAGTATTCTTTGTTCCTTTTTCTCAGTTGTTTCACCGCGCCAACACAAATCTTGATGGCCGATGGAACAACCCGCGCGATCGCCGAGGTCAAAATCGGAGATCTGGTTCTCGGCGAGCACGGCGAAGTAAACCGCGTTGTCGATATCGAAACCCCGGTCTTGGGGCCGCGCAAGCTCTACGCATTCAATGACGGCCCGGCTTTTGTGACCGCCGAACACCCGTTCATGACACGCGCAGGCTGGAAATCGATCAATCCGGAAGCTACCAAAGCTGAAAATGGTAATCTTTCGGTTGGTGCACTCAAAGTCGGCGATGACATGGTCTGGTTGGAGACCGTTACGACACGGGTCAAGCCCCAGACCGTCGCGTTTGGCAGAATGGTGCAGGCATCGTACGTTCAGGCATCGTCCATTGAGGTTTTGGTTGAAACAAAGTTTTCGGCGCTTAATTCGACCACGCCACATGACGGCCATCCGTCAATGATCGTCTACAATTTGCGACTTGACGGAAATCACACATATTTCGCGAACAACTATCTCGTGCACAATAAGTAGAGTTGGGTGGAGGGCGCAATCGCTTTATTGCGCCGCCCGGCCCACAACTGCGTGCCGCCGACAAGCGGCGCAATAAAGCGATCGCGTCCTACGATCACTGCCCTGAGCGACACGGCCACGCCCGCAGCGCGCATTCGTCGCCGTGAAATCGGCGCAGAGTCTACGACCTCGGCGGATTCTTCGGTGTCCAGCGACGGAAATTGAGCTGGTTGGTATTGCCGCCGTAGACATTGCCGGCATCGTCAGCCGCTATACCCTCCACGCTGACCTCAACCGATTCCAGAATGAAAGAGCGCACGACGCCGTCGCGCGCGCTGCCGATCCGGATGCCGGCGCGATAGGGCGGATTGGTTTCATCAGCCGCACTGTCCGCCACATAGAGCATGTCGTTCTTGTCGATGAACAAGCCGCTCGGTCTTCCAAACTGCCGCCACTCGTCAAGGTACTTGCCCTCCTGGTCGAAAATCTGGATGCGGTTGTTGCTGCGGTCAGCGACGAACAGACGTCCAATGGAATCCATCGCGAGACTGTGCGGCACATTGAATTCGCCCGGTCCCCACCCCTTCTTGCCCCACTGCTTGATGAACTTCCCGTCCTTGTCGAACTTGAGCATGCGGTGGTTGCTTTGCGCACCACCGTGACCGTCGGCAACGAAAATATCGCCATTGGGTGCGACGTAAATGTCGGACGGTTCGCTGAACACGTCGGTTCCGGTGCCGGCGACGCCTGGCTTGCCGAGCGTCATCAGCAATTTGCCATCTTGATTGAACTTCATGACGGTATGGCCTTTGCCGTTGTTCATGGCGCGCCCGTCGGTGACCCAGATGTTGTTGTCCTTGTCGACATGCAGACCGTGCGAATAGTTGATCATTCCGCCGCCGAAGCTCTTCACAAGATTGCCATTGACATCGAACTTCATGATCGGATCAAGCTTCGATTTGGAACAATCGGTTGCAGATTCGCAACGATCAAAGACCCAAACACTCTTGCCGTCGCGGTCCATGTCGACGCTCACCACAGCGCCCCATTTGCGCCGGTCGGGAAGCTTGGCCCAGCCATAACTGAACTTGTAGAGATTGGGCGCGTCATTGGGACCATAAGGCTGCTGAGCGGATGCATGGGTTCCCGACGCGATATATGCCGCTGCGGCGGCAACAAGTACGAAGCGCATTCCAAGGGCTTTCGGCATGATCCTCTGTCCTCATGGTTGTCACGAAATCACGCAATCATTCAGAGCCGCCATCCTCTAACCAAACAAGGCGAAATTCAATAGGTGAATACGCTGTGTCATGCCTGCATTTGTCACGCCTGCG
>DATGVJ010000249.1:0-13631 GCA_035300505.1 Xanthobacteraceae bacterium
GAGATGATCATGCCCGGCGACAATGCCGCCATGAACGTGGAACTGATCACGCCGATCGCCATGGAGGAGAAGCAGCGCTTCGCCATCCGTGAAGGCGGCAAGACCGTCGGCGCCGGCGTCGTCGTGACAATCACTGATTAACGAGCAGAAGGGGCGCACACGCGCCCCTTCGTTGTGGAGAGAGGGGCCATGAACGGCCAGAATATCAGGATCCGATTAAAGGCGTTTGATCACCGTATTCTTGATACGTCGACACGCGAAATCGTGGCGACGGCCAAGCGTACGGGTGCGCAGGTTCGTGGGCCAATCCCGCTGCCGACCAAGATTGAGAAGTTTACGGTCAACCGTTCGCCGCACGTCGACAAGAAGAGCCGCGAACAGTTTGAAATGCGGACTCATAAGCGTTTGCTCGACATCGTCGATCCGACGCCGCAGACCGTCGATGCGCTCATGAAACTGGACCTTGCGGCCGGCGTGGACGTCGAGATCAAGCTCTGATCCTGAAGTTGGGATTGGGAAGATGAGGAACAAGCCAATGCGTTCCGGTGTGATCGCACAGAAGGTCGGAATGACGCGCATCTTCACGGATGGCGGGGAGCATGTGCCGGTGACGGTGCTGCGGCTCGCCAATTGTCAGGTTGTGGGGCACCGTACCAAAGACAAGAACGGTTATGTGGCCGTTCAGCTCGGTTCAGGTTCGCGCAAGATCAATAATGTGAGCAAAGCCGAGCGCGGCCACTTTGCAGTTGCCAAGGTGGAGCCGAAGCGGAAGCTTGCTGAATTTCGCGTCGAGGAAAAGGATTTGATTCCGGTCGGCGCCGAAATCATGGCCGATCATTTTGTCGTCGGACAATTTGTCGACGTGACCGGCACCTCGACGGGTAAGGGTTTTGCCGGCGGTATGAAGCGGTGGAACTTCGGCGGCTTGCGCGCGACGCACGGCGTGTCGGTCTCGCATCGTTCGATCGGGTCGACCGGTGGCCGTCAGGATCCGGGCAAGACCTTCAAGAACAAGAAGATGCCGGGTCACATGGGCGTCGATCGGGTTACGACGCTCAATCTCAAGGTCGTGCAGACGGATGTCGTGCGCGGACTGATCCTGGTCGAGGGGGCTGTGCCGGGCGTCAATGGCGGTTGGATCACGATGCGCGATGCAGTGAAGAAGAGTTTGCCCAAGGACGTGCCGCAGCCGGGAAAATTCCGATTGCCTGACGCGGCGGCCTTGAGTTCCGCCGAAAACAAGGAGGCGTGACATGGAGTTGCAAGTCACGACACTCAGTGGTGAAGCCTCCGGCTCCGTGACGGTGCCGGATGGTATCTTCGGGCTTGAGCCACGCCGGGACATTCTGCAGCGGTGCGTTGTCTGGCAATTGGCCAAACGCCAGCGCGGCACGCATGACGTCAAGAACCGCGCCGAGATTCATCGTACCGGCAAGAAGATGTACCGCCAGAAGGGAACGGGCGGGGCACGCCACGGTTCGGCACGTGTCAACCTGTTCCGTGGTGGCGGCCGCTCGTTTGGTCCAACCCCACGCAGCCATGCGATCGAACTGCCGAAGAAAGTGCGGGCGCTTGCGCTCAAGCATGCGCTTTCCGCCAAAGCCAAGGATGGCGGCATCGTCGTGCTCGACAAGGCCTCGATGACAGACGGCAAGACCAAAGCGCTGCAGCAGAGCTTCGAGAAGCTGGGCTTGAGCAATGCGCTCATCATTGATGGTGCGCAGGTTGAGGCGAGCTTCGCGCAAGCTGCGCGCAATATTCCGAACATCGACGTTCTGCCCGTGCAGGGGATCAACGTCTACGACATTCTTCGGCGGCACAAGCTGGTGCTGACCAAGGCTGCGTTGCAAGCGTTGGAGGCGCGGTTCGCATGACAACTTCCGATCCCCGCCATTACGACATTATCGTTGCGCCGGTTATCACCGAAAAGGCAACGATTGCGTCGGAATATAACCAGGTGATGTTCCGCGTTGCCGGGCATGCCACCAAGCCGCAAATCAAGGAAGCGGTTGAGAAACTCTTCGATGTGAAGGTCAAGAGCGTCAATACCCATGTCCGCAAGGGCAAGGTGAAGGCGTTCAAGGGGACCGTCGGAACCCAGTCTCCGGTCAAGCGTGCGATCGTCACCCTTCAAGAGGGTTATACGATCGACGTCACGACGGGATTGTAAGGGAGCGCAACACGATGGCACTTCGGTCCTACAACCCGGTCACACCAAGCCAACGTCAGTTGGTGATTGTCGATCGCTCAAGCCTCTACCGTGGCAAGCCCGTCAAGGCTTTGACCGAGGGCAAGCATTCGTCAGGCGGACGCAACAATAATGGCCGCATTACCGTGCGATTTCGCGGTGGTGGCCACAAGAAGGCGTATCGCATCGTCGATTTCAAGCGACGCAAGCATGATGTGCCGGCGACCGTCGAGCGGATCGAATATGATCCCAATCGTACGGCATTCATCGCCCTGGTGAAGTATCAGGACGGCGAGCAAACCTATATCCTGGCGCCGCAGCGAATTGCGAAGGGCGACACGATCGTGTCCGGCAGCCATGTCGACGTGAAGCCCGGCAATGCGATGCCGCTCAGCAATATTCCGATCGGCACGATCGTACACAACATTGAACTCAAGCTCGGCAAGGGCGGGCAGATTGCACGCTCGGCGGGCACTTATGCGCAGATCGTCGGCCGCGACGGCGACTATGTCATCGTCCGCTTGAACTCGACGGAACAGCGCCTGGTCAACGGCCGCTGCATGGCAACTGTCGGCGCGGTTTCGAACCCCGATAATATGAACGTTTCGATCGGTAAGGCGGGTCGCAAACGGTGGATGGGGCGGCGCCCGCACAATCGTGGCGTCTCGATGAACCCGATCGACCATCCCCATGGTGGTGGCGAAGGCCGCACTTCGGGCGGGCGCCATCCAGTCACGCCGTGGGGCTTGCCAACCAAGGGCAAGAAGACCCGCAAGAACAAGTCGACGACCAAATTCATCATTTCGAGCCGCCACGCTCGAAAGAACAAGAAATAGGCGAACATCATGGCGCGTTCTATCTGGAAAGGTCCGTTCGTCGATGGCTATCTGCTCAAGAAGGCAGAAGTCTCCCGCGCGTCCGGCCGTCACGAACTGATCAAGATATGGAGCCGGCGCTCGACGATTCTGCCGCAGTTCGTCGGGCTTACATTCGGTGTCTATAACGGGCTCAAGCATGTCCCGGTCGTGGTGACGGAAGAGATGGTGGGACACAAATTCGGCGAGTTCTCGCCGACCCGGGTGTTCTTCGGCCACTCTTCGGACCGCAAGGCGAAGCGTAGCGGTGGGTCAGGTCCGGCGGCGGCGGCGCCGGCGGCAAGTTCGTGAGGCGGTAGCGATGAGCAAGACAAAGCACGAAAGGGCACTCGCCGACAACGAAGCCAAGGCGGTTGCCCGGATGTTGCGGGTAAGTCCGCAGAAGCTCAATCTTGTGGCGGGGTTGATCCGCGGCAAGAAGGCTGCGGCCGCGCTCGCCGATTTGGAATTCTCGCGCAAGCGGATATCGCGCGACGTCAAGAAGTGCTTGGAGTCCGCCATCGCCAACGCTGAAAACAACCACGATCTCGATGTCGACGATCTGGTCGTCGCGCAGGCCTTTGTCGGCAAGGCGCTCGTTATCAAACGTCACACCCCGCGTGGCCGTGGCCGCGTCGGACGAATCTTCAAGCCATTTGCGAACCTGACCATCATCGTGCGTCAGGTCGAAGCAGCAGCGGCATCGTAGGAGCGGACCCATGGGTCAAAAGATCAATCCGATCGGCTTGCGGCTTGGCATCAATCGCACGTGGGACTCGCGCTGGTTTGCCGGCAAAACCGAATATGGGCAGTTGCTGCACGAGGATATCGCCATTCGCAAACAGCTGATGCAAGATCTCAAGCAGGCGGCGGTCGCGAAGATCATCATCGAGCGGCCGCATAGGAAGTGCCGCGTCACGGTGCAGTCGGCGCGTCCGGGTGTCGTTATCGGCAAGAAGGGTGCCGACATCGAGAAGCTGCGCAGGAAGGTCGCCCGGCTGACCAAGTCGGATGTCGTCATCAATATCGTCGAGATCAGGAAGCCTGAGCTTGATGCCCAGCTCGTAGCCGAATCGATTTCACAGCAATTGGAACGTCGTGTCGCGTTCCGGCGCGCCATGAAGCGCGCGGTGCAGTCGGCGATGCGGCTTGGCGCAGGTGGTATTCGTATCAACTGTTCGGGCCGCCTGGGTGGCGCGGAAATCGCGCGCATGGAATGGTATCGCGAGGGACGCGTGCCGCTCCATACGCTGCGCGCCGATGTCGACTACGGCGTTGCGACCGCGTTTACGACGTATGGGACTTGCGGCGTCAAAGTCTGGATCTTCAAGGGTGAGATCATGGAGCACGACCCGATGGCGCAGGACAAGAAGATGGCGGAAGGCGATTCCGGCCGGCCGCGTCGCGATGCGTCCTGAGCGCTGGAAGGGCTTGGTAGGACTTGGTAGCGAAAGACCTGGTAGCGAAAGAGTTGGGAACGTCGAGTTCCGATAAAGAAGGCGAGTAGCCATGCTGCAACCGAAGCGCACGAAGTTTCGTAAGGCGCACAAAGGCCGGATCAAGGGGATCGCCACGTCAGGCGTCGACTTGTCGTTCGGCCAGTTTGGCCTCAAGGCACTTGAGCCGGAACGCGTCACCGCGCGCCAGATCGAGGCCGCCCGGCGCGCGCTCACGCGTCACATGAAGCGCGCCGGCCGGGTCTGGATCAGGGTGTTTCCGGATGTGCCGGTGTCGAAGAAGCCTTTGGAAGTTCGCATGGGTTCCGGCAAGGGCGCTCCGGAACTTTGGGTAGTGCGCGTCAAACCTGGCCGCATCCTTTTTGAAATTGACGGCGTGCCTCTAACGATTGCGCGTGAGTCTCTGGCATTGGCGGCTGCCAAGCTGCCGATCAAGACGCGATTTATCGAGCGTATCGCCGAATAGTTGGGAGTTGATGATGAAGCCTGCCGATCTTCGGGCGATGACCGTCGACTTGCTCGACGACGAAGCCCTGAAGCTGAAAAAAGAACGGTTCAACCTGCGTTTTCAGCGGGCAACCGGTCAGCTTGAGAATACGGCGCGCGTGCGCCTGGTGCGACGCGACATCGCGCGCATCAAAACCATTGCGGCGCAGAAGCGTTCCGGCAAGTCGGGACGTGCGCCGGCCGCGAAGTCTTAAGGGGATAGAGATGCCGAAGCGCATGTTGCAAGGCGTCGTCGTGAGCGACAAACAGGACAAGACCGTCGTGGTGCGCGTCGAACGCCGCTTCACCCATCCGGTCATGAAGAAGACTGTGCGTAGTTCGAAGAAGTATTACGCCCACGACGAAAAGAACGAGTTTACGGTCGGTGACCTTGTCTGGATCGAAGAGCGTCGACCGCTGTCGAAGCTCAAGCGATGGGAAGTGACCCAGGGCGAGAAGAAGCGATCGGTCGTATGATTTTTTTGGACGCAGAAACAAGAGCGGGGAGGCCATCATGATTCAGATGCAGACCAACCTCGACGTGGCGGATAATTCCGGCGCGCGTCGTGTCATGTGCATCAAGGTGCTCGGTGGTTCCAAGCGCAGATACGCCACCATCGGCGATGTGATCGTGGTCTCCGTCAAGGAGGCGATCCCGCGTGGCCGCGTCAAGAAGGGCGAGGTCATGAAAGCGGTCGTGGTGCGGATATCCAAGGATATCAAGCGCGCCGACGGCTCGATCATCCGGTTTGATCGCAACGCCGCCGTGCTGATCAATCCGCAGATGGAGCCGGTCGGCACCCGAATCTTCGGGCCCGTGCCGCGTGAGCTGCGGGCGAAGAATCACATGAAGATCATTTCGTTGGCGCCGGAGGTGCTGTGATGGCGGCCAAGATCAGGAAAGGCGACAAGGTGATCGTGCTCACTGGTCGCGACAGGAACCGCAGCGGCGAGGTGATCGAAGTCCATCCTGCCGAAGGGCGCGCGCTTGTGCGCGGCATCAATATGGTCAAGCGCCACCAGAAGCAGACGGCGGCTCAGGAAGGCGGGATCATTTCCAAGGAAGGGACAATACATTTGTCCAATCTTGCGCTCGCCGATCCGAAGGACGGCAAGCCGACGCGTGTTGGATTTAAATTCCTGGGCGAAGGTGTGACCCGTCGAAAGGTGCGCATCGCCAAGCGATCGGGAGATCAGATCGATGGCTGACAAAGAAAAAAAGCCGGCGCAAGCCGCGAAGGGCGACAAGGGTCCGAAGGGCGACAAGGGTCCGAAGGGCGAGAAGTCCGAAAAGGCCAAGCAGCCGCCAAAGGGCGCGAAGGCCGCTGGCGGCGAGAAGAAGCCCGCCGGCGAAGCCAAGCCCGCCCGGCCTGAAGAAAAGGTGACGCCACGCCTGCGGACTCAGTTCGACGAGGTGATTCGTAAGAAACTCACCGATCAATTCGGCTACAAGAACCCAATGCAGGTGCCGCTCATCAAGAAGATCGTCATCAACATGGGCATCGGCGAAGGCGTGAACGACCGCAAGAAGGTCGACAATGCGGCGGCCGATCTCGCGCTGATTGCCGGGCAGAAGGTCGTGATCACCAAGGCGCGCAAGTCGATCGCGACCTACAAGCTGCGCGATGGCCAGGCCATCGGCTGCAAGGTGACGCTGCGCAAGGCCCGCATGTATGAATTCGTCGACCGGTTGATCAATATCGCGCTGCCGCGGGTGCGGGATTTCCGCGGTTTGTCGCCAAAGAGTTTCGACGGTCGCGGTAATTTCACGCTCGGGATCAAGGAACACATGGTGTTCCCGGAAATCGACTACGACAAGACGACCGATGTTTGGGGCATGGATATCACGGTCTGCACCAGCGCGAAGACCGACGACGAAGCGCGCGCGTTGCTGACTGCATTCAACTTCCCGTTCCGGCAGTGAGGGGCATCCCTCAGACGCGGAAATCCAGGAGATCTTGATGGCGAAGAAGAGTTCGATTGAGAAGAACAACCGGCGGCGGAGGCTTACGAAGCAGTATGCCGAACGTCGTGCCGACCTCAAAAAGGCTGCCTCCGACAAGAATGCGCCGATGGAAGATCGTTTCGCCGCAACCCTCAAGCTTGCCGAGATGCCGCGCAATTCGTCGGCAACGCGCATCCACAATCGTTGCGAAATCACCGGCCGTCCGAAGGCGTATTATCGCAAGCTGAAGATGAGCCGTATTGCGTTGCGTGAGTTCGGTAACAAGGGCCTGATTCCGGGCCTTGTGAAGTCGAGCTGGTAAGGAGCATCACGCGATGGCCTTGAATGATCCGCTCGGCGACTTGATCGCTCGAATTCACAATGCGCAGATGCGCAAGAAGTCTAAGGTTTCTTCTCCAGCCTCGCGGCTGCGCGTGAGCGTGCTCGATGTGCTCAAAAGCGAAGGTTACATCCGCGGCTATGCTTCCGTGGATCACGCCAGCGGGCGCAGCGAGTTGGAGATTGAACTGAAGTATTTCGACGGCGCGCCCGTCATTCGGGAAATTGCCCGGGTGTCGAAACCGGGGCGACGCGTCTATGCTTCGGTTAAGGCGCTGCCGCGCGTCAACAACGGTCTGGGTGTTGCGATCGTATCCACGCCCAAGGGCGTGATGGCAGATCACGACGCTCGCGATGCCAATGTGGGTGGCGAAATCCTCTGCACGGTGTTCTAAGCCTTAGCGAATGGAATAACACCAGGAATAACACCATGTCTCGAGTCGGAAAAAAGGCTGTTGCTGTCCCTACAGGCGTAACCGCCAATGTCGAAGGGCAGACCGTCAAGGTGAAGGGCCCCAAGGGTGCGCTTTCGCTTGAACTGCACAGCGACGTCTCAGCCAAGATCGAGGCTGGGGGGATCCGAATCGATCCGAGAAGCGAGACTAACCGGGCTCGCGCGATGTGGGGTACCCACCGCGCTCTGGTTGCTAACTTGATCCAAGGTGTGACCAAGGGATTCGAGCACAAGCTCGAGATCAGCGGTGTCGGTTACCGTGCGGCTTTGCAGGGAAAAAATCTGCAGGTTCAGCTCGGCTACAGCCACGACATCGTATATCCGATCCCCGAGGGCATTACGATTACGGTCCCCAAGGTGACTGAAATCGTCGTGACCGGCATTGATCGGCAGAAAGTGGGCCAGGTCGCTGCTGAAATCCGCGCGTTCAGGCCGCCGGAACCCTACAAGGGCAAGGGCGTGAAATACTCGACTGAGTTTGTCTTCCGCAAGGAAGGCAAGAAGAAGTAATAGGAGCTATGTCATGGCGACGGTCATTGACCGGACTGTGCGGCGAACCGCAAAGGTGCGTCGGCGAATCAAGCGGGACTCGTATGGCCGCGCGCGGTTGTCGGTTTTTCGCTCTTCGAAGCACATCTATGCGCAGCTGATCGACGACGTGAACGGACTGACACTTGTGTCGGCCTCGTCGATCGAGAAGGACGTGCGCACGAGCCTCAAGACGGGGGCAGATGTGGCGGCCGCCAAGGCGGTCGGCAAGCTTGTTGCCGAACGTGCCGTGGCCAAGGGCGTCAAGGATATCGTCTTCGACCGCGGGGGCTACCTCTATCATGGTCGCGTCAAGGCGCTTGCGGATGCGGCACGCGAGGGCGGTCTTAATTTCTAGACGGCATTCGAGGAGCGAGCCTGTTGGTTAGACGGCTCGTTCAGCAAAGGGCTGGTTTAAGTAAAGGGCTTCGCCCGAACGGAACGGAAAAACGATATGGCACGTGAACCACGCGAAAATCGCGAAGACAGCGAGTTCACCGACAAGCTGGTGCACATCAACCGCGTCGCCAAAGTGGTGAAGGGCGGCCGGCGCTTTGGATTTGCAGCGCTGGTCGTGGTGGGCGACGCGAAGGGACGCGTTGGCTTCGGCCATGGAAAAGCGCGCGAAGTACCGGAGGCCATTCGCAAGGCGACGGAAGCCGCCAAGCGCAACCTGATCCGCGTGCCGTTGCGCGAAGGCCGCACATTGCATCACGACGTGGCCGGACGACACGGTGCCGGTCGCGTCTATCTACGTGCGGCGCCTCCCGGCACGGGGATCATCGCGGGCGGGCCAATGCGTGCGGTTTTCGAGACGCTTGGCATGCAGGACGTTGTGGCCAAGTCGATCGGCTCGTCAAACCCCTACAACATGGTGCGCGCTACCTTTGATGCGCTCAAGCACCAGGATTCGCCGCGGTCGGTCGCTTCACGGCGGAACATCAAAGTATCGACCCTGCAGTCGCGCCGCCGCGAAGCTGGTGAGACCGAAGCCGTCGCAGAATAACTGCGACCGCATGCCGGAGAATGGATATGACCAGTAACTCTAAGAAAATTAAGGTCGAACAGTATGCCAGCTCGGCACGCCGTCACCACAGCCAGCGCGAGACGTTGATCGGGCTCAAGCTCAACAAGATCGGGCGCGTTGCGGAACTGCCCGATACGCCGCAAACTCGCGGCATGATCGCCAAGGTTGCGCACCTCGTGCGCGTGCGCGACGAGAAGTAACGGAGAGCTTCGATGAAACTTCACGAACTCGCCGACCGGCCGGGCGCGCGCAAGAAGCGCAGCCGGATCGGTCGCGGCATTGGCTCCGGTACCGGCAAGACCGGCGGCCGCGGCGGCAAGGGCCAGACCGCGCGTTCCGGTGTCCGCATCAAGGGTTTCGAGGGCGGCCAGATGCCGCTCCACCGGCGTTTGCCTAAGCGCGGATTTCGTAACACCGCCTTCGCCAAACGTTACAATGAGGTCAACCTGGGCCGCGTCCAGGCGGCGATCGATGCCGGCAAACTCGATGCGGGCGCGACCGTGGATGTTGCTGCGCTGGTCAAGGCTGGCGTGTTGCGCCGGGAAAAAGACGGCGTTCGCCTCCTTGGCGTCGGCGAATTCAAGTCCAAAGTGGCGTTTTCGGTCGCCGGTGCATCCAAATCTGCAATCGCGGCTGTCGAAAAGGCCGGCGGGTCGGTCGAGGTGCTGGCGCCCAAGACAGACGAGGGCGAAAAGGCAGCCTAGGGCTAAGGATCCAGCCGCCCGGACTATGGAATTCTCATGATTGCGTCCCACATAGAGGCCGGGGGGTGTATGGCACCCTGGCGTGGTGGGGCAGGTTCATTTCCGGCCGCCGCCATGGGCCGTCTGAGGGCGGAAGGGAGTTTCAGCGCATGGTCTCGGCAGCCGAACAACTTGCAGCCAATTTGAATTTTTCGGCACTCGCGAAGGCCGACGAGCTTAAGAAACGCATCTGGTTTGCGCTCGGCGCGCTGCTGGTCTACCGTTTCGGCACCTATATTCCGCTGCCGGGGATTGATCCCACGGCCTGGGAGCAGATTTTCCGGTCCCAGGCGGGCGGCATTCTTGGCATGTTCAACATGTTCTCCGGTGGCGGCATCCACCGGATGGCGATCTTTGCGTTGAACATCATGCCTTATATCTCGGCGTCGATCATCATCCAATTGATGACGACGGTCTCGCCGCAGCTTGAGCAACTCAAGAAAGAGGGCGAGCAGGGCCGCAAGGTCATGAATCAATATACGCGGTATCTCACCGTGGCCCTGGCCGTCTTCCAATCCTATGGCATAGCGATCGGCCTTGAAGGCGCCGGCAACGTTGTCAGTGACCCCGGCTGGGGGTTCCGTATCGCGACCGTGATCACCCTCACAGGCGGCACGATGTTCCTGATGTGGCTCGGTGAGCAGATCACCCAGCGCGGCATCGGCAACGGCATTTCGCTCATCATCATGTCCGGTATCGTGGCCGAATTGCCGTCCGCTATCGCGGGCACTTTGGAACTGGGCCGGCAGGGCGCTTTGTCCACCGGCCTGATCCTCGTCGTGCTTGTCATGTCGGTGGTCGTCATCGCCTTCATCGTGTTCATGGAGCGGGCACAGCGCAGGTTGCTGATTCAATATCCCAAACGCCAGGTCGGCAACCGCATGTTCGAGGGGCAGACCTCGCATCTGCCGCTCAAGCTCAATACGTCGGGCGTGATCCCGCCGATTTTTGCCTCATCCCTACTGTTGCTGCCGACGACGGTCGCAAACTTCAATGCCGGGCAGCTGCCGGAATGGTTTCAGGGGATCGTCACCCAGCTCAGCCACGGCCGTCCGCTGTTCCTCATTCTTTACATTGCAATGATCGTCTTCTTTGCGTTCTTCTATACCGCGGTTGTGTTCAATCCGACGGAAACGGCGGACAATCTCAAGAAGCACGGCGGGTTCATACCGGGTATTCGACCGGGTGAACGCACGGCCGAATACATCGACTATGTCCTTTCGCGCATCACGGTCATCGGCGCCGCCTACCTGTCGCTCGTCTGCCTGCTGCCGGAAATTCTCATCTCTTACGCGGCCGTGCCGTTCTATTTCGGCGGAACGTCGTTGCTGATCGTGGTGAGCGTGACCATGGACACCGTGGCGCAGATCCAGGGCTATCTGCTCGCGCATCAATATGAAGGCCTGATCAAGCGCTCCAAGCTGCGCGGTCGTAAACGATGACGCCAGGACTGGGCAGGCGCATCGGCTTCACGCTCGGTGCGCTCCTGGTCTATCGTCTCGGCCTCCTGATTCCCCTCCCGGGCATTGATCACTCGGTCTGGGAACAGTTGTTCCGGTCACAGGCTGGCGGCGTCCTTGGCGCCTTCAATGTGTTGTCGGGGGGCGTCATACAGCGGCTTTCCATCCTGGCGTTGAACGTTTTTCCATATCTGTCGGCCGCGGTCCTCATCCAATTGATGACGACGGTCGGCCCGCAGTTCGGGCGACTCAAGAAAGAGGGTCGGCAGGGCCGCACGGTGACGGACCAATATACTTGGTATCTCACCGTGCTGTTGGCAGTCTTCCAGTCCTACGGCATCGCGATCGGACTTGAGGGGGCCGGCCGCATCGTCAGTGACCCCGGCTGGATGTTCCGTATCTCGACAACGATTACGCTTACCGGCGGAACGATGTTCCTGATGTGGCTCTGCGACCTGATCAGGGCGCGCGGCGTCGGCCACGGGCTCTCGCTCATTCTATGTTTGGGCATTGTCGTTGAAGTACCTGCCGGTATCGCCGGCGTGCTCGAACTGTTCCGCCAAGGCGTCTTCTCGCAAAGAGCCATCGTGCTGATGGGCCTTATTGCGGTCTGTCTGACGGCGCTGATTGCGCTCGTGGAGCGCGCCCGGCGTCGCCTCCCCGTTACATTCCCAAATCATCAGGCCGGCCGCCCTGCCGTCGATGCGGAATTGTCATTAAAACTCAACAGCGCCGGCGCCCTGATCCCGACCTGGCTCGCTTCCTTGTCCCTGTCGCTGTTGTATTTCGTCGTCAGCATCGTGCCGGGGCTGGAGGAACGATCAGGCTTCCTCGTCGATCAGTTTGCGCACCGGGGACCGTTGTTCCTGGCCTTCTACGCGTTGCTGATCTTCGTATTTGTGCTGCTCTATACGGCTTTTGTCTTAAGCCCGGACGATACTGCCCGCGCGCTCGAAAAACATGGCGGCCGGCTGACCGGTGCCGAGCCAGGCGAGGCAACGGCTGCGGCACTTGATCGCATCTTCTCGCGCATCACTCTGATTGGTGCTGCCTACCTTGTGCTGGTGTGTCTGGTCCCGGAAATCCTGGTAGCCTATATGGGCGTACCATTCTATTTTGGCGGCGCATCGCTTCTTATCGTGGTTTGCACGGTCCTGGACCTCGACGATGAATTGCGAGCCGCCGGAATGCGCAAATCGAGGGGGTGAAAAACATGAGACTGATTCTGCTCGGGCCCCCGGGGGCGGGGAAGGGCACCCAGGCACAACGTCTTGTCGAGAAGCACGGGATCGTCCAGCTTTCGACCGGAGACATGCTGCGGGCTGCCGTCAAGGCCGGCACGCCGATTGGTCTGCGCGCCAAGGACATCATGGCGCGCGGCGAATTGGTGCCCGATGAAGTCGTGGTTACGATCGTCTCCGATCGTGTCGACGAGGCGGACGCCAGGAACGGTTTCATCTTGGATGGATTTCCACGCACGGTGCCACAAGCCGTCGCGCTTGACCGCATGCTCAAGGAAAAGGGCCTCAAGCTTGATGCGGTGATCGACCTCAAAGTGGACCTCAGCATCCTCCAGGAGCGTATCGAAAGCCGTATCGCCGACGCGAAGGCGCGTGGCGGGCCGCTGCGGTCGGATGACGATCCGGAGACTCTCAAGAAACGCATCGAGGCCTATCGGACGCAGAACCCGGCTCTGGTCGATTATTACCAGCGGCTCGACACCCTGAAATCGGTCGACGGCATGGCCCCGATACCGGAGGTGGCCAGCGCGATCGACCGGGCGTTAGGTGCGACAGGACTTTGAGCAGCACGGGCGATTGACTATTTCGGCCCCGCCATCGTCCCCGCCGTAAAAAGTGTGACGGCATGTTGACTTAGGGGAGTTGAATACTTTAATAACCCCCTTATACAGTTGGAGAAGGCAAAAACGATGCCGCACCCCGGAGGGGAATCGGGGAGGGCGTCGTCTTATGCTTTGATAACTTGTCCTTGAATTGAGCGCATATCAATAGCGCGCACCATCCGCCGGCGATTCCTTGAGCTGGCAGCAGGAGTTAAGGCCGTGGCTCGTATTGCCGGTGTCAATATACCTACCAACAAGCGGGTGATCGTCGCCCTCCAGTATATCCATGGAATTGGACCGAAAAAGG
>DATGVJ010000250.1:0-3665 GCA_035300505.1 Xanthobacteraceae bacterium
CCGGGGAAGCGTGCGCTTAATTAATTAAGCAGCAAGTGCCAAGTTGTTGTTGGCAGTTCTAGTTTCCACCAAGTTACGGGCAGGTGGGTCCCGGCATGCCTTCGGGCCGCGACAGCTTCCGTCGAAACCGTGTCGCCCCCTTCGTGCTCTTCTATTTTACCACGTCCTTTACCGCTCGTTCCCGTTCTCGGACGATTCGCCCACTTTCGAGAGCTCCCTAAGAGACCTGTCCTTCCGTACAGCTGAAAACTAATTAGTTACAAATACCCTTCGGTTACGTATACTCCCGCCTCCCATGAACACCCACAAATTGGTTCCCGCCCTACTTGTTGCCGTTGCCTTAAACATCCCCGGTGAAATGCTATTTGCGCAAACCACCGACCACCTGAGCTGTGCTCCCGTCGTGCCCACTCCAACATCGATATCCGCTGTTTCCCCGGTGTCCTCCGCGCTTCATGTCCTGCCGCCCCTTGGTGCCATTTCCGGTGATCCCGCCAACCTCGATCAGAGCCTAACCGATTACCTCGAAGTCCGCCCCTGCGACGCAGGCACGCCACAATGCGTAGCTTTGGCATCCCTGACCTCCCAGCACATCAAGAATGGTATGGAGTACATCCACCTCAAGGAAAAGAAATACCAAGTCAATTGGAAGGTGAGCAAAGACGACCTGGGAAAAAGCGTCAAAATTCAGATTCTTGTCGCGGGACTTCTCATTGGCGGCACGCCCTATCAAGCCAGCAGCCCGGCCAATGTGCCTGTCCAAATGCGCGTCGATAATCATCCGCGCATCCGCGCCCGCGTACTGCATGCCCAGGGCAAGTCAGCGTCCGAAATCACTTTCGCGCTCATCTCTGAATTTCACGTAGGCGGGTTCGACGTCACGCTTCTTCTGAACGCCGAGCAGTTCTCTAGCATCGAGATCGCCTCCGCGCTGAAGGACGCTTTCAACGCTACGCCGACGCAGACCACAGCCTGGATGCGCGATGCCGGCATTCGAGCAGTCGAGATTGCGCGCGCACTATTCGGCGTCTACGGCCAGGCGGCATCGGACGTCGCCGCAACTCTTCGCGGCGCAGGTTTCAAGAGCGCCGATGTCTATGCCGCCCTCCGCGCGACGGCTCCCGGCTGGACCATCGAAGGCGGAGAGATCGCCCTCCAATCCGCTGGCTTCTGCACCGACGACGTTTTCGCGGCCATCCAGCCGGATCTGGTCGCGCGCTACCAGGGTTGGATCGCCAAATCCGCGCCCATCCTCTACCTTGATCAATCCGAGCGATACAAATTCGCATCGGTGGCCTGGTACATGCAGAACAGTTACGTCCACTGGAGTCTCCCCGGCGGCGCATGCCCGACTACGCTCGATCTAGCGAACGGTGGTCCCTGTAATGCCGCAGTGGGCGCAGTCGCGCCGGAAGGACTGGTCGCTTTCGTTCAGCAAAAGTTCATTCACAATGCGCCGTTTTTGACGGCGAATGGTGTCGATCCGAGCGATGGAATTGCCGTCCAGCATTTCGTCGAATCTCTAGACATTCGCGTGATTCAAAAAGACGATTCGATCTGGGCCGGACAGCCCGCGCTGGCCACCGCGTACATCAACGTAATTCGCAATAAGACGCCCAACACTCCGGAATTCGGCACGACCGACCTGCAATTCTGGTCCTTTTATCCATACAACGGCCCCGGCACTATACAGTCCGATACGGAAGTCTTCGGCGCCGGTTACAAGGCCACCAAGGAACTGGACCCTCTCGGCACCCACATCCCTGACTGGGAAAACGCGACCGTCCGATTCGACACCGCTACCGGCGATGTCGTCCAGGTAACCGGAACAGCTCACGGTGACGTGCGCGACCTCGCCGCGGGCCTCAACTACGAGGGCACGCATCCGGTATTGTATTCATCGCGAAACGGCCATTCGGTCTGGTCCGTGACCGGCGATAATCCCATCACCCTCAAGGACTACACCACGGATCTGTCCATTGACCTGGGCATTCTCGGCAGCATCGATTTAGGGACCTTTGGCATAAGAGTGGATGGCCTCAATATCACCAGCGTTGGCGACCGCTTCGATACTTCAAGCAGCTTTCAGCTCGCCGCGGTCTATGACACCTGCGTGGATTTTGCTGATTTCGCTCCTGGATTCTGCGAGGGAAAGAATCCCATACAGCCGGCGCCTGCGCTCGATCCCGGCGTCGACATCCTTCACAACGTCGTCCCGATTGGCTCTTGCCGCTATCTCGACGGCAGCTTTGCAATTCCTCCCAGCGATGACAAGCCCTCCTTGCCTCCGGGCGCCGCATCCACGCAACTGATGCAGACCGTATGCCCGCGGCCGTTCACTGCGCGTGCGGACGGCTCACCCGCTCCCAACACCGAATGGTGGCTCATGGGACGCTTTGGCCCGGAAAAGAATTCGGTGCTGGGCCTGAACGCGTGGGAAGAGTGGGTCAACGTCGATTTTGGTCCCGGTGTGCAAGGCGTGATCGCCATCGGTTGCGCACCATTTTCCGCGATTCTAGGTGTGGGCTTCGGCGTGTGCGTCGGCGTTGCGGACGCCGCCTTTGAAATTGCCCTGCCCCTCGTGAAGGATCAGGTCATTAACGCCTTCCTGCCCCCGCCAGGCAGCCCGCAGTCGCCATACTGGAAGCCGTGCGCCCTCCGCCGCGACGGCTCCTGCTAGGTGCGGACGAAGATCGAAACATACCACTTGTGTCGGTGCTCATTGAGATGAGCGCATCCCTGGCCAACCCTGGAGGACCGGCTGAATGGACCTCAGATAGATAACGTGGCGGGTACGGCTCTGTACTTCTGGGCACAGGGGTACGCGCAGGTGATTGACTCCCTGGCACCTAGCTCCCAAAATGACAAAACGGGCGATTTCACCGCGAAAACCCGTCAATGTTCGCATGCCAAACGACCCCAATCCGCCCAGCGCCATTGACCAGGCTGTTTCTCGAGCGCTCCGCGAAAATCTCGAGCGCATTCAGCGCACCACCGACGAGTTGCACCAAGCCGTCTCGGATATCGTCGCCGCGTGCGCCAGCAGCAGACCTAGCAATGCGCTGCCTTCGATGCTCCGCGCGCAGACTGCCGCCGCCTCCATCTCCGCCGCTCTCGATGTTATGTCTCGCTTCGTGTCTTCGTCCGTGCAGGGCAGCCCGCGCTCGCCCTTTGAAACGGAAATGGCCCGCATTGCAAACACGATGACTGCTCCCGAACCTGCGCCACCAAGCGCTGTTTACCAAGCGGCGCCAGCGGTCCCTCAACACCGAGAACCCGCTCGTCCCGCGCCTCCGGCACCTGCCCCGACTCAACGCCGTGCTCCAGTGCCGCCTCCGCCCATCCCGGAGTTGCACCCAGAGCCCATACTAGAGCAAAATTTTGAGGACGACGCCGCGCTTCCCAGCGCCGTGGTGGCCGAGCCTGATTATCCAGACGAATTCGACGTCAACCGCCTCTCCCCGGAAGAACAGGAACTGCACCGCCGCGCGAATCGGGTGGCTAAAGTTTCCATGCAAGACATTAAAATGCTTCGTCCGGAGCAGGTGCGGCTAGGCCGCGAAAATAAAGATCTCTGCATCAGATTACGTGACGACATTGAAAAAGCTCATAGAGAGTACGACCGGCGTTTTAAGCCCATCATGGACCACCCAGTGGATTACTTT
>DATGVJ010000251.1:0-2117 GCA_035300505.1 Xanthobacteraceae bacterium
GGACCTTAATTGTTCTAAACACGCGCTTTACGGCAAAGACCGATGAGCGACGATCAGGTCAGGTTCGGTGACTTTCAGCTCGACCTCGGGCGGCGCCAGCTGTTGCATCACGGAATCTGCGTGCACCTCGGCACCCGGGCTCGTTGACAAGCTCAACAAGGAGATCAACACCGCCCTCGCTGATCCCAAGATCAAGGCGCGGTTCGCCGAATTGGGTGGCACGGCGCTTGTCGGCTCACCTTCCGACTTCGGGAAGTTCATTGCGGACGAAACCGAGAAATGGGCCAAAGTGATCCGCGCGGCCAATATCGAGATACAATAAGCCGCGACGGATAGGTTTGCGCCCGCGCGAACCGCGAGAGTGCCGGCGCCGCACAAGCACCCGCGGCCAGATGCAGAAATTGTCTCCGGTGAGGAAGTTTCATGTCAGATCTTGTGCAGCACAGCAAATGGTCCGCTTTCTGAGGTGCTGCGGTCAAGATTTGCTCAGTTTGAGCCTTTCATCCAATGACCCATCTGAGACAAAGTTGGATTGAAATCCCGCCGTGCAGCGGTATTGCGCAGCACTGCGATGTGCTATCCTTTCAGAAGCACGGAAGGGACGAAGTAGTGAAGCGCCGCAATTTCATCAGCTTCTCGGCAGCGCGGCAGCGACGCTACCGAGCTTGCCGACAATCGCCCAGTCTCCCACGAAGCGCGCGGTGATCGGTCTCCTTCTCTTAGGCTCGAAGTCAGCTACGGAACCGCGCCGCAGTGGATTTCCGCATGGAATGCAAGAGTTCGGGTACGTCCAAGGCCGGGATTACATAATCGAGGATCGATACGCCGATGGCGAATTGGCGCGACTTCCGGCACTTTTCCAGGAGTTGGTGCGGATTAAGTCCGACGTCATCGTGACGGGCACTACGGTCGGCATCCTCGATGCGACGCGGACAACAGGAACAATCCCTATTGTCGGCGCTTCATTGACCGATCCAGTGAGCTTTGGCCTGGCAGCAAGTCTTGCGCAGCCCGGGGGCCAAGTGACCGGCATATTGGTAACATCCGACAATTTGGCCGCAAAGCAGATGGAACTTGCGCTAGAGATGCTGCCTGGCGCGAAGAAGATCGGCATGCTGGTGCATGGCGGCAATCAGTCGAACACGGTCCACCGGCAAAACCTCGAAGCCGCTACCGGCGCGCTCGGGCTCAAGCTTGTAACGAGCGAAGCACACGGGCCGAGCAATCTTGACGCCGCGTTCCAAACGTTTGTCCGCGAGCATGTCGAATTGGTGGTCGTGCCTCCGGACGGACTGTTTGTCAGCGAGCGCCGAAAGATTGTGACGCTGGTGGCAGAAGCGCGGCTGCCGGCACTCTACCCTTACCGCGAGTTTGTCGAGGCTAGTGGTTTGTTGAGCTATGGCGTTGATCTACGCGAAAGTTGGCGTCGAGCGGCTGCCTTCGTTGATAAGATTTTGAAGGGCGCTAAGCCCGCCGGTCTGCCGATCGAGCAACCGACGAATGAACTCGTGATCAACATGAAAACCGCCAAGGCCCTCGGCCTCAACATTCCGCGAACCGTGCTCGCGCGCGCCAACCAAATGATCGAATGATCAGGCGCCCCACGCCTGCCGACTTGCCGGTCGTGCAGTCGAATAAGACCGAGCTTGTTATCAACTACCTAACCCTACAGCCTACTGGTCCATGGCCGTCTGGAGTATCTTGGCGACCGCGGGGGAAGGCCGATTGTCGGCGGTTCCGGCCCGTCCCAAAGCCGCGTCGAGGGGCGACACGCGGCGGTCGTCCACGATGGCCACTTCCGCGCCGTGATCGATCAGGTACTGGACCACGCGGGGCCAGGCCCATTGCACCGCGCCGAATAACGCGCTCTGCCCGCCCCGCTCCGACAGAAGGCTGCCACGCCCCCAGCGCGCGGTCCTGCTCGTGACGTCGGTGATCCGCGCATTCACGTCGGCGCCGGCCGCCCGCAGTATTTCAAGCGTCGCGATCGACCGATCCTGCGCGTCCTTGGCACTGGGATTGAAGCGCGGGCTGGGTTCCATGCCGAACCCCGCGGCGGCCATCAGCGGCGTCACGCCCATCACGTTGGGCACGTCGACACGCCCTCCGTATTCCAG
>DATGVJ010000252.1:0-58353 GCA_035300505.1 Xanthobacteraceae bacterium
GCGCCTCATGCGATCTTTTCGGTCTTCGTCCGGCCGAGAACGTATTCTATCGCTCGAGCGAAGCCCTCCTCGGCATTCGACGTGGTGACAAAGTTCGCCTGCTGCTTCACCTGCGCACTCGCATTCCCCATTGCAATCGACAGGCCGACATTTCGGAACATGGGAAGGTCGTTTTCCATGTCGCCGAGGGTGGCAATCGCATCGATCGGAACCGCGAGTCGATTGGACAGGTGATCAACGACGGTACCCTTGTCTGTATGCGGCGACGTGATGTCGAGATAGTAACGTTGCGAGCGGACAACAGTGGCCGTCCCATTCAATGTGTCGCGCACAACCGTTTCGCATTCCGTGAGCCTCGCGAAATCCATGCTCGCACCGACGATCTTCGCGGCGCGTGCAAGATACGGATCGAAATCCGAAACGACCACGGGTTCTGCCTGAATGGCTCGCATTTCCCGCGGGACAATCTCGCCGCCCGCGTTGCGCAACAGCCAGCGATCTGTTGTGAAGACCCAGACGTCGGCTCCAAACGCATTGAGCAGATCGACGCCGCATCGTGCGGCTGATTCGGGCACGAGATGCTGCTCGATCACTGTAAGATCAGGCCCGACGATGGCGCCGCCATTGAAGGTGCCGATCGGAAGCCTGAGCGACAGCGGCTCGATGAGCATCCGCACGCCCATGGGTGGACGGCTGCTATTCACGGTGAATTGAATACCGCTTTCCTGCAGCAGCCGCACCGCACGCACGGTCGCATCCGTCAGGCGCTTATCCGGAGTGACCAGCGTGCCGTCAACATCCGAGATGACAAGCGAAATCCTTTTCACAGTAACTCCCCGTTGCGTGAATTTGCTGCCGACTTTCTCATTTGGCCGCTGCCTTGATCTTTATCCCCTCCGTCGAAATCCCGAGCTTTGCGACGATGGCGTCCACGATTTCATGTGGCCGTGGCTCAATCGATACGACGATGGGACATTCGTCTTCTCCGGGCTCCTGCAAGGTCGCGAACTGGCTGTCGAGCATGGACCCTGGCATGAAATGCCCGTGTCGCAATGCCATTCTGCGCGCGATCAATTCCCGCCCGCCTTTGAGATAGACGATGCGCACGTCACGCCTATCCCCGACAAGGATTTCGCGATAGGCGCGTTTGAGGGCCGAACAGGCGATCACGCCGTGGGCGCCTATGTTACGCGTCGCGTCGATCCACGCAGCGATGCCGTGCAGCCAAGGACGCCGGTCATCGTCCGTGAG
This sequence comes from Xanthobacteraceae bacterium, assembly GCA_035300505.1. Lineage (GTDB taxonomy): Bacteria > Pseudomonadota > Alphaproteobacteria > Rhizobiales > Xanthobacteraceae > VAZQ01. The sequence continues at coordinate 1,252 of DATGVJ010000252.1, forward strand.
CGCCACGCCGGAATGCATCTTTTTCACATTGGATAGGGGATGGAACCAATCCGCGTCTTCATAGGTCCACCCTAAACGTGCCGCCAGCATGGCGGCTATCGTGCTCTTGCCTGAGCCGGACACGCCCATAACGACAATGACGGACGGATCTTTTCCTTTGGCCTCAGGCGACATCGCGCTGCTCCGCTGCGGCTTTGTGTATGCCGCGCAATCATAAACGTTCAGCCTTGGTTCGATCAAACAATTCGGTGGCGCCCAGGCTTCCACTGCTGCGGAGTTCGTGACGACGACAATGCCTTCGGAATGACTTCGATCCGCCATCGTTACTCCGGGATACCGAAAGTTGATCGGCGGCCGACGCGATGAGGACAAGCAATGACGACAATGGGCGAATGGCCCGTACCGAATTCACCCCGTGCCTGAAAAAACAGATGCCGTGTGGTTTGGTTCCGTTGGCATCAAGGAAGAAATTGGAACGGAATTTTTTGCCCAGGCCGTCAGTTATAGGGACGGCGAGGAACTGCGAACTGCCGCGCATGGGCAGCCCTCCGGTCCATCCCTAACCTCCGACAACCGGAGATGTTGACCTCCCGCAGCGGGCGCCGTGGCCAAAGACGCAAAGAACGGCATTGTCGATAGCCTTGGTGGCCAATGCCGTCGATGCGGTTTTTCGTTGGGCCGTTTCACCGCGGACGCTCGAGGCCAAGCGGACGTTCGAGGCCAAAATGCCAATACGCCTTATCATTCAGCGCGAGGGCGCGTTCACACCGGAGGAAACCGAGGCGATAATTTCAGCATTTGAGGATACCCTACAGTATCTCACGTGGGTAAGGCGCGACGACGCGGTGGCTTTGGTGATAGCTAAAGCTAGACAAATGATAGCAGTCGCGAGGCAGGGCGAGCGTGATCCTCAAAAATTGCGTACTTGTACCTCGCAGCCCTAAAGCTGGGGCCAAGCGGCAAAGCATAGGTGCATGGTGTTGCTGGAATTTCACAACGTTGTGAAAATCGCGGAAGATGAATCGGCACCTCATGCCGCCTTCCTTGAGACACCCGCGTGAATGCATGAGGGAGACGTAACCACAACAAGGATTTCCAGCATTGACGCACGAGAAACAAATGGGAGAGCGATGATCCGGCGTTATCAAGCAAGCAATCGAAAGAAACAGCCGCCCATTTTGGGCGGCTCAGTTTCGGGCAGGATTGGTGACGATTTGTTGCTTAATGTTTAGCCTCACGTCACCTGCTACTTTGTGCACACCCGCTCCCTGATCCGGGCCTATCTCTCGGCACGTTAGGGTCCTCCACGATGCGAGGTGTGCCTTGTACAGTGCCGCCGTCGATAGTTGACTCGGACTTGTTGCGACAGGGCGGCTGCGCAGGACTGGGTTGCGCCTGCCCAGTGGTCAACCCCCTGGCGCCGGGCGGCCGGGATCCACTCGTTTCCGATCCCGTACGGGGCGCCTGTCCGGCCCCGGGCGCTCCCGAATCCGAGGGAGAGGTAGATGGCTGACCGGGCGTGGGTGCGGGGGCAGTAGCTGTACCGCTCGGTACGGAGCTTCCGGTTGATGCTCCCGCGGCTCCGCCACTGCCGGCTCCGCCACTGCTCGTTCCGCCCGACCCGCCGCTCTGTCCCATCGCCGATACGGTGCTGAGGGCGATGCAGGCAGCGGTAAGCAAATAGATTTGCTTCGGCATGTCGGCCTCCTTTGATTGTGAAGCGGCCTCCTTGAGTTTGAACGCGAGCGCCGTTGATTTGTTCCCGGATTTGTAGCGGCGTCGGCGGCAGCCGATCTCGTATCCCGCGCAGCTCGGGACGCGCTTATCACTTGCCGTTGCAGGGCAGCGCGTCGATTCGCGTTGGAAGGCGAACGTTACATGCAAGATTCAGGTTGGCTCCAGCCTGCCGCAACAAAAGGCCGCCGTAACCGCATTGCCTCCGAACGAGACCGCATAGGCCGATGCCACGTGCTTTTCGTCGCCCGTCGGCATCCGGTCGGTCAGGAAGGTTACGTCAATGTAGGTTTGTCCAATAATCAATGTAGGTTTGTCCAATAAAGAGTGCCTGCATCCTGTGAAATAGGCTTAATACGGTTCCATTCCCTTGGCCGTGATCACGGCTGCGCGCGCCGGGGACGACAAAAACTTGGCGAAAGCTGTGGCGGCAGCTGGTTCGCGGGCATTTGCAAGCACGCCTGCCACCATCAGGAATTTGATTCCGGGAAGATCGGGCAGTGGTTCCAGCAACTGGACGCCGCTCAATCCGATAAAGTTGCGCCGCTGCGCCACGCCGATCGGGGCGCTTCCGGAGGCAACTGCCTGCGCCGCCGCATCGCCGCCCATTGTCAATTTGATCTTGGGCTTGAGCTGTTCCGCGATGCCGAGTTGCCGCATCAGGTGGACGAAATATGTCCCGTCCTGCGCCCCACCGCTCGGATCCGGATACGCGATGCTTTCGGCCGACAGCAATGTTCGCTTGAGCGTGTCGACCGAGCTTATGTCGGACTTGGGAGCACCTGCGCGAACCCCAATGCCGAGCGGCGAACGCGCGATGTCGACAATCGAGCCGGTCGCGATACGCGCCTGCCGCAGATGATCTTCAAGCACGAACCGTTCGTTGATCGTCAGGTCCGCGGGTTCGTCGGCCTCGACACGAGTCTTGATCCGGGTCGTCGAGCCCGTTTCGATGACCAGCTTATGGCCGGTGCTGCGCTCGAACTCGCCTTTGACCTCGTTGAGAATCGAGATCATGTTTCCTGTGCTCAGGACTTTGACTTCGGCCGCGCCCGCGCTGCCGGTAAACCAGGCAAGGCCCAGACATAGCAGGGCGGTGGCACCCACGAACGACATCTTCATTGCAATTTCCTCAGCCAGGATTTCGCCGGTGATGGCAAGACATTGGAGCATACACGGCGTTGCGGGAAAAGCGCAATGTCGAGCGACCAGCCTCGATGATTGCGGCTCCTCCAGTCGTTCGGAACCGGTGCGATTGCTGAACCGACAATTGTCGGTGACCAGTTCAAACGGTAGCGTTAATAGGTAACATTAGATACACTCATGCTGGTGCGCAGCTATTCGATGACCAGGCAGTTGCGAATAGCACGGAAATGCGCTCGTCAGAGTTCTGTCGCGCGTAGCGCTTGAAGTGGAGGACACTCATGGCTCGGACAAAGCACTTGGCTCGGACAAAGCACTTTGCTCTCGTGTGTCTCGCCGTTGGAATGATCGCAGCGTCTGCGGCCGGTTGGGGCCAGACGCCGGTCCAGCTGAAATTCAGCCGGGTGGTGGATTTGACGCTGCCGGTCGAGAGCAACATGGCCGGGATTCCCGGCTTCAAAATCTATGACGACAATCCCTCGCAGGTTTCCATCATCGCCGCCATGACGGAGGCGCAGAAAAACATGCTGCAGGGCGAGGGGATGACGATGGGAAAGGAAGTCGAGATCAATGGAAGGTCCATGATTTCGATCCTGCACATCATGACGCACAATGGCACGCACATCGACGCGCCGCGCCACATGATGGAGAAGGGATTTCCGGTTGACCAGGTTCCACTTGGCCAGGTCGCCAAGGAAGGCGTGCTGATCAGCTTCCCGAACAAGGGCGCGAATTCATCGATTTCCGTCAAGGATATCGTTGACAGCGGCGTGATGCTCGGGCCCGATCGCATTCCTGTCGTTCACACGGGCTGGACCGAAAAGATGTGGGGCAAGCCGGAGTTCTGGTCACAGATGCCATATCTTGAGCCGGGCGTCGGTGCCTATATGGCGAGCAAGGGCGTGCCTGCTCTGGCGATGGATGTTTTCCCTGAAAAGCCGCTGTGGCGGGGCGTCAAGGTCGAGCCGGGCGAAGTCTGGCAAGGCAACCACCTTGCGCTCATGGACAAGGGCATACCCCTCATTCAATTCGTCACCAACCTGTCGCAGATCGGATCCGGCAAGTTCGTACTCGTCGCACTTCCTTTGAAGATGAAGGGAGCCGACGGCAGCCCGGCACGTGTCGTCGCGCTCGTGGAGTGACGAATTGGGGTAGCGTCTTCCGCGACGCAATGAACAAGATCGAACGGTAGGGAAGAATTGGGCTATCTGGCCGCCTGCTCCAGTTTTCCGTTGAACCAGAAGCTGATGCTTCTTCTGACGAAAGCTCTTTCACTTCCGCTACCTCGATCAAGATAGGCGGTGGTTTGCACATCACATGAAGGCACTACTCTTGTTCAAATATTTTGAAAATGCGTTTTGGATCGTGGCCTTTCTGGCCCTTTGCGCGTTTCTGTTGAACGAAGCGATTCGCGCGACGCCGTCTCGCGACGCCAAAGGTGATATCTGGATTTGCCCTATCCTAGGTCAATGCGGCCCTGCCGGAACGCCAGGACTTGGGCAACCGTGACTTGGGCAACCGTGACTTGGGCAACCAGGACTTGGGCAAACCAGAACCGTGACCGAAGAGGAGCGTAGGCCGCCTTGAGTTCTGTCGATGCACAATGCATCCTACGACCCCTCGTGATAGAAAATCAAATGGGAGGATTTGGTGATAAACGACCTGACGAGACGACTCGATCCCGGCGCCATGACGCGCAGGAGTGCGTTGCTCGCGCTTTGCGCTACCATGGCGTCACCGGGTGTGATGGCCCAGCCGCCGCGGCTCGTCATTTCAACCCGGCGCCTGAACAATGTGATGATCTCTGTCACGAATTTGGACCGCTCATCGGCGTTCTATGAGAAGTTGTTTGGTCCGCCAGTCCGCCAGGGCAATGTCGCGGTATTTCGCGTTGGCGGAGGCCCGCACTTCTTTGCTTTGACGCCGGTCAGAGACGGCGCAAAACCCGATTTCCTCTCTTACGGCATGACGGTTGCGGAGTTCGATGCCGAGCGGATATTGCGGATTCTTGCCGACCACGGCGTTGTCGGTGCCCAGATTGTGCGGCGTGGGGACACGCCCGAACTTTTCGTTCCGGATTCCAACGGCATCAAGATTCAGCTGCAACATACGAGCTACGGCTATGGTTCAGGTCCCAGGGGTGATGTATTGCCGCCAGTCCCCATGCCGGCTGCGAGACCTGTGTTCCAGATCAAGACGATCAACCACGTCACGCTTACCATCGCCAATGGAGCTCGCGCGAAGGAATTCTATCAGACTGTGTTCGGTCTTCCCATTCGCGCGCTGCAGGGAGACGGCGTTACACTTGCCATCGGAGAGGAAACAGATGGCATCGTGTTCAACAGTGCGGCCAATAACCCCAATGTCGTTTCCAATATCAATCACGCGTGCTTTACGATTGAAAACTTCGACGCTGAGCGAGTCATGGCAAACTTGATCGACAACGGCCTGGTGCCGATCGAAACCGGAGTTCCGGCGCTCGTGAAACCATTGACGTGCCGCGTGCGGTGGCGTCAGCGGGCCAACAATGGCGGAGGCCCGACGAGTCCCTTAGGCACACCGGAGGTCTATTTCACGGATCCCGACAATATAAGGATTCAGCTTCAAGACGTGAGCTATTGTGGCGGCTCAGGGCGGCTTGGCCAGATCTGTCCATAGTGCGCCGTTTCATTGTCGCGCAATACTTTGTTCACGATATCCGCATGGTTTCTTCCGTGAAGTTACGTCTCCATGATTCCCAACAATTTGAAATAATGCGTCAACAAATTCCTAAAACATCGACGATATGGTCCTAATACTATCAATCGAACGGAGGCTTTATGATGGATAGGATGCTAAGCAAGTTTGCAAAAGATGAATCGGGAGCGACTGCAATTGAATATGGCCTTATTGCCGCTCTCATTGCCGTTGCTATCATCGTGGCGCTCACCTCGGTAGGTTCCAACTTGACCGCGACGTTTACCTCTGTCGGGACCAGCCTCAAGTAACCGACACCGCGTTAAGACAATTCTTGGCGCTGATTTTAGGCATGTCGCGGTTTTTGGCATGATCGGTCACTGGCCGTCTCAAGTCATTAGGCGTCTTAACAAGCTCAGCCGGTCCCTCACACCTTTACCGGGTCAACGGGATCGGCTGAGCTTGGCCGCGTCCACAAGGAACTCAATCATCGTGGCGGGGCGTCGACTGTCGCGAAACGCTTTATTCACGATATACGCACTCTGTCTCATGGAAAGAACAACCAGAACTCCAAACAATTTGAAATGATGCATCAACGAATTTCTAGAACGTGGATGTTACGATCGCCAAATCGCCAAATTGAAAGGAGATCACTCAATGAAGATGATACTCACCAGATTTGCAAAGGATGAATCGGGCGCGACTGCAATTGAATATGGCCTTATTGCCGCTCTCATTGCCATTAGTATCATTGTGGCGCTCACCTCAATAGGCACAAACTTAACCGCGACGTTTACCTCTGTCGCGACCAGCCTCAAGTAACCGATACCGTTCAGGATCAAAAGTGCCGGTGGATCGATCCACCGGCCCCGAGATATTCCTGACAATTGTCAGCGCGCCAGATCGGTGCTTCGCCAGATCGGCGCTGATAGAGTCGTCGCAGTTATTTCAGTTCGAATTCCACGATGGTGATCGGCGTCGTTCCTGTGTTTTTCACCGCACGCGTCGCACCGGGTTCCTGCCAGAAGAATTCGCCCATGCGCAGGCCCCAGCCCCTCTCGAATCCGTCCGGTGCGGTTTCGCTGATGATGCCGCCGTCGACGACGATGCGCATGCCGGGCGCGCTCTGCGTGATGGCGGCAGCCGATTGTCCGGGATCAAGCTTCAGGCGCCAGGCGCGCACGCGGGGACTGTCGACCACCTGTTGGTAGGCCGCCACATTGGCACGCGAGCCGGCCGTGAAACGTCCGGATTGCGGTTGTAGCAGCGCGGCAACAACGTTGTGGAAAGCCGTCGGCCCGACGTTTTGGCCGCGGTGGGTTTGCGCCTTCTTGGAAAACTCCGTGTAGCCAACATTGCCGCGCTCGCCGCGCCGCGCCGGACCGAGTTCAGGCGCACCATGCGTCTGGTTCCGCATGTCGGCGGCTTCCACCAGCACGCTCACCTGGTCGAGCGAATGCGTGTGATAGACTTCCGGATTATAGGTCGCTCCCGGCGGCAGGTAGACGCTCAACAACAGGACGAAATCGTTGCGGAATACCGGACGATGGTATGGCGCCTTCTCGACCGGCAAGACGGTCTCGGCGGCGGCAGGCCCGGCGAGTGTGACGGCGCAGGCCATCAGTGAAGCAGTGAGCAGAAGTCGCATGGTCGTTCCTCCTTGGATTTCAACATATATCCCCTATGGCACGGTCGCGGCAATTCCGCGGTTATTACCGATGAAGACGCGAGGCGGCTCCTTGCTCCGGGAGCGGGAGGCCCCGCAATCGGCCGACGGCCTTGAGAGCCGGCAAGCCGCGAACTACAGTTGCCGCCCTGTCTTAATGGCCGCGCGCAAGCGGCGGAGGGGATGATGGTATTGGCTTTGCGACTTGGCTTGGTTGCGCTGACATGCCTGCTCGTTGTGTGCCAGGCGCGATCCGAAGAGAAGCTAATTTATCCCAACCATACGGTCCGGATGATCGTGCCGTTTGCGGCCGGCGGTCCCGCCGACGTGATAGCGCGGCTTCTGGCGCAACTGCTCAACCAGAGTCTGGGTAAACCTTTCGTGGTCGAGAATCATCCCGGCGCCGGCGGTAATCTCGGCATCGGGCTGGTGGCGCAGGCTGCGCCGGACGGCCACACGGTGCTGGTGGTCACCTCGAGCCTCGTGGTCAACCCGAGTCTTTACGCCAAGGTGCCCTATGACATTTACAACGACCTCGCGCCGGTCACCCTTGCGGCCGTCAGTTCAATCGTTCTTGTGGCGCACCCATCGCTTCAGGTGAATTCCGTCAAGGAGCTGGTCGAACGCATGAGGGGGGTCAGCAAGGGTGCAATCGCTTCGCCGGGGACTGGCACCACCGGACATCTTGCTGCCGAGACATTCAAGCGCGCACTCAATCTCGATCTTGTGCACGTTCCCTTCAATGGAGCGGCGCCAACTCTGACCGCGGTGCTGGCGGGCCACGTCCCGCTGGCGCTGGTGGCGGCGCCGTCAGCCGCACCGCATCTCAAGCAAGGCACGTTGCGGGCGCTCGCGGTCACGTCGGAAAAAAGAACAGCGGTGTTGCCGGATGTTCCGACCATGGCGGAGGCCGGCGTGCCGGGCGACCAAGTGTCCGAGGTCATGGTGGGCATTCTGGTGCAAGGGCGGACGCCGCGTGCAACAGTCGATACGCTACAGCGACAGATCTCGCACCTGATGGCGCAGCCTGATATCAAGCAAAAGCTTGATGACATGGGCTTTGAGGCCGTCGCAGATACGCCGGATCAGTTCGCGGGACGGATCAAGATCGAGGTGCCAAAATGGGCGAAGGTGATCCGCGACGCGAAGATCGAGATGCAATAGTTCTGCGGCAGGTCGCATCGGAACCGGTTCCTTGAACATCTTCGACGCATTCCAGCATCAGGTCCGCCACCAGCCGACCGCGCCTGCCATCTGCGCGCCAGGCACGCAGTTCAATCTCGTGAGCTACGGGCGCCTCAATGCCTTCGCCAACACGATCGCCCAGCACGCATTCGCGAACGGGATCAAGCGTGGCGACACGGTCGCGATCCTATGTGCCGATGTGGTGTTGCATTGGGCATTGATCCTCGGCCTCGGCCGCATCGGCGCGGTAACGCTGTCGAGCCTCGATCCGGCGCTGCCGGTAGAATGCCGGGTCACGGCGACGATCACGGACCAGTCAGGGGCGTTCCAGAATGCCGGACGGATCATCCAACTCGACACCGGCTGGACCGCCGGAGACGGCCAACCAACGTCAGTCGAAACGGAGCCGGATCGCAGCGCAACCGCACGCATCATCCTCACGTCCGGCACCACCGGCCGCGCCAAGGCGGTCGCGCTCAGCCACGACATGATCGTCCGGCGCCTGCAGGCCTACGACGTCGCGTTCGGCGGGCGCATCCCGGCCTGTACGCGCACTTTCGTCGACGTCGGCATCACGGCCAATATCGGTTTCCTGTGGGGAGTCTACATGCTGGCGCGCGGCGGCATGCTGGTCCTGCGTGGCAGCGACGCCGCCACCACGATGCAGGCGTTCACGCTCTACCAGGTGCAGTGCATGGTGGCGTCGCCCGCCGGGCTTGCCGAGTTTCTCGATTACTACGAGCGTTCGCCGGCATTTGCGTCACCGTTTTGGGCGGTGCTGTCGGTCGGAAGCTATCTGGCGAAGCCGCTCGCCGAGCGGCTGCGCGCTTCGTTGTGCTCACACACCGTCTCCGGATATGGCGCGACCGAATGCAGTCCGGTGGCGGCCGCGCCGGCGCAACACATCGGCGATGTCCCGGGCGCGGTCGGCTATGTGGCGCCCGGAATGATCTTGCAGACTGTCGACGGTGCGGGCCGCGTGCTTACTCCCGGCATCGAAGGGCTGATCCGCTATCGAGGGCACACCTGCGTCGACGGCTATCTCGGCAATCCGCCGGGTTCGGCGGCGTTCTTTCGCGACGGCTGGTTCTATCCCGGCGACATCGGCCGCGTGACGGCTGAAGGCGTGCTGGTGATCTCCGGCCGCGAGAAAGCGATCATCGACCTTGGCGGTGACAAGATCAGCCCCGACGCGATCGAGGGCACCCTGATGGCCTTCCCCGGCGTAAGTCTTGCCGCCGCGCTGGGCTGGCCCAATGCGCTCGGCATTGAGGAAGTATTGGCCGCGGTCACATCGAGCGAACGACTGGACCTTGAAGCTGTTCGCGCACATTGCGCCCGCATGCTGCCGGCCGCACAGGTTCCGGCGCGGGTCGTCCAGGTGGCGGAAATCCCGCGCAATGCTGCCGGCAAGATTGATCGGCGCAAGCTCCAGCAGTCGCTGGGAATCATTTGAAAGGACTGGGCTTTTGATCACAACCCAACCGGCCGGGACGGCAGAAGACACCAAAGTTATTCCTGAAAGTTGCGCGTTGCGGCCGTTGCGGGAATCGTCAGGCTCCGGTAACGTGACCAGAGGGGATTTTACTTTCGTTGGGGGTTGGCTCATGCGCCGTTTTCGGCATTACCTGCTGATTACAGTTGCGGTCGCGGCATTCTCGGCCAGCGTGGGCGCGGCAGACCTTCCGGCGCGCATGCCCGTAAAGGCTGACCCACCACCACCTCCCGTTGTGTGGAGCTGGGCCGGCGCCTATGTCGGCATTAACCTCGGCGTTGCCTGGAACCATGCCAAGTTCACTGACGTAGGTGATCCCGTCTTAGGCGACTTTGCTTTTCCTGCGGGCACCACATTCTGGTCGCCGAACAAGGCTGGTTTCACCGGCGGTGGTCAGATTGGCTACAATCTGCAATCCGGCAACCTGGTCTACGGCCTTGAGGCCGATCTGAACGGGGTCGACAGCAAGACGACCAACAATATCAACAGTCCGCACTACATTACCGGGGTGACAGCGACCACTAAGCTTGAGTGGATGGCGACGGTCCGTGCCCGTGCCGGCATGACGGTTTTGCCGCAGACCTTGATCTATGTGACCGGTGGTGCAGCTTTTGCTCATTTCAACGACAGCTGGAGTCCAATTGCCGCCCCTCAAGATAGTTTCAGCAGCAGCAAGACGCGCGCAGGCTGGACTGTCGGCGGCGGCGTCGAATACATGCTCGCACGCAACTGGACTGCAAAGATCGAGGGACTCTACGCCGATTTTGGAAGTTCTACGGTGGCGGGGCAGAGCGCCTTCCTCAGCACCTACCGCTCGCACTTCGCGCATGAGGTCGCCACTGTGCGCGGCGGCCTGAACTGGAAGTGGTAGCGCTTTCCTATCCGGTTAGGACAGTGCTGCCAGCGCCGCAGTGCGTTCTGGATGAATGTCGACCATGCTTACCCCTTGCTTTGCTCCCTTTGGATGCAAAATGTGGTCCAGTTTCGTGTACCGTCGTGGCGATAGCCCAGCTCGGATGTCAGCTGCCGCACCAGATGCAACCCGAGGCCGCCAATTTGGCGATCCTCAGCGGAACCTTCGGTATCGACCGTCTTTGGTATGCGTGGATCGAATGGCCGGCCATAGTCCGCAATTTCCGCGGAGACATATTTGGGATGAACGTCGATCGAGATCTTTGCTTGCGTTGTGGCGTTGCCGCCGTGGGTGCCGAGATTGGTCAAGATTTCGTCTATGACGAGCCCGACATGGTGGGTTACGCGGGCGTCGACACCCGCCTTTCCGAGAAACTCGAAAATGTCGTCCGTTAGTTGGCTAATTGCCTCGGCATTAGGCCTGATTTCGACGGCAAATCGTGTCATGGCACAACGTAACGCTACTTTGGCGAGACCGGTTCTGATGAAGAAAGCAGTGTAGCGATAAGACGCGCAAGCCAGACGATGCGCTCAAACAGCATGGTAGCGGAAAAAAGGGCCTCTTTGGCAAGGGCCGAATATCCGCGCCGCGGACCCCATGCAGCGGAAATTCCATCATTTAGTTGGACTTGGAAGTTAGTTGGACTTGGGAGTGAGCGCAAAGGTGATGACGTTGCGCTGGCCAATCCGACGGTAGAGCAACGAATTGGCATAGGTTCGCACCAGATGGAGGCCCCTCCCGCCGATCCGATCTTCGTCAAGCGGAATCGGAGGTGCTGTTGTCGGATCGAATGCAACCCCAGGAGCCGAGATTTCAATTTCGAGCGCCGGCAGTTTGTTGCGCAATTCCAGGTCGATGGTTCCGTCGTTCGATTGAACCCGCCCGTGCTCGATCACATTGGCGGCGAGTTCGCTTACGCACACCCGCGCCCGGAACAGTGCGCGATCGTCAACGTCCCAATTCTTGCCGACCGCTTCAAGCCATAGGTCGATATCGCCCAGAGCCTGGAGGGAAATCGGGAACCTGCATCCTTTGGAAATCGTGGCGTGAGTGAGAGTTCCCATATCGGGGTCCTAATCAATAAGAATATGTGCTTCCGAATCATTCGCCACGATTGGCATAAGGTCATCTACTCCAGTTGTAACCAATACGTCCTTAACGTGATCGTTGGGATTTACGACCACAAGTTTGCCGCCCTTGCGGGACAAGGTCTTCGCGGCCGACACAAGGTGACGAATTCCGATAGAGGATATAAGGGTAACGCCCGACAAATCCACAATCACCCCCCTCTTGCTGCCCGCCAATGTTGCAATTGGCGTCGCAATGACTTCAGCGCCCGCTATGTCGATTTTGCCGACGAGGCAAACTTTGGCAATCGGGCCGGCACCGTCTGAGATCGTGATCTGCATCGATTTTTCCCTTTTGGAAAAAAGAAGCAGGTTTGCGTGATCGTTTTGTGACATGCGACAGAGTTACCGGGACGTCAGCTCTTTGAACGAGTGAACTCGGAACGACCCTGGCGATCAACCTTTCTGCTCCGCCAAAGATCCGTGACAGTGCTTGTATCGTTTTCCAGAACCACAAAAACATGGATCGTTACGTCTTAAGTCCGATGGTTTGACAGCATGCGATTTCCTCATCGCAGCCAGTTCCAATAAAAGGTTTTCCTTGACGGCCGTTTCACCGGGGGTCAGCTGGGAGAGAATGCTATGCCTCTCGCTGTCCGCAACCTGCTTGTCATAAGCTGTGCCAAATGGATGAGCTACGCTGAGGGACTCATCGACCGCGACCAACCGCTCGTTTGCGTGGCAAAACATGCAAGCAGCGGTGTCAATGCCCCAGCCATAAATGCTATTGCTGTAGTCGAATTCTCTCATTCGATCGACGACATGACTTGATAACGCCCACACGATCGAATCTGTTTGAAAAACCCTGTGAAATCTTGGGTCCTCTAGCCTCCCCAATGAAAATCCACGAATGGCCCAATTCGAATAATCGATTTTCGGGGACCATATCCCGAGATTCGGATATTCGCTGAATGCCAGTTTGCAGTTCTGCACGAGCGTGGGCCAATCACCGAATTGCGCGTCGGCCGTGATCGTGAGCAGGATCCGGCTCTTGAAATCCCTTATGATGGTTTCAAACTTCTTTGAGAAAAACCAAAAATTTGGAACCAGCTTCCATCGATCATTTCTAGCCGCAAAGTTATCTTCGTCCGAATAGATGACATCCAGGTGGGGAAAATCACCCAATAGGCTTTCCTCGATATTGATTGCCTTTTCGTGCTGTCCTGTCCAGGAGATGATGGAAATGGCAATGTCGTCATTGGAAATATTGTTCATCGAATGAGGAAATCCTGAGTTGAGCGGCAACTGGCTTTGAGTCCTGTCCAGGTTCTTGGGTTCCGGTTACCGGAGCAAGAGGCGCGCGCGCCGTTGCGCAATCGGTCAGCCGCTCCATGATGGCGGCAAGTTGCTGTTTCCACAACAGGTAACGGCATCGCCCGCCGGCCGGATAACCTTGCCGGGTGCGGCACGCGCGTCTGTCGCGGGCTCCAGAGTGCGACGCCGTTCCGGATGAGAACGATATCGCGCCTCCAGCAATGTGAAGGCCCTCAATAAGAAGGTCTTCAATGAAAAGCTCCTCAATTGGAAGCTCCCGGGGGGTGCTCGCCGTTGAGTTTTCGTGCGCCCCGGCTACAAGTGACGGGTTGAAAACAGTCACCAAGGATCACCATTCGTGCTCGGGGGTTTGCTCGCAGTCTGTTCGGCCGCAACCTTTGCCTTTAACAATGCCAGCGTGCGCCGGGGCGTACTCTCCGGCAGTGTCGGCCAGGCGATGGCCATCACGGTGCCGCTCGGTGTGCCGCTGTTCTTTCTGGCCGCGCTTGCGACCGGCCATCTCGGGGACGTTTTTGGGTTTCCGTTCCGAGGCTTGGCCGCGCTCTCGCTCGCCGGCATCCTGCACTTTGTCTGGGGGCGCTACTGCAACTACCGGGCCACGAGCGCAATCGGCACCAACCTGGTGGCGCCGATTCAGAATTTGAACCTGATCGTCACGCTGTCGCTCGCCATCTGGCTGCTGGGTGAACAACTTACGCCGCTTCGCATTCTCGGTATCGGGCTCATTCTCCTGGGTCCGAGCCTTACGGTGCGCGCGAAAGCCAACGAGCCTTCAGGAGGCGACGGTTCCGAAGAGAAGGAGACTGCCGGCAAAGCCGAAATGGCTGCGTTCAAGCCAAGATATGCGGAAGGCTACCTATTCGCGCTCCTGTCAGCGACAGGTTATGGCTTGAGCCCAATCCTGGTTCGCGTTGGCTTGGAAAACAAAGGTATCGGCGCCAGTCTTGCAGGAGGTCTTGTCGCCTACGTGGCGGCAACCGGCGTGATGGTGCTCATCCTCATGTGGCCGGGCAATTTTCGAAATGCGCTTGCGGTCGACCGCGGCGCGGCGCGTTGGTTCACGCTGTCGGGCTTCCTGGTTTTTCTCTCGCAAATGTTCCTCTACATGGCGATGTCGGTTGCGCCTGTCACGGTGGTGTCGCCGATCAACCGGCTCTCCATCCTGTTTCGGCTGTATTTCAGCCGTTGGCTCAATCCCAAGCATGAGGTGTTCGGCGGCAGCGTGATCGCGGGCACCGTCGTGTCGCTCCTGGGCGCAGTGGCGCTGTCGATGAGCACGGAAGTTGTACAGTCGATCGTGCCGCTTCCTGACGGCGTAATCGCGCTCCTCAACTGGCATTGGCCCTAATAACCGGCTGCCGATGAACCGCGGGTGCGCGGGTCGGGCGCGCCGACGAAGCCGTCGCGCGTGACCATGATCGAATTGGCCGAAGTCGCTCGGGGAGTCGGCACGACCTTGTGTCCGCGCGCCGTCAATTCCGTTGTCACGCCGGGCGGCAAGCCGGGCTCGACGTAGATCTCGTCGGGCCACCATTGGTGATGAAAGCGTGGGTTCGAGACCGCGTCGCCGATCGGCATGTTGAGATCGACCGCGTTGACGATGACCTGCAACACCGTTGTGATGATGCGGCTTGACCCCGGCGAACCCGTTATGATCAGGGGTTTGCCGTCGCGCAGCACGATGGTCGGACTCATGGACGACAAGGGCCGCTTGCCCGGGCCCGGCATATTTGCTTCTCCGCCCACCAGGCCGGAGGCATTGGAGGAGCGAGGTTTGGCGGCAAAATCGTCGAGTTCGTTGTTGAGCAACACGCCGGTTCCTTCAGCCACAAAGCCGAGGCCATAGCTGAAGTTCAGCGTGGTTGTGGTGGCGACCGCATTGCCAAACCGGTCGATCACGGAAAAATGCGTTGTGTTGTCGCCTTCGCGCATGGCGCCAAGTTCGGGATGCACTTCCCGCGATGGTGTCGCACGCTCAGGGTCGATACTCTCGCGCAGGGTTGCGGCATAGCGCTTGGACATGAGTCGCCCCAATGGCGCCGACACAACGGCAGGGTCGCCCAGATAGACCGTGCGGTCCGCAAAGGCGCGCCGCATCGCTTCGCTCATGAAGTGGATGCGCGAAGACTGCGCCAGGGACCCGAGTTTGTAGCCCTCCAGGATATTGAGCATTTCGATCAATACGACGCCGCCGGAAGATGACGGCGGCATCGAGACGATGCGATGGCCGCGATAGGTTCCGCGCACCGGCCGGCGCAAGATCGGCCGATAGTCGCGCAGGTCCTGCGCCGTCATGATGCCGCCCGCTGCCTGGATGCCGGCCGCGAGCTTTTCGGCAATCGGCCCATCGTAGAAGGCGCGCGGTCCGTGCTGCGCGATGGCTTCAAGCGTTGCGGCGAGGTCTTTCTGTACCATGAGGTCGCCGGGCGCGAGCGCGGTCAAGTCGGGCTTGAGAAAAATTTTCGCGGCGGACGGCCAGCGGCCGATGCGTGTCTCCGCGCGCGGCAGGGTGTCGGCAATGTCATCTTCGATGGGAATGCCATCACGTGCCATCCGGATCGCGGGCGCCATGAGTTCGGCGAGTGTCAGGCGGCCCGATCCGAAGCGTTGGTGGGCGAGCGCAAGCCCGGCGACCGTGCCGGGAACGCCGATCGAAAGCGCGGAGTCGCGCGACTTGCGTGGGTCGGGATCGCCGTTCTCGTCGAGGAACATGTCACGTGTCGTCGCCTTGGGAGCGGTCTCGCGGTAGTCGATCGCGATCTGCCGATTGGCGCCTGCTAAATGGATCACCATGTAGCCGCCGCCGCCGATATTTCCGGCGCGCGGATAGGTCACGGCGAGTGCAAAGCTGGTCGCGACGGCGGCATCGACCGCGTTGCCGCCTTTTTCGAGTATTTCCACCCCGACGCGGGCGGCGCGCGTTTCCTGGGCTACCACCATGCCGTTGCGCGATGCCTGCGCCAACGTATTTGTGGCCAAGCCGATGCAGAATGCGAAGGCGAGCAGAGCATGAACCACGACATGGCCTACGGCGTGATTTGCCGTGTGATTTGCCGCCTGACTTGGCAGTCGCGCGGCGGCGGCCGTTACGGGCGTTGCGCTGGATACATCGTGGCTACAGCTTGCGGGTAACATGACTTGCGACCATCATAGGGGAACCGGGATTTGTTCTTAGCGTAATTTCCGAGGAGAAACGACATGCCCCGTGAGGATTTGCCCCGTGAGGATTTTGATCGGACTGCCATGCTGACTGGAGATTTCGATGATCACCGCTGCTGACAAGGCGCGGGTTGTTGCCGCGATCCAGGAGGCCGAGAAAAAAACCTCCGGCGAAATTTTCTGCGTCATCATGCAGCAGGCGGGCAACTATCGCATGGTGCCGTTTGCATGGGCGGCCTTGATCGCGCTCGCCATCCCGGCGGCGCTCATCTATTTCACGCAGTGGCCGGCTTCGGTTATCTATCTTTTGCAACTGGTTGCCTTTGCGGGATTTTCGGTCGCATTGAGCCAGCCAAATATTCGTTTCTGGGTGGTGCCGCGCCGGCTTCAGCATGATCGCGCCCACGCGGAAGCGATGCGACAGTTTCGTGCGCAGGGGCTGGAACGCACCGAGAATCGCACCGGCGTCCTGATTTTTGCATCCGTCGCGGAACGCTATGCCGAAATTGTGGCGGATGCCGGGATCAATCAAAAGGTCTCACCGGATGTCTGGCAAAACGTTATCGACGCATTGGTCATCGCTGTCCGGCATGGCCGCCCTGGCGACGGCTTCGTCGCTGCCATAGAGCAATGCGGCACCGTTCTGGCGCAGCAGTTTCCCCCGGGTGCAATCAATCGCGACGAACTGCCGAACAAGCTGGTGGAGTTGTGAGGGTCAAACGCGCTCCACTTTAGCATCGAAAACGTAACCTACCCCCCTCTCGGTCTGGATGACTCGCGGGGCGCTGGGGTCGCGCTCGAGTTTGCGCCGAAGCCGGAGGATTTGCACGTCGATGCTGCGGTCGAAGACGTCTTCGTGCATGCGGGTTGCCTGCAACAGGTGCTCGCGGCTGAGCGGACGCTGGGGCGCCTCGAGAAAGGCGAGCAGCAAGGCGTATTCGCCCTTGGTCAGCGAGACGGGATTGCTCTCGGGATCGGTCAGACGGCGCGACTTGCAGTCGAGCTGCCAGCCGCTGAAGCGAAAGCGCCCGCCCGCGCTATCGCGCGCCGGCGCTACGCGTCCGCTGTCGAAGCGCCGCAGTACGGCGCGAACGCGTGCGAGCAGTTCACGCAGGTTGAACGGTTTGGTCAAATAATCGTCGGCGCCGAGTTCAAGTCCGACGACGCGGTCGATATCGTCGCGGCGGTGACCCGTGATGATAATGACCGGGAGGTCGGAGTCCGTGCGAACTTCTCTCAACAGATCCAGCCCGTCCTGCTGGCCGAGCCGAAGATCGAGAATCACCAGATTGACTTCGCCTCGCTGGAGTTGACGGGCCATTTCCTCCCGGTTGGAGGCGAGGATTGTGCGAATGTTGTTTTCAGAAAAATAGTCTAGGATCATTCGCTGTAGAGCCGGATCATCCTCGACGACGAGCACGCACACCTGCCGCTCGCCACTGTTTCGGTGCGAGGGACTATTGTGCAATGTATCGCCCATGTCAGACAGCTCCCGCTCCGCTGCCGTCACCGCCGATTGGACCGGTGGTCCGGTACCGGAGGCTCGGCCTCCTGTTGGCATTTCTTTGCTTCACAGCAGTATCGCCCGCGGCAGCGCAATTGCCGGGCCCACAGGAACCCATCGCGCCGATCCTGTCGCCGCCGGCCCAGGATCCGCGGCGCGTATTGCTGGGAGAACGGCTCTTTCACGACCTGCGCCTGTCCCACAATAACACACGAAGTTGCTCGTCATGCCACGACGTTGCGACCAACGGTGCCTCCGCCAATGCCCACGATCCGGCATTGGACGGGCGTGCGCTTGCGCTTAATACACTCACCGTGTTCAACGCAAGCTTGAGCTTTCGCCTGAACTGGGAGGGGAAATTCCGGTCGCTGGAAGAGCACGCTGATCGGATAATTCGCAACCCGGAACTTTTGGCATCAAGTCCGGAGGAGGCCGTCGGCAAGCTTCGCACCGACCCCGAAACGGTGAGACTATTCCGCGAGGCCTATGGAAAAGAGCCCGACGTTGCTTCCCTGTTGGATGCGATCGCAGCCTATGAACGTTCTCTCGTAACCCCGGGCAGCCGGTTCGACCGCTGGCTTCTGCATGAACCCGGCGCCATCACGGCGGAGGAATTGTCAGGTTACCGGTTGTTCAAATCGTTGGGCTGCGTCGCCTGCCATCAGGGCATCAATGTAGGCGGCAACCTCTTCCAGAGGCGCGGCGTTTTCCAGCCATTGGGCGCGCCCGAACCGGCCGTCGTCCGCGTGCCCAGCTTGCGCAATGTCGCAACGACGGCGCCCTACTTTCACGACGGCAGCGCGGCGACATTGCCTGACGCGGTCAAGGCGATGGGCCAGGCTCAGCTCGACCGCATTCTGACGGACCAGCAAGTAGCCGCGATCGTGGCCTTCCTCAATACATTGACCGGCATCTATCGGGGCAACGCAGTCCAGGCTGCTTCGGCGACTGTTGACAAGGCGCGCCCGTGATACCAGTGCGGCGAATTCGAAGTTCCTGTCATATCGCGCCACATGCGTTTAGGAACTTCGAATTCAAAAGCCGCTCCAGCACCTATCTGACCCTGGTGCGGTTTCGGATTTGACCTTCTCGATGAGGGCAAGTGGAAATATGAGTGCGAATGTCAAATCCACCGCACTCGTGCCGGGTGCCGTCAGCGTGCTTCTGCTGCTCGGGTTGCTCACCTGGCTTCTGGTGCGTGGCTTTGACACCAATGCGACGGGTCATGCGGCGACCTTGCAGGCCGTTGACGATTATGCGCTTGCGCAGGCCTCCCTTCATCGCGATGTGCTGCAGGCGCGGGCCGGTCTGCTGCGCAACTACGACTCTCTCGTCAAGGCTCTTGATGAGATGCGCGATGCCGTTGCCCGCCTGCGTTCGCAGGCTGGAACCCTGGATGGCGGACCGACTGCGCGGCTGGCCGGGAGCGTTGCCGAACAGGAGGAATTGACCGAACGGTTCAAAACCGGCAACGCGCTCCTGCAGAACTCCCTGTCCTATGTCGGCCTGTTGAGCACGAGCCAGGCCTTCGGTGCCCAGGACGACCGGGTGGCCGTTACGGCCGGCGCGTTGGCGGCAGCGATCCTGTATCTGACACGCGATACGTCCCCCGATGCCGTCAAGGCGCTTGAGGAGCGGATCGAGCGGTTTGCGGCGCAAGCGCCTGTCGACGGACCAGATGCCGAAGCAGCACGCGCATTGCTTGCCCATACCCGCCTCTTGCATGATCTGTTGCCCGCCGTCGACGAAACGCTGCGGGCTCTTGTCGCCGTACCGCGAAGTTTGCTGCTTGATGAGGTCCGTGCCCGGTTCTCCGAACGTCAATCCGCCTTTGAGATGGTCGCGCAACGCTTCCGGTTATCGCTCTATGCGGTTTCTCTGTGTCTCGTCATCATGCTTGCTGTTCTCGCCTTGCGGCTGCGTGTCCGTGCCCTGGCGTTACGGCAGCGTGCCGCTTTCGAGCATGCGATCGCGGAGAACTCGACGCGACTGATCAATTGTCCGCCGTCGGAAATCGATATGCGCCTGAAACAAGTGCTGCGTGAGTTCAGCGGGGCGATCGGCGCCGAACGTGCTTATGTGGTGGTCGATGAACGCCTGATCCGGGTTCATAGCTGGTCGGCGGACGGACAAAACTTTCCACCGGGCTGGCCTCATGAGGCACTCGCGCTGTCGGCGCGCCTGCAGATTGGCGAACTCGATATCGTCAAGGTGCCGAAGGTCGCAGGTTTACCGCCTGATGCGGTGAGGGGAAGACTTAACGCCGTCGGCATCGGGGGCTGGGTGTGCGCGCCGCTGATCCGCCCGGGCCGGGTGCGCGGCATTTTGGGTTTCGATTCGGTGCGGCCGATAGCGGACAATGCATTTCCGCAATCCGTGATTCGGCTCGCCGCCGATGCAATCGCCAATGCCCTTGAACGTCAATTCTTGGAGCGCGACCGGACGAAACTATCGGAACGCCTGGAACGCGCACGCCGCATGCAGGTGGTCGGATCACTGGCCAGTGGCATCGCCCATAACTTCAACAACATAATCGCAGCCATCGTGGGCTATTCTGAAATGCTTGAGCCGCATCTGGTGACTGGATCCAAACCTGCGCTCCATGTCGAAGAGATTCGCCGGGCAGCGGAGCGCGGACGCGACCTTGTCGACAATATTCTTGATTTCGGAAGGCGCGGGGACGCGCGCGTTCGTGCGCTGGCGGTTTGCACGCTTTTTGAAGAAGCGGCTTCGTTGCTGCATGCTTCCCTGCCGTCCAGCATTGAATTGGTCATCGAGGACGTTGCAATTGACATCGCGGTGTTGGGTGAACCGGCACAACTTCAACAGGTCATCCTTAATCTGTGTACCAACGCTGCCCAGGCCATCACGGGCGATGGTACAATTCGCGTCTCCGCGGAGCGGAAAGAGGCGTTGGATTTTCTCCCCCAGAGCCATGGTGTTGTGACTCCCGGGCACTACGTGTGCTTGGCCGTCAGCGATTCAGGGAGCGGTATTGAGGAAAGCGTTGCTCGCCGATTGTTCGAGCCCTTCTTCACGACGCGACATGCCGGGACGGGGCTTGGGCTCGCGACCGTTCGCGAGATTGTTCGTGAACACAACGGATCAATCAACGTTCTGAGCCGGCCCGGTCAGGGAAGCCGTTTTGAAGTATGGCTGCCTGCGGCGCCGACAGACAGCAGCCCCGAAACGGATCCCGCCTCACCTTCGCTTGGACAAGGCCAAACTGTGCTTCTTGTTGAAGGTGAGCGAGAACAGCGGCTGTTCGACGAGGAGATGTTGGCGGCGCTGGGATACGAACCTGTCGGCTTCGAGCATGTGGATGACGCGATCGCGGCGTGCCGTTCGAAGCCCGACCGGTTTGACATCCTGTTGGTCTGCCATGCGTCGCCGCCGCACACGGAAGTCGGCGTTGCGCAAATATTGCATGAGATCGTGCCAGGTAAGCCGCTGCTTCTCGCCACCACGACAGCTGTCGATGTCAATATCGGCGGCTTGGCGAGCGCGGGGATTACAGAAGTGCTGCGCCGACCGCTGGCCAGTAGCGAACTGGCCGACGTTTTGGCGCGCTGCCTGCGCCCCGGACACGCAATCTCCCCATAGGAATTGGTCAGTATTGACCGCAGCTAGCCCCAGCTAGCCGGCATTTCTCACACTGGTGTGAGAAATGCGGGCTAAGGGAATGTTTCTTCCCACACAGCCATTGTTTCGCGAAAAGTTACTGTTGTAACGCGATTTTCCCAGACTGAAATACTTTAGTAGCGCCGCATTGCGAGTTTCCGGCCATACGACGTCAACAACATCAAGGAGATCTGTGATGAGAAAGTCTTTGGCCGCGGTCATTGCTTTTTTCTGTGCTGCGACCTCTGCCTCGGCGGAGGGCTCGTCCCAAGGTTACGGGCTGGGCGGAAATTTCAAGCGATTTGATCCGGTGGTCGCGGGATATAGTCAAACCGGCGAATTGTTTCGCATCACCGGACACTGCCAATCGGCATGCACTTTGTTTCTTGGCATCCGAAATGTGTGCATTGAACCGAGCGCCCAGCTCCTGTTCCACGCCGGCCACGACCGGAACAGAAACCCTGTGGCCTGGTCAACCGATCATATGTTGAATGCCTATAACTCAGGTCTGCGCAATTACTTGGTGTCGAACGCCTACATGTCGACGCCTGCGTTCCACACGATATCGGGACGAGACATGATCCAGAAGTTCGGATACCGAGCCTGCTCGGGGAGGGGCGCATAGGTCCGCCTAAGGTCCATTCGTGATTGAGCATCACAGGCGATGCACCGGTTCCGGGCGCAGTGCTGCTTGGATAGCGATGCATTGCGAGCTTGGGCCACACGGCCTGTGCGCACGTGCCTTGTGCGCATGCGCACCGGGACGTCGACCGCGGCCGTTTTTCACGGTCGCGAATCAACACAAAGGAAACCATCATGAATCGCATTCTAGCATTTCTCTACGGCCTTATCGCCTATCTCATATTCTTCGTTACCTTCCTCTACGCGGTCGGCTTTGTCGAAAGCCTGGTCGTACCCAAATCTATCGACAGCGGTGCGGTCGTGGCTTTCGGGCAGGCGGTCGTCATCGACCTCCTGCTGCTCTCCCTGTTCGCGGTGCAGCACAGCGTGATGGCACGCAGGGAATTCAAGGAATGGTGGACGCAATTCGTCCCGAAATCGATCGAACGCAGCACCTATGTGTTGTTCGCCAGTCTCGCGCTCGCACTCCTGCTGTGGCAGTGGCGTCCCATCCCGACCGTGGTCTGGCAGATCGACGATCCGCGGATCGCTATGGGCATTATGGGCATCTCCTTCGTGGGCTGGCTATTGGTCCTGTTCTCGACCTTCCTGATCAATCATTTCGAACTTTTCGGATTGCATCAGGTTGCAAACAATCTGGTTGGCCGCGACATGCCGGCGATAAAATTCAAGACACCGGTGCTCTACCGGATCGTGCGCCACCCGATCTATCTCGGCTTCATCATCGCCTTCTGGGCGACGCCGGTCATGACCGTTGGCCATCTCTTCTTTGCGGCCGTCACCACGACCTACATTTTCGTCGGAATCTGGCTTGAAGAGCGTGACCTGGTCGCGATGTTCGGCGACGAATATCGCCGGTATAGCCAGCGCGTGGGAAAGATCCTGCCTTGGGTTAGGAACGAAGAAGCCGCTAATTCAACGACAAACCCCATTTGATGTCGGACAGTTGCGATAAACGGACTGAGACCGATACCTGTTCGGGGCGGAGCGCCTAGCTCCGCCCCATTACGTGATATTCCGTGTTGGGCCGCATGTCGGTTGCCGACGCCAGGCGATTGGTCATGTTGTAGAAGGCTGCGACCGCGGAAATGTCCCAGATATCGTGATCGGAAAAACCTGCATCACGCAGCCGCTCGCGATCCTCGTCTTCGATCTCCCAAGGCTCGATGGTCAGTTTGACCGCGAAGTCCAACATCGCACGCTGGCGTTTGCTCAATTGCGCGGCGCGATAGTTCATCACGATCTGCTCTCCGAAAATGGGGTCGCCGGAAAGATTGCGCACTGCGGCGCCGTGGGCCGTCATGCAGTAGTAGCAACGGTTCTGCGCCGACACCGCGGTTGCGATCATCTCGCGTTCCAAACTTGAGAGTCCGGATTCGCCCAGCATGAGATTGTTGCGATAGGCCACGAAAGCTTCAAGCTTGGCCATGTCGAAAGAAAACGCCTGCATGACGTTTGGCACGAAGCCCAATTTTTCATTCGATTGTTTGAAAAACGATTCCATCGCGGGCGAGAGCTTGGCTGGCTTGAGCCGGAGCGCGGTGATGCGGGCATCGGCCGCGCGGGCGCCGATTTGCGACTTCTGGGGTCTTGTCTTGCGGGGCTTGCTCATCGCATCAACTCCTGCTTGGTATTGCGTGTCCCTAAGGGCAGAATCGTGGCCCGGGTTGAGGACATTAGCGCGTTCCCGCGCTTCCAAAAGCGCGTTTCACGCGCGTCTTCAACGCGCTACGGTGCGTCCTTCACGCGTTATCACTCAACCCCCCGGGGTTAAGATCTCGACAAGTCGGAAGGACCGCCATGAACTACGCTTCGCTTCCAGGCAATGAGGAGGATAACGTCGCGGGGCTGCTTATCGCGGCGGCCGGGACGCTCTTGGAAGCCTCAAAGAGCGACATTCCGCGCGATTTCGTCAACGGCCTCTTCGGGCTGGCGGTGCCGGAGGACCTGGTGCGGTACAATGCCCGTGAGGTCATTGCACTGGCTGAGACGGCCTGGGCCTTCATGGCGGAACGTCGTCCTGGGGCGCCGAAGGTACGATTTGAGCAGCCCTCCATCGCGAGCGAACAGCTCAAGACGATTTCGGTCCTGGAATTCGTCAATGACGACATGCCGTTCCTGGTCGACTCGGTCCTGGGCGAACTCAACGAACTTGGTGTTGCGATCAGGCTCGTCGTCCACCCGATATTTGCGGTCAGGCGCGATTCGGCGGGTTATCTGATGGCCTTTCACGGCACGCGCCAAGCCGCCGCATCGGCACCGCGCGAAAGCTTCATTCAGATCCATGTCGATCGCATAGAGGACGAAGCGCGCCGGTCCGAGATCATCCAGGCATTGGAGCAGGTGCTTGCCGACATCCGGGTTTGTGTGGACGACTGGCGGCCCATGACGGAGCGCGTCCGGGAGGCGATTGCAGCGCTCAAGACCAATCCTCCACCGGGAACGCCGGAAGAAGTCGCCGAGACGACGCAGTTTCTCGAATGGCTGGTGGCCAACAATTTCACCTTCCTGGGCCTGCGCAATTATGCGTTTTCGGCGGGTGACGGCACATTCGAGCCGCGCCATGAGAGCGGGCTTGGGCTGTTGCGGGCACGCGAACTCAAAGTGCTTCGCGGCGGCAACCAGCTCGCATCCATAACGCCGGAAATTCGTGCATTCCTCGAAGAGCCCGGGCTCCTGATCGTCACCAAGGCCGCGATGCGCTCGCGCATCCACCGCCGCATCAACATGGACTATGTGGGCGTGAAGCAATTTGGGCCGGACGGAAAACCTGTTGGCGAATTCCGCATCGTCGGCCTGTTCACCTCGACGGTCTATAGCAGGTCAGTTTGTTCGATCCCCTATTTGCGCCGCAAGGTCGACGCTGTGGCGGCGCGCGCGGGTTTTAATCCCGACAGCCATTCCGGCAAGGCGCTCGTCAATGTGCTGGAAACTTTTCCGCGCGACGAACTGTTCCAGATCGATACCGCCACATTGTTTCGCTTCGCCATGGCGATCCTGCAGCTCGACGAGCGTCCGCGCGTGCGCGTCTTGCCGCGCCGCGACCGCTTCGACCGCTTCGTGTCGATCCTCGTGTTCGCGCCGCGCGAACGCTACGACAGCTCCATTCGCAAGCGCATCGGCGATTGCCTGGCGCAGGCCTATAATGGTCTCGTGAAGGCCTTTTATCCCTACATCACGGAAGCGTCGCTCGTACGCGTGCATCTCATTATCGGCCGCAATGCCGGCGATGCGCCAAATCCTGATCGCGCGACGCTCGAGGCAGCCGTAAACGCCATTATTCGCACTTGGTCGGACGGGCTGTGCGAGGCGCTCAACGCTGCGCACGATCCCGCCAAGGCACAACGCTTGTTCGAGCGCTACCGCGCGGCATTCTCGGACGGCTATCGGGAAACCTATGCGCCGCTAATCGCAGTCAACGACATTCGGGGGGTCGAGGGCCTCTCCGCTGATCGCCCATTAAGCGCCGATTTTCACATTCGTGCCCATGGCGAAGGCATCGGGCTCAAGGTGTGGAGTCACGATCGTCCAATTCCGTTGTCCGACCGCGTTCCCGTGCTCGAAAACATGGGGTTTCGCGTCGTCGACGAAACTACCTACCGGATCGCGGTCGGTTCACCCGATGAACCTGACGTTTGGTTTCACGACATGGTGCTTGCAGGCGACGTTGAGGCTGATCTCATGGCGCGTAAGCAGGCGCTCGAAGCCTGCTTCATCGTGGTGATGACCGGCGGCGCCGAGAGCGACAATTTCAATGCACTGGTGCTCACGGCAGGGTTGATGTGGCGCGATGTGGTTTTGGTGCGCACGATCGCGCGCTTCTTGCGTCAGATACGTATTCCCTTTTCGCAAGGCTATCTAGGTTCGACGCTCGTCAAGCACGCCGGCATTGCAACGCGCATTGTGCAACTTTTCCATACGCGCTTCGATCCTCGCGAGAATCTCGCTTCGGCCGAGAGCAAGGTGCGCGAGGAACTCGCCGCGATCGAAGCGTTAATGCAAAAGGTCGAAAGCCTCGACGAGGATCGGATCCTGCGCCATTTCGTCAATGCGGTGACGGCCGCGACGCGGACCAATTTCTACCAGATCGACGCGGATGGCCGGCCGAAGGCCCAGATCGCTATCAAGTTTGCAAGCCGTCAAGTCGACGGCATGCCGCTGCCGCGGCCCCTTTACGAAATCTTCGTCTATTCGCCGCGGGTCGAAGGCGTGCATCTTCGGTTCGGCAAGGTGGCGCGCGGCGGCATTCGGTGGTCGGACCGGCCACAGGATTTCCGTACCGAGGTTTTGGGCCTCGTGAAGGCCCAGCAGGTCAAGAATGCCGTCATCGTTCCGGTCGGTGCCAAGGGGGGCTTCGTGCCCAAACTTTTACCGAATGGACCGCGCGAGGCTGTGCAGGAGGAGGGTATCGCTGCTTACAAGCTGTTCGTATCGACGCTGCTGGATGTCTCCGACAATCTCGGTGACAATGGCGTGATCCCGCCGCTCGGGGTGGTGCGCCATGACGAGGACGATCCCTACCTGGTTGTGGCCGCCGACAAAGGCACCGCGGCTTTTTCCGACACCGCCAATGCGATTTCCATCGGCCACAATTTCTGGCTGGGTGACGCTTTCGCGTCCGGAGGGTCGGTCGGCTACGACCATAAGAAGATAGCCATCACGGCGCGTGGCGCCTGGGAATCGGTCAAGCGGCATTTCCGCGAACTCGATATCGACATCGGCAAGTCTCCGTTTTCTGTCGTGGGTGTGGGCGACATGTCGGGCGACGTGTTCGGCAACGGGTTGTTGCGCGAGCAGACCATCCGGCTGGTCGCGGCCTTCGATCACCGCGATATCTTCATTGACCCCGATCCCGACCTGGCACACAGCTTTGCGGAGCGGCAGCGACTGTTCGATCTGCCCCGGTCGAGCTGGCAGGACTATGATAAATCGCTGATTTCACCAGGTGGCGGCGTCTATTCGCGGAGCGCGAAAGAGATTGTGCTGTCCGGGCAGGCGCAGGCCATCCTTGGCTTAGCCAAGGCAAAGGCCACGCCGCAAGAGGTCATGAATGCGATCCTCAAGGCGCCGGCTGATCTCATCTTCTTTGGTGGCATTGGAACCTATGTACGCGCTTCCGCCGAGACTGATGAAGCGGTCGGCGACCGCGCCAATGACGCGATCCGGGTCACCGGTGCGGAGCTGCGCTGCAAGGTGGTGGGGGAGGGCGCCAATCTTGGAATGACTCAGCGCGGGCGCGTCGAGGCCGCGCTTCGCGGCATCAGGCTCAACACTGACGCCATCGACAACTCCGCCGGCGTCAATACGTCCGACATTGAAGTTAATATCAAGATCGCGCTCGCGACTCCGATGCGCGATGGACGCCTCACGATTGAGGCCCGCAACGCGCTACTTGCCGTCATGACGGACGAAGTGGCGGCGCTGGTGCTGCGCAACAATTATCAGCAGCCGCTATCGCTGTCGCTGGCGGAACGGCGGGGGCTCGAAGACCTCGGTTTCGAACAGCGCCTGATGCAGACGCTGGAAGCCGCCGGTGAACTCGATCGCGCCGTCGAATATCTTCCCGACGAGCTTGAGATCGCGGACCGCCGCAAGCGGTCGCTGGCTTTGACCAGGCCCGAACTTGCCGTGCTCATTGCCTATGCCAAACTCTCGCTCAAGCACGATCTTCTGCAGTCCGATGTTCCGGACGATCCATACCTCGCGCGTGAACTCGGGCGTTACTTTCCGGCGGCACTCGCCGAGCGCTTCCCCGATGCGCTCGAAAAGCACCGGCTGCGCCGCGACATCATCGTGACGCAGCTTGCCAATTCGATGATCAACCGGGGCGGACCCTCACTTGTCGTTCGTATCGCCGACCAGACCGGCGCATCTGCCGCCCGCATCGCGCAAGCCTTTGCGGCTGTGCGCGACAGCTATGGCATGACGGCGCTCAACACAGAGATCGATGGGCTCGACAACGTGATCGCGGGCAAGCTGCAGCTTGATCTCTATGCGGCCGTGCAGGATCTCCTGCTCGACCGGCTGGTGTGGTTCCTGCGCAATGCCGATTTCGGCCAAGGCCTTGTCGCAATCGTCGAGCATTATCGCTCGGGCATCGTGGCGGTCGAGGCCGCGCTCGACCATGTGCTGTCGGAGGATTCCGCAAAGGCACGCAACACCCGCACCAACGAACTTATGCAAGGGGGGGTGCCGGAAGCTTTGGCCCGCCGCATCGCGAGTCTGTCGGTTCTGGTTGCGGCTCCCGACATCGTATTGGTCGCGGACCGCACCGGTCAGAACATCGCAAATGTGGCGGCAACCTACTTTGCGGCCGAGTCCTACTTCCGTCTCGATCGCATCGCGCAGGCTGCGCGTGGCATCAAGGTGTCGGACTATTTCGACCGTCTGGCGCTCGATCGCGCACTGGATTCGATCGGAGAGGCTGAGCGGCGCCTTGCCGCCGCCATGGCGGCCGACGGTGCAACCGGCGCGCTGGCGGTCGAAACCTGGGTGGCGGCGCGCAAGACGGAAGTCGAGCGCATCCGCACGTCCGTTCACGCGATTTCCAATTCGGGCCTGACGCTGTCGAAGCTGTCGGTGGCGGCGAGCCTATTGGGGGATTTGGTCAAGGCGTAGCATTCAGCGACTTAATCTTTCGCACGGTGCCTTTCAGGATCGCTGCCATCGCGACCACCTGTTCGCCATGTTGATGAATGCGTATTGAACGTTGCGGCCACGGCTCATTCAGGTCCGATCTCCAGAATGGCGAGAATTGGCCAATGGTGGCATATCACACGCTAATACCGTGACATCTAAGCAAGGACCACGAACGTGACCACGAACGTCATCCCGAAGACCATGAGATCAATCCGGCTCGCCAGTCTTTTGCCGATGGCAATTGCCCTCACGGCAGTATCTCATGTTCAGGCGGCTCCGGCGTCTGGGCCCTGTCGACAAATCGTCGACGCCTGCCAGCAGGCCGGCTTCACCAGAGGCGATGCACGCTCCGGAGCAGGTCTCCAGGCTCACTGTGTCACTCCCATTATGCAGGGCACAGCGCAACCGCGCCGCGCCACGAAACCATTGCCGCAGATTGATCCGCAATTGGTGGCTACATGTAAAGCCAGCAGTCCCACTTTTGGTCAAAGAAGTGCCGCACCGCGAAAAAATAACCCCCCGGTAATTTCGCCACCTCCTGCAGCGGCCGTTCCGCCCGCATAGGTGCTCGACTCAATCATAAAAGGCCGGCGACTTCTTCAATTTCGCGTCGGCCAAGATGTCGTGCTGAATCCAGAAGGTTGCGCCCTTATCCTTCAGCAGCGCTTCGACTTTGGCCTTCGATGCTGCTTCCTGGGCGTCGTTGCCGCGGCCGCCGAACGGCAGGAAATCCTTCAGCGTGCGCTCTGAGGGGTAGTGATAGAGATCGCCCGACAGCACGAGCGGACCGGACTTCGCAAGGCGTACGTAGAGGGACTGGTGTCCCGGCGTGTGTCCCGGCGTCGAGATGATAACGACGGAGCCGTCACCGAACACGTCGTGATCGCCATTGAGGATCGTGGTCTTGGCGTTCTTGAGGGCGCTGAATTTTGCTGCGACGTTGGGGTCGATCGGATTGGCCGGCGGCGTGTCCGGGAACATGGCGGCGCGCTCGGGGGCTTGCACAAGCCAGGTCGAGCCTGAGTATTGGTTCGCATTGGCCGAATGATCATAGTGATAATGCGAGAGCGCCAAATAGTTTATGTCACCAGGCTTGTAGCCGATCTCGGCCAATTGACCCGAAAGCGTCTTGTGAACGGTCGCCCGTTCGACTGTAGTGCCGCCCGGCTTGACGAGTTCATCCGGGATGGTTCCGGAATCCCAGAGCAGCGTGCCGCGCGGATGGACGATGAGGTAAGCGGTGACCGACATGTCCGTGATCGTCACACCGCGATCGAGCAAGGGTTTCGGATCGCGGCTCTTGAGCGAGCCGACGTCGAAGACGTAAAGTTTTGGCGATGCGGGCTGCGCTTGCGCTAACGCCGCGATATCTGCATTCAACAGTGCCACGGCGCCGAGCCCCAAGAGGAGGCCCATGACAGTGATCGCACTCGATATTGATGTGCGTCGCGACATTCGGTGCGTTGGTCGATCGGTATCCGGCCGCATGTCGATTCCTCCTGTTTTGTTGAAGTTTCAACCACAGCATAACACAGGCCAGGCCGCGACGTGCCGTACGGCGCCACCCTTTCTCGGGGCAAACCTTTATTTGCCGCAGCCCTTTCTCGGGGGCACCAAACAGGTGTAGCCTGATGCATCCGGAGACGGTGAGCCTACCAAGGGAGACGGCCATGGATTTGCGACGGCAAGCGGTTCATTTTGTGGTGCTATTGGCAACAGCGGTTGCGGCACCGGCGTTTGGACAGACACCGCCACCCACAATGGCCGCGCCGGCTGCACAAAGCCCCAAATCGATCCCGGATTTTTCCGGCATCTGGGTGCACCCATTCCTTGGGTTTGAAAATCCTGAATCGGGCCCGGGCCCGGTGCGCAACAAGTCGCGGCTGCGCTCGGGTGTCAGTAACTTCGACCAGCTTGTCGGCGACCACACCAACCCGATCCTCAAGCCCCATGCGGCGGAGATCGTCAAGAAGATGGGCGAAATCTCGCAGTCGGGCCTCGCCTTTCCGGATCCCGACAATCAGTGCATGGCCCAGCCCGTGCCCTATATTTTTTGGAACTTTGAAATCACATTCCTGCAGCAGACTGACAAGATCACCATGCTCTATCACCACGACCATGACTACCGGCAGATACGCATGAATGGGCGGCATCCTGAGAAGGTGACGCCGTCCGTCCACGGGGATTCGATCGGATGGTACGAAGGCGACACGCTGGTGATCGACACCGTGGGAGTCCGGGTCGGCAAGCATAGGACGCTCGACCGTTTCGGCACCCCCTACACGGAGGCTCTCCATGTGGTCGAGCGTTACAAACTGGTCGATTACGCAGCCACGATGGAAGGGCTGGCCCGAGCCGGAAAGGAATGGGGTCGCGTTCCCTCCTACGCTATCGATGCCAACTACAAGGGCAAGGGTTTGCAGCTCGAATTCACCGTGGAAGATGAAGGTGTCTTCACGATGCCGTGGAAGTCGACCATTACATATGGGCGTGCCGCACATACGGCATGGGAGGAGTTCGTCTGCGCGGAGAATCTGGGGTTCTACAAGACGAGCGGCGCGCAATATTATTCCGATCCGAACGCCCGGGGACCGGAGGCCGAAAAGCCGGATTTCTAACGTGTTGTAGGGGCTTGTTAACAAGCGTATCGTTACAGCGTTCACGGCAATCGTAATCGCAAGTCTCGTCTCCGTATTCCATCCAATTGGAGAAAGGTCATCACGATGAAAGCCAAGCTCACTGTCACAACGGCGCTGTCGGCTGTTGCCATGGCGTCTGCCGGCGTGCTGCTATCGCCCACCTCACCGCTTGCCCAGCAAGCGCCGGCGCTGCTCACCGGAAAAGTTGTCTCCACGACCGGCGAGGTTTTGGCGGGAATCCCAATCAAAGCCCATCGCGACAACAGCTCCGTCACGGTGGCGGTCTATACCGATGCGAAGGGCGAATATTCGTTCCCGATCTGGTCGGACTTGTCGCCTGGTTCCTACTCGGTTGCGGTCGAGTTGCCGGATTTTGATCGCACCGCCAAGCCGGTCAAGGTGACGCAGGGCAAGTCTGAGCAGGTCAACTTCACGCTGAAATCGAAACCGATCGCCTATGAAGACGCAACCGCCTCCGAAATCGTTGCCGGCCTTCCCGGCACCGACCAGCAGAAGGTTCTGTTCTCGCAATGCAGCAATTGCCACACGCTGCAATGGGCGCTGGCGGTGCCGCGCACGAAGGAAGACTGGGTAAGGGTCGTCAAGAAGATGGCGGGCCGCGCCGCCGAGGACGTGCTGCCGGGCACCTATCAGTTTGCTCAGGTGCAGTTCATCGAGCCACTGGCCGAATATCTTACGCAAATCCGTGGACCGGGTTCCTCCGACAAGATTCCGTTCAAACAGCGCCCGCGGCCGACCGATGCGGCCTCCACTAATCTGGTCGTGACCGAATATGCCCTGCCGCGCGGCGGCGAGCGCGAGCTCTACATGTTCCGCGGCGACCGGCGCTTCGTGTGGCCGCACGATGTCGTCATCGACGACAAATATGCCTATTACACCGATCACTTCTCCTTTGTTCTCGGACGGGTCGATGTGAAGTCCGGAGAAGCGAAGGAAATCCCCTTCCAGATTCCAAAGGGGGCGGGCCGCGAAGGGCGCGCAATGTCGGGTGATGCTGATACGCGCCCGGGACAACCCGGCGGCGGAGCCCACGAATTGCAATTCGACCACAAGGGCAATGTCATCATCGGGATGGATAGCGGAACCGTTAAATACGATCCCAATACCAGTCAGTTTACGAATTGGGCGGCCGGCCGCGCCATGTTCGGTCTCGATCCTGGCGGCAACGTTTGGAATTTGGCTCGGACCGGCAACACGCTGGTGAAGATCGACACCAGCACCGAGGAACTCAAGCGCGAGATCTTTCCGATTCCGAAGGTTGCCGGGATTTACGACACCGACACCGATTCCAAGGGCCGCACGCATCTCTACATCATGCGCGACAGCAAAATCGGCATCTTTGATCCCAAGACCAGCCAATATTCGGAATACAGGACGCCGACCCCCATGTCCGGACCGCGCCGCGGGCAGATCGACGGCAAGGACCGTCTTTGGGCGGCGGAATTCTTCGCCGGTCAGCTCGTGATGTTCGATCCGGACAAGAAGACCCTCAAGGAGTTTCCGCTGATCAACGGTGCCAAGCCCTATACGGCGCCCTACGGGGAGCCCTATTCGGCAAGCGCCGACGACAAGAACCAGATCGTCTGGACGCACGACTTCAGCAGCGGGCGCCTCTACCGTATCGACATGAACACCGGGCACTCGACGGAATATTTGACGCCGTCGGAATACGAGGTGCGAGACCTCAAGGTCGACACCAACGCCGAGCGCCCGACTGTCTGGGTCCCGGCCTATCGGCCGCCGTCCAAGCTGGTGAAGATGCAGATGCGATAATTCGCGTTGGCCGGCGGGGGTCCCGCCGGCCACCACTTTCATCGCCGGATTTCTGTTGCGAAATAACTCCACGGGCCGCACTCCAATTGAGCGCGGCCCGTTTGCATTCGGTCGATCGTGCAGCAGATCGTTGCGCTGTCACATGTCGCGCCCGTTCTTGCCGGGGCCATAGATGATCTTTCCGGGACGAGCCCCCGTGTGATTTCCGTTGTGGATCACGGCCGTGCCGTTTACGAATACGAACGGTACGCCCTTGGCGTATTGCTGTGGACTTTGATAGGTGGCGGGATCCGACACCGTATCGGGATCGAACACGACGACATCGGCCCAGTAACCTTCTTTCAGAAGGCCGCGGTCCCTCAGTCTCAATGTTTGCGCCGGCAGCGACGTCATTTTTCGCACTGCGTCTTCCAGCGTCAATACTTTTTCGTCGCGGACGTATTTCCCCAGGACGCGCACATTGGTGCCATAGCTTCGCGGATGCGGCTTGCCGGGTTCCTGCAGGTTGAGTGCCCCGCCATCCGAAGCAATCGACACCCACGGGACCTGCATGACGAATTTCACATCATCTTCCGACATCGTGTGGTGGACGCCGGGCACGAAGGCGCCTTCTTCGACCACGAGATCGAAACATGTTTCGGCCGGGTCTGATTGATGGCGCAGCTTTGAGATTTCGAGAATCGACATACCTTCGTATTGCTTGTTCTGGGGCTGATTGAATACCGTTCCGACGATCCCCTCCCAGCCGCCGTGCTCATTTATATACTCGTCAAATTCCCTGTCTGTTTTGACCTTTTGCCGAAAACCGCCTTCCTTGAGCATCGCGATCGCATCGCGGCGCGGCATATCCTGCACCCAGGTTGGAAATAGCCGCGCCCATGGGTGTTGCATTGCGGTGTAGGGGTATTGGTTCGCGGTGATGTCGAGCCCACGGGCGCGGGCGGCTTCGATCTTCTTGATGATGCCCTTCACTTGTCCGAAGTTGTTCTTGCCGCGCACCTTGATGTGATAAATGTGCACCGGAATGCCGGTCTCCTCCGCAATGCGGATGGCCTTGTTCAGTTCTTCGTCGATCTGTTCCCCCTCGCCTCCGATATGGGTGCCATAATAACCGCCGTAGCCGGCAACCACTTTTGCCATCGCGATCATTTCGTCGGCATGGCGATAACCGCCTCCCGTATAGGCGGTCGACAGGTTGACCGCGCCTTCCTCCATCGCCTGCGCGACCAGTTGCTTCATCTGCTCGATCTCCGCGGCCGTCGCGCGTCGGTTCTCAAACCCAACCACGACACGGCGTACCTGTTGCGGAGAGACGCTCGACGCGATGTTGATCGATGCGCCTTTCTTGGCGAGGCGGCGGAAATAGCCATCGAGCGTCGTCCAGTCGACGTCGACGCCGGCGCGTCGCTTGGCTTCTTCCTTGTATTCTTCGAGCACCGGACCCTTGAGGGGTGCCACGGTCGTGCTTTCCCCGATCACATCGAACGTCACGCCCTGGCGAACCGCGCTTTCGGCGTTGCCATCCGCCAAAGCGGGCATGTCGGTGTGCGTATGGAGATCGATGAAGCCTGGCGAAACCACCATGCGCTTCGCATCGACGATCCGCTTTCCAAGTTTCGCATCAATCCGACCGATCTTGGCGATGCGGCCGTTCTTGATCGCCACATCGGCGTAGAACCAGGGATTGCCGCTGCCGTCGACAACTTTGCCGTTCTGGATGACGACATCGTAAATGGTGTCGACACGCGGCCGCGGGGCCGCGGTCGAGGCATCCGGGAATGACGCCGAAGCGAGAAGTCCTGACAAAATCGTCAATCCCAGGAAGCGGCGGCGATCAGCGACTGGCGCCCAGCCAGGCGATGCATTGGATTGATTGCAAAGAGGCGCAAGCTCGATTGTTGACTTCGACATGGGATCCTCCCGTGCTGCGGGCTAGTGCACCGATTTCGAAGTTCGCATCATAGCGCGGTAATGGGGCGCCGTCTTCTCAATGAATTTCCATATGTCCGGCAAGTTTCTGCGCTAAAAATAAAACGCAACTATTGCTTTCACCTCGTTGTGATGCGTGAACGGCACTGCTGTCATCGCGTACAGTCCGGACGCCAAGGCGGCAGTTCCGGTGGGGGATTTATCGTCGGAAAGGTTTGCGGTCACCGTCGGAAATCCACTTGCCCAGGCGCGGGCAATTGCACTGTCGTCCTTTTCGAGTTTGACTGATTGGTGCTCGATCGCCAACTCCCTGTCTTGATCGCAAACCCCGGAGTGAAAGAGCAACGTATCCTGTTGTGCGCTTGGCACCCAGATTTCGAACCGTCGAGCAAGCGGTGTAGTCCGCGCCGATAAAAAGGTGATAGCCCACGTCTCACCGGTTGGAAAAGAATATGGGATTCCGAGGCCTGCGTTAACTCCGATTTCGATCGCTTCCTTCCATCGCAGGAAAACCTTTGAATCCTCCAAATCTGTAACAACAAGCGGCATGTTTGATTTCCACACCCGTCCCGGTAAGCCATATCCGCGTGGAAAGCCGATGTGTCGTGAGTTAAATTCAAACATTTCTGCGGGGCCGTAATAGCCATCAACCAGCCGCAACTCGAGTAACTTATTTTGATCATTGTGCCACAACTCCATGGCACCGGCACCGGTCGTGCTATCGCCGCACAGGAATACAACAACTGCCTTTAAGACATCGCCGTCGAGCACCGGTAGTGCCACGCCGCAGACCAAGCCGATCGTTTCGGCGGCCTGTCGTCTTTTGAAGCGAAAATCCTTCAGCTCGGGAAAAATAATAGGGTGCCGAGCGGCCCAGGCCTTTCCTGGGAGACCCTCGTCGTATCGAAATCGCATCTGTTCGCTTAGGGCGCGAAAAGATTCATATGGGCCGTACAGGCCATCATGAAATCGAAGTTCTCTACGATCCTCAGTGGGGACCCAGATTTCCACGATCCGAATGAAGGTCGTCATCGCAAAAACATTGCTCTAACGTAAGTTTCTGTAACGTGCAGTTTCTGTTCTCAAGCACGAGCTTACCGTAGAAAACGCCCTGCTTCCCGCCCAAATGTTCGTCACGACGGGTGAATGGTTGAGCAATCGCGGTGAGCGCCCTCGAACAAGGGGACACGGTCACGCGAGCCTAAGCTTCGACAGCAAAAACATAGCAGGATCAAAATGATCCAGATTTGTAACGTAACCGGGGTTTCGATCTGGACGAGGACGGCGGTCCGCAAAAGAAAGCCGCGGCGTGATGCTTTATAAAGCGGGTGCCAAAACAATAGCCACAGCCACCGCGGCGCCCCTAAAACTCGACATCGAGTTCCTCGAGTTCCTCGTGTTCGGTCTTGGCCGCGGTGAGCCATTCCCGCATCGCCGGCATGGCCATGATCGCTTTGCAATAGGCCGCGCAGACTGAATCGAGTTTGACGTCATATGTCGTGAAGCGCGTGCACACTGGGGCAAACATCGCGTCCGCCATGCACGGAGCCTTGCCGAACAAGAATGGCCCCTTTGACGCATCGAGGCACTCGCGCCAAATGGTCGCTATACGTTCTATGTCTGCCTGGGCGCCGGCCCACACCTTGAAGCCCGGGAAGTGCGCCTTGATGTTCATCGGCAGCGCCGAGCGCAGATTGGCGAAGCCCGAATGCATCTCGCCCGAGATCGAGCGGCAGCGCGCCCGCTCGCCGCGTGTTTTCGGCATCAAGCCGGCCTTGGGCATGATCTCGTTGAGATATTCGGCAATCGCCAGCGTATCCCAGATTTTATTGCCGTCGTGGGTGAGGCATGGCACCAAAAAGGATGGCGAGAGCAGCAGGAGTTCGGCGCGCACCGATGCGTCGTCGCTGGCGGTCGGCCGCACTTCGAAGTCAAGTCCTGCCAATTTGCACAGGAGCCATCCGCGCAGCGACCAGGACCCATAATTCCTGCTGGCAATCGTGAGCGTGGCTTTAACCATGTTGATTCTCCTTGACCCGTGCGCAAAAGTATCTCGCACTGCAGCATGAAATGCACTAAGTTTGTCGCGTCGGCGTTGCGGGAACGGCGCCATCGTCGCCGAAAGTAGGGAATGCTTTACCAAGCCTATCAAGTTCACTGCGACATAATGGCACCTCTGCGGGCGCTTGCCGGCAGCGCTGCGGCGGGCGCTATCGGCGAACCGCTCACGGGTTTTTCCGGTCATCCGTTGCTGCGCAACGCGACGGCAACCTATGAACTGATCGCGCGGGCGGGACTGACCCACCACCGCCCCGCCTTTGGCATTGACACGGTGACGGTCGGCAATCGCGAGGTTGAGGTGCGCGAGGTTGAAGCACGCGTCACGCCGTTCGCGACGCTGCTGCATTTCAAGAAAGACATCGAGCAGGCGCAGCCGCGCGTCCTGCTCGTGGCCCCGCTGTCGGGCCATTTCGCGACCTTGTTGCGTGCGACCGTCCGTACCATGCTGGCCGAGCACGACGTTTATATCACCGACTGGCACAATGTGCGCGACGTCGCATCCGTCGATGGTCCCTTCGGCTTCGACGATTATATCGATCATCTGATCGCGTTCCTTGAAGCGATCGGCCCCGGCGCGCACATGATCGC
Source organism: Xanthobacteraceae bacterium (assembly GCA_035300505.1). Classification (GTDB taxonomy): domain Bacteria; phylum Pseudomonadota; class Alphaproteobacteria; order Rhizobiales; family Xanthobacteraceae; genus VAZQ01. Next base: position 39,042 of record DATGVJ010000252.1, read on the forward strand.
GGTCTGCCAGCCGTGCGTGGCCGCTCTCGTCGCGGCCGCCGTGATGGCGCAGGCCGGCAACGCCGCGGTGCCCCGCAGCATGACGCTCATGGCAGGTCCGATTGACACACGAGTCAATCCGACCAAGGTCGACGAATTGGCGCAGAGCAAATCGATGGCGTGGTTCGAACAGAACCTCATTGCCACGGTGCCGCAGCGCTACCGCGGGGCGGGGCGGCGCGTGTATCCGGGTTTCGTGCAGCTCGCCGCCTTCATGAGCATGAACATCGATCGCCACGTGAAGGCGCATCGCGACCTCTTTGACGACCTCGTCAAGGGCGATCTCGCAAAAGCGCAAGCGACAAAGGATTTCTACGACGAATATTTCGCCGTGCTCGACCTCTCAGCCGAGTTCTACCTCGAAACCGTTAGCCTCGTGTTCCAGGAGCACGCGCTTCCGCGCGGCACGCTCGAATGGCGCGGGTGCAAGGTTGAGCCACGCGCGATCAGGCGCACCATGCTTCTCACGATCGAAGGCGAGCGCGATGACATCTGCGCGGTGGGCCAGACGCTTGCGGCGCATGATTTGTGTTCAGGCCTGCGGCCCTACCTTAAGCGCCACCACATGCAGGCGGGGGTCGGCCACTACGGGGTGTTCAGTGGGAAGAGGTGGGAAGGGCAGATTTATCCGCTGGTGAGGAACGTGATATTGTCGAGCGAGTGAGGGGATATTCGCCAAAACATTGTGCGCCAATCGATTCCGTTAATGGCCGTTGACTGCAGTTTACGCTTCGTTCACAAAGAGCGATTAGCATCTCAACCAATAGTGGAGATGCTGCCATGGGCACGGACCATCAGAAGAGCCTCAGTAAACGCTCTGACATTGATCGACGATCGAAGTCGGATCGAAGGTCTGCAAGAGATACTCGTTCGAAAGATAAAGAGCGCTTGCAGGCAGAACGTCGGTCCGCTCAGGATCGACGTTTAGGCAAAGACCGGCGCGCTACCGGGGCGGCTTGACACACGACCAGCCTGCCATCGTTGAGGATGTCCGGCGGCCCGGGCGCCATAACCGGTAAGGCTCGGATTAAGTGGAATTCGTCCGCATTTTTCCTGCTAGCGAAAGGACAGCGGACATTCCGGATCGTTCCTTTATTGCAAGAATTGAAATGTGGAGGCCGGGGAATCTGGTGATGACATCCCGTTGGAGGCGAGCATGACGAGCCGAAGAAATTTCATAACGCGGCTTCTGGCGATCGTGGCGCTATCGATCTCCGCCCTTGCTGCTTTCTTCAGACACCATGCGGGAGCCCAAGGAATCAATCCAATGTCAAAACAAGTCATGCTGGATGTTTTCAAAAAACATGTGGACGCTGAGTTGGCCGGCGATTTGGACACCACCATGGCTACGATGACGGACGATCCTCATCTCCATAATGTGCCCTCCATGGTCGGCGGTGTCGGTCGCGACGGCGTGCGCAATTTTTACAAAAATCATCTGGTCGGAAAATTCTTTCCACCCGACGTCAAAATGACGAATGTTTCAAGCACCGTTGGCGACACGCAGATCGTCGATGAACTCGTCATCAGCTTCACGCACACGACGGTGATTGATTGGATGTTGCCCAACGTTGCGCCCACCGGAAAACCGGTTGAAGCGGCATTTGTCGTCGTGGTCGGCTGCAAGGACGGCAAGATTACCCACGAGCACATCTATTGGGATCAGGCCAGCGTTCTGGTGCAGATCGGGCTCATCGATCCGAAGGGCCTGCCCGTGGTGGGCGCGGAAAGCGCCCGCAGGGTGCTCAATCCAAAGCTGCCGCCGCGCCAGATGTGAGAGTTTCAATTCCGCTGTTGGACCGTCGCAAAAAACAGGTTCTCGAATTTCTTGTTCTTGCGCAGGCGGTAGATGTCGAAGTCCGAATCGACCGACGCTATGAAATGGGTCCCGCGCCGCTCGCACAGGGCAACCAGCGAGGCATCGGCCAAATCGGCAGGCAAATCCTTGTATTTTTGCACGATTTCTATGGACCTGGGCAGGTCGATGCCGGCGATCGAGTCGATCTCGATGTTTTCCAGAACCCAGTTCAGGCATTGGACCAAGTCCGTGTGACTGCCTCCGAGCATGGCCGCGACTTCGCCGATGACGAGAAGGTTTGTGACGAGGGTTGCGGACTCTGACCGGCCCAAGAATGCCGTCGCGGCCTTGTGATGCCGGTCCGACGGCTTGAACAGCGCGATCAGGGGTCCGGCATCAACGACGATACTTTGCAAGGAGCCTCTCCTGGACACGGGTCTTGTAGGTCGTCGACAGGTCGGCTTCGCCCGTGTCGGTCAGTTTTTCGAGGACACGAGTCAGGGTCGCCAGCCGCGTTTCAACGCGTGGCTTCGCGTCGAGGTGCTTTGTGACGGCTTCACGAATAAATCCGGATAAGGTCTCGCCACTGCGCGCCAAGCGGCGCTTCAGTCGGGCGTCGGTTTCCTCATCAAGGCGGATGGTGACAGTCGGCATTGGACAGACTCCTGGCTAGCGGGGCGTGTCTTACATACGCACGACAATACGCTTTTGCAATGACCGTGACGAGAAGATCCTCGCGCGCAATGCAACAAGCAGTTACCTCTTTGCCGTCAACGCATGCATCCCAATGACCAATCGCGGACGCGCAAAAAAAGTGGGCTCCGCATGCGCGAAGCCCACCCGCAACGAAAGCGTCGTAGCGAACAGCGTTGCAGCCTGCGGGAATCAAATCCCGAACAGTTCCTTGAACGCACGTGAAGTCGTGGCGATCGACTGCGCATTGGCGCGCTCTTCGTCCTTGCCCTTGGGCGTGGAGAAGCCATGGCCGGTGCCGCTATAGACTTCGTATTGGAACGGCACCTTGGCGCCGCGCAGTTCCTGGATCACCTTGTCGACGACCGGGAAGATGGGGAAGCCCGGGTCCTCGGCGCCGTGCAGGATCAGGTACATGCCCTTGGCGTTCTTGGCCCAGCCGGCCGCGTGGTCGCGGAACGAGCCATGGATTGTCACGTTGGCGGTGAGCGGTGCGCCGGTCGAGCCAAACTCGACGCCGACCGCGCCACCGAAGCAGTAGCCCACCATTGCCACCCTGGAGACGTCGACCATCGGGTTCTTGATGAGCGTGTCGTAGCCGGCCTGCGCGCGCGCGCGCATCAGCGGACGGTCCTTGCTGTAGATCTCCGTCTGTGCCGTCATTTCCGGGACGTCCTTCGGCAGGATGCCCTGGCCATAGCCGAAAATGTCGGCGGCGAAAGCCACGTAGCCGAGCCTGGCCCAGATCTGGGTGAGTTCCTGGGTCTTCTGCGTCATGCCTTCGCGCGCATGGGCAACCAACACGGCCGGCCGCTTACCGGTGATCTTGTCGTCATAGGCCATATAAGCTTTCAGCTTCATGCCGCCTTGGCTGTATTCGACCCATTCGTTTTTCATTTCAGCCTTGGCAGCGCTGGCGGCGAAGACGACAGTTGCGGCCAGGATGGCCGGAAGCATTCGGAACATTGTCATAGGCACCTCCCTTGGTTGATTGTGGATGTGAGTGTCGCCCACGCCTTTGCCGGAGTCCAGACGGGAACGGTTTCCAAGATTGCTGTCGTCCCGGGGGCTCAGCCCGCAGGGAGCGCGAGCCGCGATCCATGCCGTCACGGGCCATAAGCGAGATGGGTCCCGGCTCTTAAGACCGTTGTGGTCCCATGGCGCAACAAAGCGATTGCGCCCTACACATTGTGCTCGTCGGTCAGCGACCGGTAAAATCGCACAAGATCGCACAAAGAAATTGGTTGACGGTGTTGTGCACATGGACTATTGGCGAAATGGTCTCGTCGAATTGCGCCCGCAGTCGGGCGCTTTTTTGTTACGATCGATATCCAAGCTTCTCGATGTCAACAAGTTTGGGCGCGCGCCAAGTTCCGCGCCATCGAGGGTGCACAATGGTTCTTCCCCGCAATCCATTATGCAACACAAGATTTTATCCTCGCGCAGTTATAAATTTTTGTAGGGGTCCTCAGCAGGACGAGCCCAACTATTTTGGCCAAAACGAAGCCAATCGTTTTGATCGGAGTCCGACATACAGTGCGTGTCGGGGATGCTCATCCTATATGTAGATTCGATTCTTATCGGATCGTGTTCCTAATCAGGTGGTGCGGCTTGGATGGCCGCGACACAAGGGCGTTTACGCCCGTCTTTCGACGGGCTATGCGCGCGGCCATGACGATGGATTGATTCCAGACGACCGAAATATGCTCAATGTCGGAAATGGCGCGTCCCAGTAAACACCATGGCAATGCCGTGGTCATCTGCAGCCTTGATCACCTCGTCGTCGCGCACCGAGCCGCCAGGCTGGATAACGGCGGTCGCGCCGGCCTCGATGGCCACCAGAAGCCCATCCGCAAAGGGAAAGAAGGCGTCGGACGCCACCACCGAACCGCGCGTCAGCGGCTCGGCGACGCCAGCCTCCTTCGCGGCATCGCGCGCTTTGCTCGCCGCGATGCGGGCGGAATCGACGCGGCTCATCTGGCCGGCTCCGATGCCGACGGTGGCGCAATCCTTGGCATAGACGATGGTGTTGGATTTCACATGCTTGGCAATGCGGAACGCAAACTTAAGATCGCGCAATTCGGCTGGTGTGGGCGCCCGTCGGGTGACGACCTTCAGAGTCATGTCGTCCACGACCGCATTGTCGCGCGTCGATATCAGGAAGCCACCTGCAACGGATTTCACAATGAGCCCGCGCGCACGTGGATCGGGCAGGCCGCCCGCCAGCAGCAAGCGCAAATTTTTCTTCGTACCGACGATGTGGATCGCTTCTTCGCTCGCATCCGGCGCGATGATGACTTCCGTGAAGGTTTCCGTGATAGCGCGCGCAGCGTCCGCATCGAGCGTGCCATTGACCGCGACGATTCCGCCAAAGGCCGAGACTGGGTCGCACCGCAGCGCCTTGCGGTAGGCCTCGAGGAGACTTGCGCCTTCCGCGACCCCGCACGGATTCGCGTGTTTGATGATGGCGCAGGCGGCGGTGCGGTCCGGCGCAAATTCGGCGACGCATTCATAGGCGGCGTCGGTGTCATTGATGTTGTTGTAGGAGAGCTGCTTGCCCTGCATCTGGCGCGCCGTTGCAACGCCATGGCGCGTTTCGCCGGTTGCATAGAACGCCGCCGACTGATGCGGGTTTTCGCCGTAGCGCAGCGCCTCCACCAGGCGGCCGCCGACGACCCGCCAGGCGGGCGCAGGTTCGCTCAAGGCCTCGGCAAACCAGTTCGAAATGGCCGCGTCATAGGCAGCCGTGCGTGCATAGGCTTTTGCGGCGAGGCGCTTGCGCAAGTCGAGCGTGGTGCTCCCGCCATTGGCCAGGAGCGATTGCACCAACACGTCATAGTCGGCCGTGTCCACGATCACTGCGACATCGGCGTGGTTCTTGGCGGCGGCGCGGATCATGGCGGGCCCGCCGATGTCGATATTCTCTATGCAAGTGTCGTAGCCGGCGCCTTTGGCGACAGTCGCCTCGAATGGATAGAGATTGACCACCAGGAGATCGATCGGCCGGATGTTGTGCGCCTGCATCGAGTCCAGGTGTTCCTTGTTGTCACGGATCGCCAATAGTCCCCCATGGACGGCCGGATGCAGCGTCTTGACGCGTCCATCCATCATTTCCGGATATCCCGTGACGTCTGACACGTCGAGCACTTTAAGGCTCGCATCCGTGAGCGCCTTGGCGGTGCCGCCCGTCGACACGAGTTCGATTCCGTGCCGCGTAAGTGAACGGGCGAAATCGATGAGGCCGGTCTTGTCTGAAACCGAGATGAGGGCGCGAGTGATAGGGCGAAGCTGATCGGTCATGAGATTGGAGTAGCCCGCATGGCAATCATAAGTTTTGGGGTGCGAATCCGGTGCAACTTATCGTTTTGCCTCTACATTGGGTCGGTCTTCTCCTCGTTGCGCGGGCGGCGCACGATCCCGATCGGCGATGCTGCCGCGAACGAGAATGTCCACTGCACCCGCGCGATCTTGCGGGCGTGGCCGTAGATGACGATCTGCGTGGTGCGCCGCGGTCCTTGGTTTCCGGCAAGGTAGACGCTTTCCTCGATCTCGACCCGGTCCTCATAGGCGTTGAACGACCACACATCCTTATTCGGCAGCAACAGCATGGCGCCGTGCGAATCGGTGAGCCGGTTGGCCTTGATCATAGGGTGAAGGTGGAACCGCACCGCGAAATTGTCGCGGCCCACGAGGCTCGCATTGCTCCGGGTCGCGGTAAAGAATTCCTCGCCGTCGATCCGCTTGCCGTCGGCTGACAACATCAGGGCGCGTTGGTGTATCACGCCGAACTCATCGGAATAGCCATCGTGGGCGGCCCGCAACAGCGTGCCGCCGTTGTGGTCCTCGCGCGCGACTTCGACGAGACGCGGGCCGCCAACGATCGGTATGCCGTCGAGCAAGCGTTTGGTGGTGCCGGAGTCCACGAAATGGCCGGCAGGTTGGTCGCAGAATGTAACGGTCGAATGAGCCGCCGTTGTGCGCGCCATCTGGCGCCAGCTGTCACGATTGGTTCCCGGCAGCCCGCAATTGACTACGATGCGTTGGGCCTTCGACGATAATTCAAATGCAAGACAGCCGGCGTTTGCTTCCTGGCTGACCGCTAGTGGCGGCACCCGACCTGTATCCATGAGGATCAGCGTGCCGCCGGCCTCGATGCGCTGATAGCCCGAATGCGGCGCGTTGGCGACCGGCGTGCCGCGCGCATCGTCATAGGCCAGGATGGTTGTGACCAGGTCGGTCGGCGTAGGGCCCATGCCGTTGAACAGCCCGAAATGCCCATCGCCGTGACGGAAAAATCGTAACATCGGCATCATGCGGTCGATGGCATTGAGCAGCGCCGCTGGCGGCGGGATGTTGCGGGCCGAAAAAACCTGGCGCAGGGGCAACAGGTCCACGAGCAATTCCACCAAGGCACCGGGATTGCGGCTGATGTGCCCGCCGTCGGGAAGAATTTGGCGTGCCAGTTCTTCTCCCAGCCTTTCCGTGTCGCTCGCGACATAGCGTGCCTGCCCTTGCATGCAGAGCGCCGCATAGGTGAGGGCGATTGCGGCCTGCAGCCGTGGCACGCCGTCACGCGCCAGCGGATAGGTATGGCGCAGTGTACGCACCTGGTAGGTGAGGCTGCGCATGAAGCGCCGATAGAAGCGCACTTCGGAATCTTCCAGCACCAGCGTGGCCTGTGTCAGCCACGACATGATGCGGCGTGCAACGACGTCGGGGCGTGACGCGATGGCCTTGCTGGCATTGCGGTGCGTAATCCACTCGTTGACCAGCGCGCGCGCATTGGCGCGCGTGACTTCTGTCTCGGCCGCCCGCAGATGTCGCAGCCAGCCAAAGCCGTGGACCCCGGCGGCCCATTCATCAGACGGCGGGGTGACCTGGAACGGTGAACTCGCGTCGCAGACCACGACCTTTCCGGCAAACGAAAAACGGCCCGAATAAATTTCACTTGCGCGGGTTGCATCGGAGGTGCGCAAGTCCTGTGGGGCAATCACGAGCCGGTCGACCTTGCTGGGTACGAAAGGCAAGTTGATGAGGGACAAGCCGGTCACGCGGTTGGCAACGCGATGCATGAGCCCGCGCCCCAAGAACACAGACAACCTCAATCGTTCCGCGACTGACATGCGCGACATCGACGCGCAATCTCCCCTGATACCGCATCCGGACCATACCCAAGCACGGCCCGGCGGCCAACCTCAGATGCGATCCAGCCGAGCTGCGTAAAACCCGTCCAACCCACTCATTTGTGGATTGGGGTCGCAGAGGTGGCACGGCAGCGTCCGTAAGTCACCCTTATCCGTCACGAAAGCCTCAAGCCCGGCAAACTCGGTTGGTGAGATGGCACGCCGCCGCACGCGGGAATCGCTCCGGACCAGGTCGTCAATGATTGCAGGGCCTTCCTCGGGTTCGAGGGAGCAAGTGCAAAAGACCAGGACGCCGCCCGGCTTGGTCAGCTCGACGGCGCGGGCGACGAGGCGGCGCTGCAGGGCCGCCAGCTTCGAAACATCGGCTTCCTGTTTGATCCAGGGAATGTCGGGGTGGCGGCGGATGGTACCGGTTGAGGAGCACGGCGCGTCGAGCAGGACGGCGTCGAACGGCCCGCCCATCCAATCTGCCGCATCCGCCACGACGGTTTCGGCCTGGAGCCCAAGCCGTGCGAGGTTCTGCGTGAGCCGGCCAACCCGGCCGGCGGTACGTTCGACGCAGACCACCTTTGCCCCCATGGCGGCAAGCTGAGCGGTCTTGCCGCCAGGAGCCGCGCAAAGGTCGGCAACCGATTGGTCTTTGATGTCACCCAGGAGGCGCGCCGGAAGTGTCGCTGCGGCATCCTGCACCCACCACGCCCCATCAGCGTAACCGGGCAGCTGCGCCACCGGCCCATGCACGACCGCACGCACGCTGCCGGTTGGCAGAACGCGCCCGCCAAAGACCTGCGCCCAATGCGCAGCATCTTGCTTTACGGTGAAATCGAGCGCCGGCTCGATGCCATTTGCGGTCGCAATCGCGCGTGCGGTCTCGGCACCATAGGTCGCGATCCAGCGTTCCAACAGCCACGCTGGCGTATTGAGCGCGGTCGCATCGATGTGCGTCAAGCGCTCGGTACCTTCCCGGCCTACGCGGCGCAATACGGCGTTGACGAGAGCCGCATAGCGCGCGGCCTTGCGATCCGCTTGTACCAACCGCACCGCGAGATCGACCGCTGCGTGATCGGGTACTTGTAACCAGAGAATTTGGGCGGCACCGATCAGCAGCGCCGTTTCCACGCGTGGCGCGTCCGCGGGCGTGCCGTGATTGAGAAAATGTCCAAGCAAGTGACGTAGCGTTCCGCGCCGCCGCAGCACCATGGCGATGATTGCGCGCGCCAATGCGCGATCTCGTTCGCTGAGCGCGCCGAGCCCCGGATGGGCGCCGGCACCGTCGAGCTGCTCATCAAGGGGGCGATGGCGGCGCAGCACGTGGTCGAGGATGTCGGCCGCAATGCGGCGTACGGCAAGACCGGGTGTTTCTACTGTCGTTGTGGAGAGTTGAGCCATCCGCGTCATGTTGCATGGCTGAGACCTCGAAGAAAGAGCCGCCTGCGGCGGAGTCGCCTGAAGGCAGAACTTCAAACGGGAAGCATCTTGACGAACGCCAGCCGGATGGTTTCATCAACACCATGACGACGATCGATCCACCGAACGGCTCCGCCGGCGTTGAAATATTGGCCGGCACCGCAAACACGGGTCTGGCTCCTGTGGAGCTGGCTCCTGTGGAGCGAAAGCCGCTTACCGAGGCAGCCCAGCGCGCACTCGCTGAAGCCGAGGCCCGCCGCGCTGCACGCACGGCCAGCGAGGCCGCACCCCCCACGGAGGTCAAGGGCCGCGGCGGACTTGACCCGGCCCGCTATGGGGATTGGGAAGTCAAAGGGATCGCATCGGATTTTTGATCGATTCGAACGGTATTTGTGCCCCGTTCCGGCCTCTTCCCGGTTTCATCCCCCTTTGTTCGCGTGGAACGAATCGGGTGCCGGAGAATTGCTTGATTTCTTTTCTTATCAAGGGGTTAATGCGGCCATCTGCCATCGACCGCCCCTTTATGGCACTATGTTTCGTCTTTCTTTGTCCGGGCAGCCAATTTGCGCAGCACGACAACTTGGCGCATGTATTCGCGGATGGGGCCCGCCGGATAACCGAACCATTTTTCTCTGGCCGGCACGTTTGACATCACGCCGCTCAGGGCTCCGACCATGGCTCCATCGCCGATCGTGATGTGATCTACAAGACCGACCCGGCCGCCCAGCATGACATGATCGCCCAGCACCGTGCTGCCGGCTATGCCGACTTGGCCAGCGATAATGCAATGTCGGCCGATGGTGACGTTGTGCGCAATTTGAACCATATTATCGATCTTGGTCCCTTCGCCGATCACCGTGTCGCCAATGCCCCCGCGGTCGATGGCAGTTGAGGCGCCGATCTCGACATTGTCCTGGATGATCACGCGGCCGATCTGAGGCACCTTGGTATGGCCCTTGGGGCCAGGCTGATAGCGAAACCCATCTTGGCCAATGCGACATCCCGGGTGGATGATCACATTGTCGCCGATGAACGCGTAAATGATTGAGCAGCCTGGGCCGATCGAGCAATTCCGGCCGATTTGAACGTTTGGTCCGATGACGGCATTGGCGCCAATAACGGTGCCGGTGCCGATACCGGCGCCGGAGCCTATCACGGCTCCAGGGTCGATCGTTACGCCATTTTCGATTTTGGCCAACGCGTGGATATGGGCTCCCGGAGCGATACCTTTGGTTTCGAACAGTGACGACGGGCGCAAGGACTCTGGATAGAGCGCGGATGCCACCGCCACGAAGGCTCCAAAGGGTTGCGGCGTGCGCAATAAATTCAGGTTGCCTGGGGCCTTGCTTTCGAATTCTGCAGCCGTCAAGCAGGCCCCGGCCCGCGTGCCGGCAAACATGCTTGCGTGTTTGGCATTATCGAGAAACGTGAGGTCGCAAGGCCCGGCCTGATCGAGTGGCGCTATATCGGTCACGAGATGATCGAGACGCGTTCCCTCGCGCGGCACCGCTCCAGTGATGCGCGCGATTTCCCCGATGGTCATGCCCACCGGACGTTTGAAAAACTGGTGTTTGGTCATGCGTCCAAATCTACCGTATCACAGGTCTACCGCGTCACGACGACCGCTGTCCCCACGCTGACACGACCGTAGAGGTCGAGGACATCCTGGTTGTACATGCGGATGCAGCCGTAAGAAACGAAGCCCCCGATGGAACTCGGAGCATTCGTACCATGGATCGCATATTGACCGACGTTGAGCGTCAGCGCCGCTGCGCCCATCGGGTTATTTGGCGACCCGCCCGGGATCACGTCGGGGAGACGTGGATTGTCGCGCTTGACGTCGGCCGGAGGGGCCCAGGCTGGGCTTATATGCTTTCCATCGATCAGGGCGCGGCCGCTCCAGGCCTTGCCGGCCTTGCCGACACCAACCGGATAGCGCAAGGCGCGTCCGTCACCCATCACGTAATAAAGGCGGCGCTCGTTGGTTCTCACCACGATCGTGCCGGCTGGGTAGTTGGCATCGTGAAACATCACGATGTCACGCGCACTTGCCTGTTGAGGAACTATGGTACCGCCAACGAATCCGATTGCTACCGCGGTGACCGCCAGCCAACGAAGTCCATCGAATCGATGTGACATATTGAACCGTTCCCGTGATGTCCCCTGGCGCGCGCCGCCGCGGATGCAGGATACCAAGCCAAAGTGTTCCTTGTCTTGGATACTCTTATCAATGCCACTATCCTGTTAAGATTGGACTTGTGGCTGTTGAACTCACGTCCCGCCGTGCTTGTTCTGCCGGTTCTTCACCAGATCGTCGACGACTGCGGGATCAGCCAGGGTCGATGTGTCGCCGAGATTTGTGAATTCATCTTCTGCAATCTTGCGCAGGATTCGGCGCATGATCTTGCCGGAACGCGTCTTCGGCAATCCGGGTGCGAATTGGATCAGGTCGGGTGAAGCGATCGGACCGATCTCCTTGCGTACCCAGGTGACCAGTTCTTTGCGAAGCTCTTCGCTTGGCTGTTCGCCGGCCATCAGGGTCACATAGGCATAGATACCCTGGCCCTTGATGTCGTGCGGATAGCCGACGACGGCGGCCTCCGAGCATTTGGGATGCGCGACCAGGGCGGATTCGACTTCCGCGGTGCCGAGCCGATGACCCGCGACGTTGATGACGTCGTCGACTCGTCCGGTAATCCAGTAATAGCCATCGGCGTCGCGCCGGCAGCCGTCGCCGGTGAAATACTTGCCCGGATAGGTCTTGAAATAGGTGTCGAAGAACCGCGCATGATCGCCGAATACGGTGCGCATCTGGCCAGGCCACGAGGCCGCGATGCAGAGATTGCCGGAGCATTCGCCCTCCAACACCTTGCCGTCGGCATCGACGATCACCGGAGCCACACCGAAGAACGGCAGCGTTGCGGAGCCGGGCTTAAGTCGCGTCGCTCCCGGTAGCGGCGTTATGAGATGTCCGCCGGTTTCGGTCTGCCACCAGGTATCGACGATCGGGCAGCGGCCATCGCCGACCACGCGATGGTACCACGTCCACGCTTCCGGATTGATCGGCTCGCCTACGGTCCCGAGCAGTCGTAGCGAGGCCCGCGAGGTTCGCTTTACCGGACCGTCGCCAGCCTGCATGAGGGCGCGGATGGCGGTCGGTGCGGTGTAAAAAGTATTGACCTTGTGCTTGTCGATCACTTCCCAGAAACGTGACATCGACGGATAGTTGGGCACGCCTTCGAACATCAGCGTGGTGGCCCCGTTGGCGAGCGGTCCATAAAGAATATAGCTGTGGCCCGTCACCCAACCGACGTCGGCGGTGCACCAAAAGATATCGCCCTCGTGATAATCGAAGACGTATCGATGGGTCACCGCCACAAAGACCTGATAGCCGCCGGTCGTGTGCAGCACGCCCTTCGGTTTGCCGGTCGAGCCCGACGTATAAAGGATAAACAGCGGGTCCTCGGCGTTCACGTGTTCGCAGGGACATTCCGACGTCACGACTTCGGCTGCCTTGTCGTAGTAGACGTCGCGCACCGGATCCATGTTTACGGATGCGCCGGTGCGGCGCACCACGATCACATGGTCGACATTGCCTGCCTTTGCGATGGCTGCATCCGTATTGGACTTGAGCGGAATCTTGCGGCCGCCGCGGATGCCTTCATCAGCCGTGATGACGACCCTGGAGCCGCAATCCTCGATACGGCCGGCTAATGAATCAGGTGAGAATCCGCCGAACACGACGGAGTGAATGGCTCCGATACGCGCGCAGGCCAGCATAGCGTAGGCGGCTTCCGGGATCATCGGCATGTAGATGGTGACGCGGTCACCCTTGTTGACATTGCGATTGCGCAGGATATTGGCGAACCGGCACACCTCATCGTGCAGTTCCCGATATGTGATCTTCTTCTGCTCATTGGGATCATCGCCTTCCCATATTATCGCGACCTGATCGGCACGCCGCGCGAGGTGCCGGTCGATGCAGTTATAGGCGACGTTGGTAACCCCATCCTCGAACCACTTGATCGACACGTCGGGCGGGCCAAAGGATGCGTTCCTGATGATCGTTGGGGTCTTGAACCAGTGTATGCGTTTGGCCTCTTCCGCCCAGAAACCGTCGGGGTCCTTGATCGAGCGTTCATACATTGCCCGATAGTCGGCTTCCTTGACGAAGGCGCGCTGCTTCCAGTCGGACGGAATTTCGTGGATAGTGTCGGTCATCTCATGTCCTCCGGACGCGGGTTGGGGCGCCCCACTTGGATTGTCGACCCATTATGCGATGCGTCTCGTGCGAGCCACAAGGGCAGCCTTGCCGTACTTTCGACGTGACATGCCCGCAAGTTTACGTTTGATTGTCCAAAATCCATGGAGGTCTTGATGCCGAAGCGCCTTACGCCGATCGCGGCTGTGTTTCTGGCTGTATCAATCCTGGTTGGTGGGCAAGCCGCCGCCCAAACGCCCTCGCCGGAGGCGTTGACCGTGGCGCGGGAATTGGTCGTTGCGATGCGGGCCGGGCAGCAGTTTCGGGCTGTCTTGCCCATTATTTTGCAACAGCTCAAGCCGGTCATCACCCAGGGGCGGCCGGAGGTGGCGCGCGATTTCGACGCCATGCTGCCGGCATTGCAGGAGGTCATCAATTCGCGGAGCGACGCCATGGCGGCTATGCTTGAAGGCATTGTGGCGGTCTATGCGCGCAACTTCACGATCGAGGAGATGCGCCAGATCACGGCGTTCTATGGCCAGCCGGTCGGGCAGAAACTTCTCGACAAGATGCCGGTCGTTGCGCAGGAAAGCATGGACGTTGGCCGACAGTTCGGCCAGTCGATCGCGGGCGAATTGCAGCGGCTCGTGATCGAGGAACTGCGCAAGCGCGGGCACAAGATTTGATTGCGTTCTCCTGGATGAAGGTCTGGGCGCGTCCGGGCGATACAACGCCAGCTACTTCGCGACGTCCTTGAAATAGCGCAGATCAGGCCCGGCTTGATTCTTTTTCGCCGGCATCAGGAAACCATCGTAAGTGACGAAGTAATTCTCCTTGCCGATGATGACGTGATGATTGTTTTCGTTGCAATTGTCCTCGAACCACACGACCTTGCGATCACGGCGGTAGCGCTTGTCCACCGTCCAGGGCCGGGTAAATGCATCATCAATGATCGTGATGATGTTGTGCATGATGTCCGGATTGTCCTTGTCGAGGTAGATCCGCTCTTTGACGACGGTCTGGTTATTCTCATGCAGCGGGATGCCGGAGAATTCCACCGTCCGCGGTCCCTTGAAATTGCGGGTCTCGACTTCGAGCGTGTCGAAGCGGCCGTCGCCGTCGGTGTCGAGCCATTGTCCGAGCGAGTAGCCTGCAAAGCTCGGCTCTTCGTTGTCGGGGAAGCTGCGCCCGTCCGTATAGATCCGGCGTGGCATGAAGGCTTCAAAATGAACGTAGGTGACCTTTGGCAGGATCACGAATTGAATCGGCTGGATCACCGCCATCATGCGCGGCATGCCGTTGGTCATGCAGGTATAGCGGGTGTCGAGGCCCTGGCCGCCTTCGGACTGATCCTTCATGCTCCATTCCAACAGCTTCTGATATTCTGCCTTGAGCGGCGCCTCCTGGGCGAGGCCAGAGCGTTTGGTCTGATCCCAGCGCGTGTCGAGGCCGGCGGGCCGCCGCCATTGGCCTTCGCCCCAGTCGGGATATTTCGATTCATCGTGCGCCAATGCGTTCATGAGCGGCATCGCCAATGCCCCCACAAGCGCAAAGACCCCAATTGAGTGTTTGCTGAATGGCATGAGATTCTCCCCTGAAAACGTTTTCGGATCGGTTTCCCGGTACAAAAACGAAACCGCGCGGAACGCAGTCTACATCTACCGATGTGCTGCGTCCGCGCGAATTCCCTTTTCACAAATAATTGAGATTACCGGCTCGGCTTGAACTCAATGTTGGGCCAAGCCGATGCATCCGGCACCTTGATGTGCACGAAGGGGTGATCCATCGTGGTATGGCAATTGTTGCAGCCTTGCGTGATCTTGCCATAGGCTTCCGCAAATTGGCGTGGCTCGCCGGCCTTGATGGCGAAATCAAGCACTGCCCAGTGTTGGTCCAGGGCAGCCTCGATCAGATCCGGCACCGGCAAGCCCTTCCACCGCGGAACTGCTTTGGCCACCACCGCAAAGCCCAGCTTGAGTTCCTTGAACATGTAGGTCGCGAACGGCCAGTTCTCGGCCTGGCCGGCAAGCCCGAGCTTGGCGTGGCGGGGCTGGATGATCATGGCCATGAGCGCGCCCAATTGCGGATTGAACGGCGCGGGTTCGGCATCGGCCGCGCGCGGTCCGTCCTCCTTGGCCGGGGCCTGGGCATGTAGCGGTTTGATGCCGGATTCCGGCAAACCGCCAAATGCAACAAATGCGAGCGCTCCAAATGCCATAAACGGGGTCATGTATTTTCGCATGGACGTCTCCTCTCCTTGCCTGTCACGAACTGCTTTCACACGGTTTCGTCTGTATCAGCCTGTGGACCCGAGGCCTCCTCGGGCTGCCATTCTCGATCGTCAATCTCGCTTCACGTCCCGAACCCCCCAATGATAGCGCCGATCAGGGCCAATACCAGCGCCCAATGGCCGCTATCGATAACCAGCAACATGGGCCTGCGCCTGGCAAAACTGTTGTTGACCAGCATCGTGGTCAAAACAAATCCTACCCACAGGAACAACCCTGACAATGCGCCATTTCGTACCGTCATGAAGGCGGGCCCAAGATGGCCGAGCAGGCCGGCGAGCACCCAGGCCATGAACACGGCACTTAGGAATGCATAGATCAGCGGCAGTACCGGCATAGGTTGCCGCTTGAAATCCTCCATTTCTTCGGCGGTCTTGCCGAGCGCCCGCATCCAGGGCTTCCCCAGCACCATGTACCAGACCGCCCCGGCGAGCCAAGCCGCGACGCCTGCGACAATGACCGCAAGATAGTTGATTCCCGCAAATGTCATGGCCGCCTCCAAGGCTTCCTATCCCTTAATGAGGCTATCTTACCCCTTGATGCCGCCCAGGTGGCAGACGATTTTCCACTCCGCCGCGGTCACCGGTTGCACGGAAAGGCGGCTGAATTTTACCAGGGCCATGTCTTTGAGGCGCGCCTCGGCCTTGACGGCGGCAAGCGATACCGGATTGGGCATCGGCTTGACTGCCTTGACGTCGACGGCGACGAAGACGCCTTTGGGGTCGGTCGCGTCCGGGTAAGCCTCGCGGATGACCTCCGCGATGCCCACGATCGAGCGCTCGCCGCCCGAATGATAGAAGAAGGCTTGGTCACCCTTCTTCATCGCATTGAGATGGATGCGGGCCGTGTAATTGCGCACGCCGGTCCAGGGCTCGCCCTTGGCGCCGCGTTCGACCTGCTGGTCCCAGGAAAATACCTCCGGCTCCGTCTTGATCAGCCAGTAATTTTGACCATAGCCACGCTCAGACGATTTGATCTTGGAGGCTGGTAAACTATCGATTTTCTTAGCCATGATGTCGTCGTCCGCCGCTCGTGTCGATCCCCGGTCATCCACAACCGAAGTAGTGTATCACGCTCCCGTTCGGGCATAGGCTACGATCCTTAACCTACGCTATCTGGCCCGGCATTTTCGCCATGCGGAGACTTGATACTTTTTTCCGCGCCCTCCCGGTTCAAAGCAGGAGGTCTCACCCCTCCGCGCGGAACGGTCGTGTCAGCAGATTCTCAATTGCTTCCGCAATGCTGGCGCGGCCGGCAAGGATTGCCGCCACCGCTTCGGCGATCGGCATTTCGACGCCTTTGGACTGCGCCATCTCGACCAGCACAGGCGCAGTCGCGGCACCTTCAGCAAGTTTCGGTTCGCTCTGTGTCGCGCCAATTGGTGTCGCGCCAATCGGCGCGCCTTTGCCGAGTTCTACACCGAGCGCGAAATTGCGCGATTGCGGGCTCGAACACGTCAACACTAGATCACCCAGGCCGGACAGGCCGGTCAAGGTTTCGGGCCGCGCCCCAAACGCTTTGCCGAAACGAAACAGTTCGGCGAATCCGCGCGTGGTCAATGCGGCGGCGGCGCTGGCGCCGAGCCCGCGACCCGTTACGATGCCGGCCGCGATCGCCAGCACGTTCTTGGCGGCGCCGCCGATTTCGACGCCACGGATATCCGTCGTGTGATAGGGACGAAACGATGCGGAGCCGAGCGCGGCGGCGAGCTTTGCGGCATCTCCTCCGTCATCAAGTGCATCCTCAAGTGCAGAATTCTCAAGTGCAGAATTCTCAAATGCGAGCGTCACCGCGGTCGGCAGGCCGCGCGCCACGTCGGCCGCAAAGCTCGGACCCGACAGGACCGCGGGCCGCGCCAGCGGCAGGCACTCGGCAATCACGTCCGTCATGAATTTGCGGGTGCCGCGTTCGATTCCCTTGGCGCAGGAGATGACGGGCGTTCCACGGGCGATTGATGGACCGAGCACAAGCGCCGCGGCACGCAGGGATTGGGCCGGAACGGCCAGCAGGATGGCGTCGTGGTGTCTCGCGGCAAGGTCCGGCCCGGTCGCCACCTCGATCCGGGGATCAAGTGCTATTCCGGGCAGCCGTGGGCTCACGCGTTGCCGGGCAAGTTCGGCTGCGCCTTCTGGTGTGCGTGCCGCGAGCGTCACGACGCGTCCGGCGCGGGTAATGACATTGGCGAGCGCGCAGCCCCAGGCGCCGGCACCGATGACGGCTATGCGCTCGAAAGCCATGGCGCTAGCTTGGTTTCTTGACAGCGGCTGGCGGTACGTAGCGGGATTTGACCTCCGACAGCGGCCAGCGCGCAAGCGGTGCAGTTTCCAGCGTATCGGTAAGCCCCAGGGCCAGCCGTTCGGCGCCCGCCCAGGCGATCATGGCGCCGTTGTCGGTGCACAATTCCGCCGGCGGTACCACCAGCATGGTGCCGGCCTCGAAAGCGATCCGGTTTAAAGCTTGCCGGAGTGCTTCGTTGGCTGCAACGCCGCCGGCTGCGACCAGCGCCGTCGGCAGTCCAAATCGTTCGCGGAACATTTTGAGGCCGTTGCGCAGGCGGTCGCTGACCACGTCGACGACGGCTTGCTGGAAAGATGCGCACAGGTCGCGCACGTCGGCGTCGCTGATCGGCGCGATTTTCTCAGCCTCGATGCGCAAGGCGGTCTTGAGCCCGGAGAGCGAGAAATCCGCATTCGGCTTTCCAAGCATGGGCCGCGGCAGCGCAAACCGGGTCTTGTTGCCGTGGACCGCCTCCTTCTCGACCTGCGGCCCGCCCGGATAACCCAGCCCCAACAGTTTCGCCGTTTTGTCGAAGGCTTCCCCGATGGCATCGTCGACCGTCGTGCCCAGGCGAAAATAATGCCCGACGCCCCGTACGGCCAGGATTTGAGTGTGGCCGCCCGAGGCCAGAAACAGGCAGTAGGGAAACTGCACGTCGTCAGTCAGGCGGGCAGTGAGCGCATGTGCCTCCAAGTGATTGACGGCGATCAGCGGCTTTCCGCTGACCAGCGCAATGGCCTTGGCGGTGGTGAGGCCGACGATGACGCCGCCGATGAGGCCCGGTCCGGCGGCGGCTGCCACCCCGTCGATGGTCCTGAATGTCTGCTTGGCGGCCGCCATGGCCTTGGCGATGACGTGGTCAAGCGATTCCACATGAGCACGAGCTGCGATTTCGGGCACGACGCCCCCGAAGCGGGCATGTTCACCAACTTGCGAGAGCACGACATTGGAGAGTATCTTGCCGCGTCCGTTCTCAGGCCGCATCACGACGGCGGCGGCGGTCTCGTCGCAGGTCGTCTCGATCCCCAACACCACCATGGTAATCCTGATTCCTCCAACGATGTCGAACTATCTAGTATCGTAGTGCGTGGTCCTTTTCTATGATCGCGCGCGAACACTATGTCGGCGGCGAGGTTCTTCCCGGGTTTCGTCATATCGCGTAAAGGACGCGCTATGCCTCAACCCGGGCTACGGCGCTTAACCTAACGCCTATGCGGGTTCCGCGTAGCATTGCGAGGTCATGTGGTGCAATCCTCAGCTGCTTTCTTGCGTATCGGCACGCGCGGAAGCCCGCTTGCGTTGGCGCAGGCCAACATGGTGCGGGCGCAGCTGGCGGCTGTACATGGGGTTGTGGAAGGCCAGATCGAGCTCAAGGTCATCCGCACGACCGGCGACGCGATCACCGACCGGCCCCTGGCGGAGGTCGGTGGAAAAGGCCTTTTCACCAAGGAAATCGAAGAGGCGC
>DATGVJ010000253.1:0-18523 GCA_035300505.1 Xanthobacteraceae bacterium
TTCGAGCTTCAATTCCGGTGTGCCGACGCCTTTGATCCATTGCTCGAAGTACGAGCGCAAATCCTGACCAGCAACAGCCTCAAAACTCTTACGGATGTCGTCGAACGACGCCAGACGAAAGCGATTCTCGCGATAGAACTCCTGCAGCGCCTTTGTGAACAGCGCGTCGCCGACCTTCTCGCGCAGCATGTTGAACACCATGGCGGTCTTGCCGTAGCCGACCGCTTCCGTGACGGCGTTGTGACGGCTCGCAAAACGCGTCAGCGGAAAATCGTTCTCGGGCGTGACATAATCCGTGACCCGTTGCAGGATCGCACGGCGATGGTCGGCGCCCTGCCCGCGCTGCTCGGCGATGAGATGGTCGGCGAGATAGGCGGTGAGACCTTCGCACCAGTTTCCGCCGTCAAAATCGACAAAGACGCCGTTGCCCCAATAGTTGTGCAGCAATTCGTGCGGATAGGACGAATGCAGGATGAAGGGAAACCGGATCACTTGCTCGCCCAGCAGCGTGAAGGACGGCATGCCATAACCGGTCTCCCAGAAATTTTCGACCAGCGCGAATTTGGAATAAGGATAGGGTCCGAGCAGCCCGCGATACATGTCGAGATATTGCGCCGTCGCATCGAGATAGCGATCGGCGAGCGCCGGATCGGGTTTGCGCAGGAAGGCCATGGCCTTGACGGTGCCGGCGTCGCGCGAATATTCGGTGAAGGCTGCGGCGATGAGATGGACTTCTTCCGTGGGCGTGGTGACCGACCAGCGTTCACCGCTACCCGATCCTGCGCCCGCGGTGCGCTCGGCTCGCTCCCCTTGGCTCACCGATTTCCAACCCGCCGGCAGTTGGACAGCAAGCGTATAGGTCATCAGCGCATCGCCGATCTGCGGCACCCAATGGGTCGAACCTCCGAGATATACGCCTCGCGACTCGATCAAACCCGGCGACTGGCGAAACGAACGCGCATATTCGCCGCCCGCGTCGCGAGGCACATAATTGATGACACCGTCGTAGCTGAACTCGCCGGTCCATTCCTGCCCCGGCACCACGCCATCGACTTGATAGACATTGACGGGAACCCGCATTCCGGAATTTTCCCGGTCCATGCCTGTATCAGCGCCAGTCGCCCGAGACCGGACCAGCGAAAGGCTGCCCGAGTTTACGCGCACGTTGAGATCGGCATTGAGCGAAATGGTGAATTGTGGCGTGACCAGTGCGCCCGGAACCCGGATGCGGTCGCGCACCTGCAAACGATGCGTTGCCGGCTCGATGGTGACCGAGAGGTCATGGTGCACGACTGGAGATGGCGCCGTCTGGGCCAATACCGGGTGGCCCAGGCCCGTGACCGCGACCATGCAGAGGATGGTCACAAGAAAAGCGAGAGGCGCTTTTGAACAGATCGGCTTCATGGCTTCAAACTCGCTGGCAATGGCAGGCGATGACGGCCCAAGAATAATCTTTCCTGACCAGAACTGGAAACAGAATCGGCGGATGGCCCGAAGGCTGCCATTCCTTCAGCGGAAGTGCCGTCAGCGCTAAGGAACCAAGGTCACCTTTCGAGATTGTAATGCTCATAGTGCCAAATCGACGCATTGGATATCTGGCCGATTTCCGCATAGCGTTTGTTGTCCAGGAATACCGGCTCAAGGGCAGTCTTTGCGGACGCAGGCTTTTGTATAAGCGAGATGCAATCGACCAACTCGTTGTTCACAAACTGAGTTTCGTGATTGAGCCCTTCTTGGATCAGCGTGACCAAACCGTGTTCCCGCGCATCGGCCTGCATGGTCGCGGCTGATACCGTCACTCCGCGGGCATTGTAGGGTCCGGCATTTCGATAGTTTTGGAGATGCGGATAGGCTCCGAGGTTGGAATGCTGGAGAAATGCGACGGCACCGGGTCTGAGACATCTGCCAAGGTGCCCAAGATAGCTTTGCATCACGTCGCGTTCGACATGAACGAGCGAGTCAAAAGAAAAGACGAAATCGACGCTGTTGTCGTTCTCGGTGAGGTTGAGACCATCGTTGACGTGAAATTCAGCGTACCCACCTGCCACCTGTGCCCCGAACCTCTGTCGGCAGTAGGCGATGCATTCCTCGGTGACATCGTATCCCACAAAAGAATCGCAATGAGGCAGCAGGAATTGCGTCCAGCGTCCATGGCCCGGACCAATTTCTACGATGCGCGCAGCCCCGGTTTCGAATTTCGGCAAAAAGCGATGAATGCGCGGCAGAAGGAATGCTTGCCAGTGGACAGCGGCGCTGCCGAATAAATAGGACCATTCATCCCCATGGGCGGGCCAGCGATGTTCCTTGCCCCAACGTTGCCGGTTCCATTGTATCGAAGGCATCGAAATTTCCTTCGGCCGCAAGCGTACGACCGACGCATGGCGAAGTTTCAGCGCTGCACGGCTGCCAGAGCGGGCCGCGCACCAAACTATTAGAAATTTGCGACAAAAGCGCACACGGTATAAGGTATAGAGAATGACACTAAAGGATAACTGACCGACTTCGTGCCTCGGGACCGACGTCGCCGCCGCCCCTCAACGCTTCGGCCCGATATTCAGCGAAGAAATATCCATTACATAAGTATAAAGCCCCGCCATGAACCCCGGCCCTTCCGAACGGGCGAACAGCATCTTGGTGCCGTCCGGTGATATCGAGGGAAAGCCGTCGAAACTGTCATTGAACGTGAGCCGCACCGGCTCGCCGCCTTCGAGGTCCCCCAGAAAAATCTCCCAATTCGACGGATTGTCGAGCAGCGGGCGCACGAACACGTAGTGCCGTCCGTCGGGAGCCGGATAAGGCGCCCAGTTCATCCAGTCGTCGTGCGTGCGTTGGATGCGTTCGCCGGTTTCCGTGTTGATGGTAAAGATTGTCATCGGGGTCGGACGCCGCGTGCCGTAAAGGGCGCGGCTCCAGGCGCGCGTGGTGATGGTTTTCGAATCGGGGAGGAAGAACGGCGCGCCCTCCTGCCAGTCCGGCGTGTCCGTGAGTTTCCGTTCGCCCGTGCCATCCAGGTTCATCATGTAAAGGTCGAGGGCGCCGTCGACCTGGCGGGTGAAGACGATCTTTTGGCCGTCGGGCGACACCGACACTTCAGCCTCGTAGTAAGCGTTGTTGGTCAGGCGCTTTCGATTTCCACCGTCGAGGTCGGCGATGTAGAGTTCCGCGCCTTGCGGATATTCTCGTTCATTCGACCAGTTCCCGATCGGAAAATCGAGGTGGTCGCGGGTCGATGTAAAAATCACGCGCTTGCCGTCGGGCAGAAAATACGAACAGGCGTCCTGCCCGAGGTCGTTGATCCGCCACTTCTTCTTTCCGTCGTCGGAATAAATCCACGTCAGCGCCCCCGAACTGCGCCCAGGTGCGCGCACAGCGTCCGGATCCTGCGTCTGCGCAATGATGTGATAATTGTCGGGCGCGTAGTAGGCCTCGGCCGATGACGGCACGTTCGGAATGCGCCAAGTCGGCAGTTCCTGCGGCGACGCTTTTTTCGGGCTGACAACGGAATAATCGGTGCGGCCGCCGAGGACCCGCAGCTCACGCGGGCTCGCGTCTGCGGGTTGCGTCGGGAGTTCCGCTGCCGGCGCAGGCGAACCGGGTTGCGCGAGCGTCCCGGTCACCATGGCAAATGTCACCATAGCGCACACGGCAACAACGCAGGACAATGACGCACCGATCGTGGAATTTCGCGTGATCAGGCTCGACATCATTCGCTCCTTTTCGCGACCATCTTCGTAATGGGCTCGCTTCGCTCTCATTGCGCATCCCAGGGATTTAAGAGGGCAACGCCCATGGGCCTGAAGTATCGAGCAAGTACATCAGTCGAGATCGGCCGGCTTGAACAGGTCGTCCCCGAGGCGAGGCGGATCGAAGTCGAACTCAGAAGCCCCGGTTTGAGCAACCGCTTCCAGCAGGCTCATATTGCGTCCAGACAACTTCTGATAATCCTCGATCGTCAGGAGCACATGAGCGGGGCAGCCACGGTCAGTAATAAACACTGGGCCCTTGCGAGCCGCCTTCTTGGCCCCACTGGTACCCTGGTTGAATTCACGGCTGGTGAGCGTCGTTGCTGCCAATTCGGGCTCCTGTTGGTGTAAACGAGTTTCATTCCCGCGATGTATGTAGATACATTGCTACATTCAAGCCAGCGATTAAAATCGTTACATTTGCCCTCGGTTGAACCGCTGAGGCAACGGATTCATGCGCCTGCCAGCGTCCCTCAGTCTGGTGCTACCGGCGGAGACAATTCGGCGTTTGATGGCCGCGTGGGCCTGGCTCGACGAGGTCTGGCACTGCGTCGCACTCAGTTGATCGTCAACCCCGCACGTATGCTCGAAGGCGTATCGCCATAACGCTGCCGGAAGGCGCGGTTGAAGTAGGACAAATCCCCAAAACCGGAATCGAAGGCAATCGTACTGATCTTGTCGGCCATGCGATGTGGATCGGTCAGCATGTGATGCGCACGCGTGAGACGTTGCACCAGTAGAAAATCGGTAAATGTGGTGCCTTCGGCCTCGAACAGTCTCTGAATGAAACGCGGCGTGCATTGATGGCGGGCGGCGAGCGTTACCACCGACAGATTGGCCTCATGCACGTTTCTGGCGATGTCCTCCTTGATGGCGTGGAGCTTTGCGGCACGCTGGCCTCTGCCTTGCGTGATCGCCATGGCGTCGCGCGACGCGCCGACCACAGCCGCCATGAGGTCGTGCACATGACCGACGAACAGGTGCTGCAATTGTCGATCCATCGCATACTCGCTGTCCTGGGCGAGCCTGACGTAATCGGTCAGCATCCGCAACGCCGGCGTACCGTTCGGGACGCGGTTCATGAAACGATCGTCCACGTCGGACACCAGCGGCTCAAACAATTTCCGGGGAACCCGAAAAGCAAGGACTTCGCCTGGCGGCCGGTGCGTGAAGCTGCACACTTCCGCCATGGACACCAGCGTGGCCTCACCGTCGCCAAGAACGAGTTCCTTGCGGCCATGCGTGATGCGGTGCGGGCCGCGCAGATTGACGATCATGCCGATGTCATCGGTCCCCTCTCGGGCCAGGGTTTTGCGCGTCCGGCTGTTGCGCGATCCGAAAACATTGCCGGACATCATCATGAGCCCTGGCAACGCCTGGAACTTGAGGTCGACGCCGAATGGAGTGTCGGGTAAAGGCTCGAGATCGTAGTTCAACACCGAGCGTCCAAAAATTTCGCGATATACGACCGAACGATCAATTGCGGCCACGCCGTCAAGCGAGAAGCGGAGCGAACCGGAAGCGAGGAGTTCCATGCCGAGCGGCATGTTGGGAATAGCTGGCGGGGATTGCGCTTGATCGGACATGGCCGACACCTCTGTTAGCGTTAACCCTTTCTCGGTGATCCCGCAGGGCCGCTGAAATCGACAGTTCGGCGGACCCTCGGATTCATACAAGCATATGTCGTCAATGTTTCAGCTTCATTTCGTCGTGCCGCAAGTTTGTTTCTTGCATCTCTCGAATTGTTTCGTCGTCCCGCCCACCAAGAAACATTTGGACGTTGATTTGCTGTTGGGGCATCTGCGCCCGATTGCGCGATTGCGGTCGAATGAAAACTTCGTCGCGTCAGTCCTATTCTTTGTCGCGCCAATCCAAGAATCCCTTTGTCGCTCCCGATAACGACAATAGCCACCGGAACGACCAATCCCGACGCTTCCGGTATGAAGTCCAGATGGCCAGCGCGCCAGAGCCCAACAACACAAATACCAAGGAGACAAGGCGTGACCCTAGCCGATATCACACTGACCGCATTCACCCTCTGCAATACGCTGCGTGTGCTGGCCTACTTGCCGCAGATAGCCAAGACAGCGACCGACCGCAACGGTGCAGAATCCATCTCGCTTGCGACATGGGCCCTGTTCCTTCTATCGAACATATCGGCCATCGCCTATGCGCTGGTGAACCAGCAAGATCACGTGATGGCGGCCATGTTCCTCGGCAATACGGTGTGCTGCGTGGTCATCATTTCAATTGGGGCCTGGAAACGCTCGCAATACCGCAACCGGCTGGCCGGGAGCGAACCATACAGGGCCGCATTGAGACCGAACGTTCCCTAGCGTTACATTTCAGAAAGTTAAAGCCGGCTCGCTCGGTCCTCGTCCTGAGGAGGCCAGCGTTCTTCCGGCGCCTTAGCCGGCGCACGCGGCCGTCTCGCGCCGGCTAAGGCGCCGGAAGGACGGCAGTGTGGTCCCGGCCTGCGTGGTTCGAGACGCCGCGCGAAGAGCGCGGCTCCCACCATGAGGCCGGAAGAGTTCCGTTTCCGACATAGTAGCTCTCGCTTTGCGGCGCAGCCCGACAAGATCGGCTGGCGGCCGGCACCGTTGCCGTTTATTGTCCCCGAACGGCCAAGAAATTCCAGAATCGAAAGGGGAGTGAACCGCCATGCGTCATCTCGTCAAACTTGCGGCTGCCTGTTCGTTCCTGAGCCTCTGTGCGCTTCAGGGCAATGCACAACAAAACCAATTTCCGCTGGCAGCGCCTGCGGGCGTCGACAGCCGGGCGCGCGAGACCGCGCTGCCCGGCGCGGTGAACCAGGGACCGTTCGATGCCGGTACCTGGAAATACGGCAATGCCTTCAACGCGCCCGCCGGGACCAAGATTTGGAACCCGGTGAAGATCAAGATGATGCAGGGCGCCAAGCTGACGGGCGGCACGGTGCGCGGTGTCGGCGAACCGACCACCTATTGCGCGATGGCAAATGCCGGTTACGACTTCATCTGGACCGAGATGCAACACGCGCCATCGAGCTGGGACAATGCCGTGAAGGCGTGGCAGTCATGTCCGCGCGCAAGGGCCGTGCCTGGCGCACGCATTGCGTATACCGATGAGAAAGAAATCCAGCAGGCGCTGGACGGCGGCGCGCTCGTCCTGGTCGTTCCGACCGTCGACACGGTCGAAGAAGCGATCCAGGCGCGTGACTGGGCGTTCTTTCCCCCACTCGGCCGGCGCAGCCTCGGCGGCGGGGCGGCCTTTGCTACCGAGATGTGGGGTGGTGTCCCGGGCGGCTATCGCAATACCATCAACGACAATCTCGTCCTCATCCTGATGATCGAGACGCTCGAAGGATTGAAGAACGCCGACGCCATCGCCAAGGTGCCTGGCGTGTCTGCAGTCTTTGCGGCTTCAAGTGACCTCGGCAATTTCTCAGGCTACGCGCAGGGCCAACCCGACTACGAGCGCGCCATCAACATCGTGCACGATGCCGCCATCAAGGCCCGCGTGCGGCTATGCGGCCCGCTCGCCTGGAAGGACCGCCCGGACTTCACCTGCTTCCAGGCCGGCAACGAAATGGCGCAAATCGCGCGCGGCGCGCGGGCCGAATTGGGCGATCTCCACAACACGCAAGGCAAGCCGGAGGTCGGGCCGCTCGCCGGACGGTGAGGATGGCGGGCAAACACCAATCTGCCCTTTGCATGTCACCACGCAGATAAATCTGGCCTGTGGTAGGGGCGGGTTTGAAACCCGCCCTACGTCTGCCAAACGCCGTTGACCGCCCTGCCGATCTTTGACCGGCGCGGTCGATGGATTACCTGACCTTTGGCTCCTGAAATTCCTGTCATGGTGGGAGGCCACAAGAGCGATTGGTGAGTGGGGGCGGATCACCAAAGCTTTGCCCTTCGGCCTCCCATTGGGCCGACTTCGTCTGGGCCGACTTCGTCTGGGCCGACTTCGTCGGGGCCGACTTCGTCAGAGACGCTCGATAACCTGATTAAGGGCGCGTCGGCGTCGCTGGGGCAGCCGTCGCTGGCTTCGCGGGGACTGGCGCAGCCACCAGCGGCGGTAAGGTCGGCGTCAGCGAAGGGGGGCTTAGTGTTGGGGTCAACGTAACCGTTGGCTGCTGCTGCGGCGGTAGCGTGGGTGTCTGAACGATGATCGGCGGCCCCTTGTACTGCGCGAAGCATGCCCCTGTGGAAACCGAGAGAACAACGGCAGCGACTGCCGGAGTAAGTGCCTTAATTTTCAGCATTGTCGTCTCCTCTGGAACGGAAGGATAATCGTCTCCTCTGGAACGGATGGGCGAACAAATCGATTAATGATCCTTCCCCCACATGCCTATAGACGGACGCAAGTCAGATTTTCCCAAAAAAAATTACATCTTTCGGCTCAGCGGAGATGCCATATCGGTCGCGGTCACGATGATCTTGGGATCGATGCTCGATTCCAACAGGCCCGCGTCGTATTTGTCACTTGCAGCCTGTTCGATTGCGTCCCGATGCAAACGGAACGTCATTTCGTTCGCGTCCGGGTCACCTTGGCTCCCGAACCGGTCCCCAAGGAGATCCTGCGTCGCGCGGCAAGGCACTTCGGTCTCGCCATCCTCCATCAGGAACTTGACTCCATTCATGGTGCTGAGGATTTGCTCTTTGCTGCGTCGAAGCGGCATCGTCTTCTCCTTCGTCATGTCGTCCTATAACATGCCGGCCGCCAATACGGTTTGAATTCTCGCGTTCGAGCAGGAGCCCGCCATGCCGCAGGACGAATTCGGCGAATACGAGCGCGCCTTGCACTACGCCGCACGGCTGCAAGGCCTGTCATTGATCCAGACCGGCGACACATTTGCGCTTGTCGATTACAAGGTGACGGGCGCGACACTTGACGAGATTGCGGCGTATCTTTCCGCCGACAGAACTCCGGACATCGAAACCCAGTGCCCCAACAATTCCAGGCGCACCGATCTGCGCGCCATGCTCAAAGCCGAGCGCACGCTGCTCGCCGAACTCGAAGAACAAAAACGCGAGTCCGGCAAAAACAACTCCGATCATGAAACCGCCGAAGCGGCATTGGCGGAGATACGTCGGAGGATTTCTGAGATCCAGGAAGGCAATCGGAACTGAAGTCGCTCGCAATCAGCCGGCGGTAAATTTCTTACCGACGACTTTGCGCCCGTCAATCTTTACGACGCGACCGGCAATCAAGGGGCAAGACGGAAGTAGAGACCTGTCGCCGGGACGCACTCACCAATGTGGGCCAACCGCGACGCGCCAACGGCGACGCGTCAACGGCGATCAGGGGCCGCCAAATTGGTAGATCACGCCCAGCCGCCCGGTATGGCCACGTGCCTTGACGGTCAACGGGAAAGGCGCTCCATTCTCATCCAGTACCGTTACATTGACGTTTGCGGTAACCCCCTCCTGGAAGTCGGCTCGCAGGCGCCAGTTATCCGTAACGGCTGCTTCGACGCCCCCGCCCCACAGAAGAGCGTTCACGCGTGGGATCGTGATCGGAAAAGGAACCTGGTTGAACACCCCACCGACCTTGGCCCCTACCGTTCCCCAGCCAAGCAGTCCATAGGCAAGAGTATTGGGCGTCAGAAGATAGCCCACCCGACCATGCACATTCCCGGTCCACTCGACTTTCACGTCGCTCGTCGCGATGTTCGGCGCGGCTTCGCCTTCGATGCCGACAACCCAATTGGGGGCCACTTGCATATTATAGCCAAGCACCCCGGTTGGAAGCACAGCCGACACGCCAAGACCATCGAACACCAAGGTCCCCTGTTGAGGAATAGCCGCGCGGATTTGTGCACTGGCACTTGCCGGGCCGACAACTGCGCCCGCGTAGAGACCTGTCCACTTCGTCCGTACCGGCCGGTCCGGCCATGCCACGGCGCTGTGCGGACTGACTTTGTAAATGAGTGCCGATCGGATGACGCCAACCCAAGGTTTCACGGTCCCGACCTCGATATCGTGCACCGCATTGTTGAACGTGTGCAGATATTCAGTGCGGCTGACCCAGTTTCCGGACAGAACGGTCTCCACACCGAACCCAGCCTGCGCACCGTTAATGGTCGTCAACTCTTCTGAAGCCTGGAATCTCGTCCAGGCCCAGCCGGCGGTCACAAACATCATCGTGGACGGCGTCACGAGAAAGCCAAGCCGCCCGCGAATCGAAGCGGACCAGCCGAGCTTGAGGAATTCCTCCTGTGGGCCCCCAAACGAGACTTTTGACTTGATATCCTGCCAGTTCCCGTCGGCCTCGATACCACCGACCCACCGCGACGAGAGCATGGTATTATAGCCGACGAGCGCACCAGCCGTGAATCCGCGGCCGCCGACGCCAATAAACTGTTCCGAGAGCCCTATGTCCGAAACCGAGGTGACGGCATAGCCGTAGCCAAGGTGGGCGCCTAGATAAAACCCTGCCCACGATGACGCAATCTGCACGGGCGGTGCCTTGACAGGCATATCAGCGCTCAATGCAGGACCTGTGGCCAAGCCGCCCCATAAACCAATGGCGGCAACAGCGATTGATTTTTTCATCATTTGCCCCCCGGCGATCAAAGTATCCGAATCATAACCGGATACCACAGACCGGCCCCAAAAAGGTTGCAGATCTGCCACAGTCAAGACGAATCCGTTAAATTACAAACCGGCTTATTTTATTAGTCAGGCGGGGGCGTCGCCAATCGCAAGCGCAGTTGAGCTGCTATCGCCGGTCCTTACGAACTGCAGCCATTGCTCGGCTTGTTAGACGTTCAGGGACTGTTGCCTTCGATTTCTTTCCACTTTTCGTTTTGGCAGCATCCTCGGCCGCCGGCTCGATCGAACCATCCGCAAGCGCACGCAGCTGCGCAACGCGCCATTGGGGGTTGGAACCCTTGAGTTCCGGTTGATGTTTGTCCAGTTTTCCGAGCAAGGATTTTACTTCAGCATCCTTCATACCATCGACGATCAAGGCGAAGGAATCGTGACCCAGCGATTCGCGCACATCGCGCAATGATTTCATCCCTGCAGATTTTGTTTTCAGCTGCTTGACGACCAACGTGCGTGCGGCCTTTAGCACATCATTTTTTATTTCTGAAAATACGTGAGCATGCGCGCCGATGCTGTTCAGCAGAGAAAATCCATCCAGCTCAACTGCCATTGAGCGCCCCTTTCGTCTCTTTCGCCAGCTCACTCAGGACGGATACAATTTCGTCACCCCACTTGCCGGTAAATATCGGGTACTTTCCGACCATGCCCATTGCAGCCGAAACTGCTGCCTGCTCAGGAATCTCAGTTTCGAACGGAACGAACGACGGTTTATCGACACCACGCTCTTTGTGGATGATAGCCGCGATCTGGTCATGTTGTGCAATTGGTCGACGACGGGTAATGACAACATGCGGGAGGCTTTTAGGCTTCTTGACCGGACCATTTTTGCCCAGCGACCTGTTCCAGACGCTATTGCAGAAGGCCAGGAGCCCGTAAGTGGACAAAGGATCTGGAATTGTGGGAACGATAACCAGATCAGCCAGACGGATGCTCACTTCCGTCAGGGCGGATATCCCGGGCGCGCAATCAAATAACACGTAATCATATGATTTTTTCGTTATTTTCAGCTGATCGGACACCAGCTTCCAAAGCGCAGTAACGATTGCGTCCAAATCGAACCCTCGCTTGGTAAGTTCGTAGATGATTTCGCGCTCGATGATTCTCAATTCCGGGCTGGAGGCGAGCAGAGATATTGGGAGCTGCTTACCGACATGCCAGACATCGCTGATATGAGGGCGAATATAGCTATCGAATGTTTTAGGTTGGCCTGAGAACAGGCGGTCATAAATAAACGCATCGATCGTTTTTCCCTGCTCGATCAACATTGCCAAATGGCTGTCTCCAGCGAAGCACATAGAGGCATTGGCTTGGGGGTCGAGATCAACAACGAGAACCTCGTCGCCCTCGGCCGCCAACCTCTCGGCAAGCCCGACCACAATGGTGGTCTTACCAACTCCACCCTTCATATTGGCAACTGCGATGACCTTGCCAGTCATGCTCGGTCCCCAACACTGGCGCGCTTCAACTGCGGCGGCGATGACAGGATATGTTTTGTGAGCGCTTGGAGGGTCGGTCCAGGCATGCGCATGGGCCACCCCCCAACGATACCGTCATTGTCCAACAACTATAGGACGCGAGCAATAGCGAGTCGGATGACTCAATTGTCGCGGATCGGCCACCTGATGCGGTCTATGGCGTTGTTACCGAGATGCAGGAAGCCGGTCGGCATTGAAGCAACCGCGAGACTGAAGTTGTCCTTCGACTGCACATGTTCAGAGATGCCCAGGTGGCCCGCGGCTATCCCGTTGCTCTGCATGGCTCTGCGCTCCACCAAGACACGCTCTACCAAGGCCGCTTGTTCCCATATTGGGAACGCGCTATATTGCGCCATGAGGGTCATTGCCCAAAACACGCTCGTAAGCTTCTGGGACACGCATCCCGAGACGAAGGTGGCGCTCGAACGCTGGTACACAAACTCGTCAAAGCCTCAAATTGGGCCTCGACGGATGAGGTCCAGCAAGCGGCTCCCAAAGCCAAGGTACTCAACCGCGAGCGCGTCAGATTCGAGGTTGCCGGAGGAAATTATCGCTTGATTGCGGCATTCGATTTCCGCCGACAAGTCGCCTTCGTGAAATTCGTCGGCACTCATGCCGAATACGACCGCGTCGACGCTCTGACCGTCTCGCAATACTAGGGAACAATCCGATGGAAATCCGACCGATTCGAACCGACAAAGATCACCGGGATGCACTTGCAGAGATCGATAAGTGCTGGGGCGCGCCGGAGGGCACCGACGAGGGCGACAGGCTCGACGTGCTTTTGGCACTTGTCGAAATTTATGAAGTGAAGCGATGGCCGATCAACACAGCAAAGAATTTTGATCCGATCGACGTACTCAACTATGCCATCGAGGAGCTGGGGCAAAGCCAGGCGGAATTGGCCGAACTTCTGGGCTCGCGCTCGCGCGCATCGGAAATTCTCTCACGCCGACGCGCGCTCACGGTCGACATGATCCACAAGATCAGCAATGCGTGGAAAATTCCCGCTGACCTTCTCGTTCGTCCGTACAAAATCGAACGAGCCGCTTGAGAGCGGCACTTTGGGCGCATGTTACTTCGACGGCAGGCGTCTTTCGCAGCACGCGTCGAGAAACACTTTCACGACGCCGCTTCAAGACCGTGCACAGAATTCAGATGGGGGCGCAAATGAAACTGCGTGATCTGGTGTTCGCGTCAAACGGTCGGATCAATCTTGAGAAATTGCGCGATCTATTCGATTTTGAGGGGCGGATTGATCGTCGACAATTCTGGCAAGCGTGGCTCGCATTGATTATATCAATCGGGCCATGTTCGAGCTGGCATCCTCGCTACAACCATTGGACGCGAACAATAGCGAGTCGGGTGACTTGATCGTCGCGGATCGGGCAACCTAATTCGGTCTAAGCCACTGCAGATCTGCCTGAGCCGGGCTTGATATTATTCCTCGTCATCGTGGACCCGACTGCGTCGCCAGCGCCGGTACGCAGCAATCCATTGGGCGCCGGGCGGCAACGGCGACGGGAGCGGAAGATCGGTCAGGCCGATACGTTGTCTTTTGCCACCATGCTTGCAAATGGCCTTGAGGGTGCCGTCATCGTCCATCTCGAAGTCCACCACCGACACTTCGACGCCAAGGATTTGGGTCGTGAACGGCAAGACGAGATTCTCTTCGATCATGTTGAAAAAACCACTCGCCTGTTCGTCCTCGTCGTGGCAATCGACTATTGCCTCCTCAATCAATTTGTCCAGCTCTCGAGAAGTTGCGATCACGTTCTTGGATGTCGTTGGTTTGCGCATGCATTTCCAGTTCTAAAAAATGTTGACGCAATCAGGATAGACAGACGGTGTACGTCGCCAGCGAAGCGTGTCTCGCTTTCGGTTATGGCGCGGCGGCGGCGGCGGCGGCTAGCCAAGAGAAATTACCTCGGGCGTGAGGTTTATGGATTGGCTACAAGTGGTCCAACACACCACATTATCCAAGCTTCTGCCGCGCGAGCTCTGCTCCGCGGCTGAGCGCTGCAAGTTTGGCGAACGCGATGTCCCGGCCCATTGGGACCATGCCGCAATTCGTGCACAGGATGATTTTCTCTTTAGCCACATAGGGCATCGCCTCGGCAACTACCGCGACGACCTGCTCCGGCGTTTCGACCACGTCCGTGGCGACATCTATCGCGCCAACCATGATGTCCTTGCCGTCGAGCAGTTTGAGCAGATGCATGGGCACGCGAGAGTTGCGGCATTCGATCGACACTTGGTCGATGCGGCTGTCCTTCAGGGCGGGAAAGATCGCCTCGTAGTGTCGCCATTCCGTGCCGAGCGTCGCTTTCCAGTCGATATTTGCCTTGATACCATAGCCGTAGCAGATATGAACGGCTGTTGTGCAGCTCAGACCTTCGCTCGCACGGTGCAGCGCAGCAATCCCCCACTCCTTCACCGCCTGGGGGTAAACCGCAAAGGCGGGCTCATCGAACTGGATGATGTCCACGCCTTCGGCCTCAAGCGCGCGCGCTTCTTCGTTCACCAATCCGGCAAAGGCCATCGCCATTTCAGCTCGGGTACGGTAATGGGCATTCGCGATCGTATCCGCCATGGTCATCGGCCCCGGTAGATTGAATTTCAACTTACGCGCAGTATGAGCCCGCGCGATACGCGCTTCGCGACCATGCGCCCGTCCTCTCAGCCGCAAGGCGCCGGTGACGGTCGGTACCATCACTTTGTAACGGTCGGCGCGGATTCCCATTTCGACCTTGCGCGTGAAATCGACCCCTTCGACCACTTCAAGAAATGCGTGAGCGTAATGCTGACGTGATTGCTCGCCATCGGTGACGATATCAATTCCGCAATCCTCCTGCAGCTTGAGCGCCAGGATGGTAGCGTCGCGCTTGGCGGTCTCAAGGTCGCCGCCAGCAAGCCGCCAGGGCGCCCACAATTTGGTTGGCTCGGCAAGCCAATGGGGCTTCGGCAGGCTTCCAACGATCGTGGTCGCGAACATTGTTCGACTTCGGAGGTTACATCGGTTGAATCATGGCATGGCGCAGCCCTGGGACCTTCACTCGGGCAGGCCCGCCTCGCGCAGGCCCTCCGCGTACCTGGCGATGTCCTGCGGTCGCTGCAGCGGCGTCAGGTCCTGGAGATTCGAGACGCGCAACATCGGATCAATCTCGCGCAGCCGCAGCATTGTCTTGTGCGCCTGCTGAACCTGCCCCGCCAACGCGTAGCTCATCGCGGCGGCGCGCAGCCCCATATGGAGCACCGGATTTTCGCTCAGCGCCATCTCGGCATGCGAGACGCCCTCATCGTAGCGGCCTGCAAAAGCGTGAGCAAATGCGGTGGCGCTTCGCATCCTCGGCATCGCCGGGTCGAGCGGACTTATGCGCTTGAAAATTGCAAAGTGATTGATCGACATCTCCGGCTCGCCGACAAAGACCCTGAGCCAACCGCTAGCATACCATGCGGATGCCAAATTCGGATTGACCACAAGGGCTCGGTCGATGAAATGCCGGCCGGCATCGAAGTCGTGCACCACGTCAACGAGCGCATGGCCTGCTCTCGACAGCACGAGGGCATCGTCCCGGCCAAGTTCTAAGGCCCTGCGCGCCAACCGGGCGGTTTCGGCGACCTCCGCGCCGCGATCATCCATCCAGCGATTCGCTTGGCGCACCGAATAGCACCACGCTGCCATCGCATAGGCTGTTGCGAAGTTGGTATCGCGCTCGATCGAGCGATAAAACAGCCGCAGCGCCTCTTTATTCGCCTCCCGGGTTCGCTGGTGGAAGTGTTCGAGCCCCCGTAGGTAATAGTCGTAGGCGTCAAGGCCCTCGGTTCGCTTGCGCTTGGCCCGCTCGATCTCCGCCATCTCCAGCTTGGGCGTAATCGCGCCGACAACGCCCGCCGTTACCTGATCCTGCAGATCAAAGATATCATCAATCTTGCCGTCGAAGCGATCGGCCCACAAATGGCAGCCGGTAGTGGCGTCAATTAGCTGCCCCGTGATGCGCGCCCGATCCGACGACTTGCGGACACTGCCTTCGAGAACGTAGCGCACGCCGAGGTCGCGCCCGACCTGCTTCACGTCGACCGCACGCCCCTTGTAGATGAAGCTCGAATTCCGCGCGATGACGAATAGCCAACTCATGCGCGAGAGCGCCGTGATGATGTCCTCTACAATGCCGTCCGCAAAATATTCCTGTTCCGCATCGTTGCTCATGTTCGAGAAGGGCAGGACCGCGATAGAAGGCCGGTCGGGCAACGCCGGTGCAACTGCCGGAGTCTGCTTGTGGGTTACCGGCTGTTGCTCCTCGCGCACTTCGCCGACGAAGCGGATTCCTTTCCGCTGTAGCGTGCGAATGAAGCGCTGATCCTTGCCGTTGTCGCCGATGGCGCAACGCGCCGCATTTATCCGGGTTGTCAGCACCGATTCGGAAACGATCCGGCCGCTCCAGACCGAAGCAATCAAGTCGTCCTTGCTGGCCACACGTTGGCGGTTGCGGATCACATATTCCAGAAGGTCAAAAACTTGCGGCTCAACGGATACGAGATCGGTCCCGAAGCGCAGTTCCCGTCGATCCGAGTCGAGGACGTAATCCTCGAATGAATACAACACCATAGGCTCCAGTTCTCACGGTGATCCCAGCCTCATGAGACGTTTTATTGAAGCAAAAATCAAGGGGACCTTAAGGAGAAATTTAGATTGCCTGAAAGCAGGGCTGCCACGAGGCAGGCATTCTCCAGGCTCGCCTAACGCTTTGCGTTCGGTGCCGGCAACGGACCGACAACGGAGAGGAAAGCAGCCATGATCACGGCAGTGCAGACGAGAAACACCCCGGTACTCGCCGCCGGACTTACCCGCCAGGAGAAATTCGTCATCTTCGCCTCTTCCCTCGGCACCATGTTCGAGTGGTACGACTTTTATCTCTACGGCACGCTGGCGCCTATTTTCGCAACGCTGTTCTTCCCGCCGGGAAACGACACCGCGGCGCTGCTCTCGGCGTTTGCGGCGTACGCGGCCGGATTCGTCGTGCGGCCGTTCGGCGCGCTGCTGTTCGGGCGTATCGGCGATATCGTCGGCCGCAAATATACGTTTCTCGTCACCATCCTGGTCATGGGCGGTGCAACGTTTCTTGTCGGATTCCTGCCGACCTATAGCACCATCGGCTGGGCTGCGCCAATTCTACTCGTGACGCTCCGCCTGTTGCAGGGATTTGCGCTCGGTGGCGAGTATGGCGGAGCCGCAACCTATGTGGCGGAGCACGCCCGGCCCGACGGCCGGGGCTACGCGACGAGCTTCATACAGACGACGGCCACGATCGGCTTCTTCCTGTCGCTCCTGGTCATCGGCCTGTGCCGCGCTTACATGGACGCCGGCACATTCGCCGCATGGGGTTGGCGTGTTCCGTTCCTGCTGTCCATCGCGTTGCTGATCTTCTCTGTTTACGTCCGGCTGCGGCTCAGCGAATCGCCGGTCTTTCAAAGGATGAAGGACGAAGGCAGAGGTTCCAAAGCGCCGCTGACCGAAAGCTTCCTGCGATACCCCAATGTCAAGTACGTCCTGCTTGCGCTGTTCGGCGCTACCGCCGGCCAGTCGGTGATCTGGTACACTGGACAATTCTATGCCTTGTTCTTCCTGACCATCACCCTCAAGGTCGATCTACTTACCGCGTATGCGTTAATCGGGATTTCGCTGATTATCGGCACCCCGTTCTTCGTCGTGTTCGGATGGCTGTCCGATCGCATCGGCCGATTGAAAATCATCCTGGCCGGCTGCCTGATCGCCGCCGTCACCTTCATTCCGCTGTTTGGAATGCTGACGCACTATGCCAATCCGGACCTCGAAGCATTCCAGCGAAACAATACGATTGCGGTTTCGGCCGATCAGGCGAACTGCAACGTGCACGTTTTTGTTGGCCCGTGGTCGAAATTCACGGACTGCGACCGCGCACAGGACTTCATGACCAAGGCCGGACTGTCGTTCGCCAAAATAAACGCACCCGGGTTGCCCGTCACCCTGACGATCGGCTCCAACAAGGTCGAGGGCTGGGACAGCGGGAAGTGGCAGGCCGCTTTGACAGCGTCGGGGTATTCCGCCAAAGCCGACCCGGCAAAAATCAACTACGTGATGGTCGAGCTGGTGCTCGTGATCATGGTCCTCTACGTGACAATGGTGTACGGGCCGCTCGCGGCGTTCCTGGTGGAATTGTTCCCGACCAAGATCCGCTACACATCGCTGTCGGTGCCCTACCATATCGGTAACGGCTGGATCGGCGGGATGCTCCCGTTGCTGGCCACCGCGATCGTCGCCACGACCGGCAACATCTACTACGGCCTCTGGTATCCGATCGGGATCGCGGCGATGACCTTGGTGATCGGGGCGTCGATGCTGCGCGACACCAAGGACGTCGACATCACCGCCGCCGCGGGCGCCGAAGCAGTCCAACGCGCGTGACCGACCAACGTGGCATTCGCTAAAATTTTGGCCCCTGCGCGCGGCGGCCGTGACGCCGGCAGCGTGGCAAAAGGCATTACGGATGCGGAGATCGCCGCGGGGGAGGTGCGGCCGCCGCGGCCATGACAGCTTACTCACTCAGATTTCAGAATCATCCAGGTAACAGAGGAGGCAACAATGACGGCATTTACCAAGCTTCAGGATGCATGGCAGGCGGTCGAGCAGAGGTTCATGACTTCGCCGCCGATTCAACGATTAAGGCGCGGC
>DATGVJ010000254.1:0-9169 GCA_035300505.1 Xanthobacteraceae bacterium
CTCGCCGGAACTCCGCGGAAGGGCCGCAACCGAGTGGGCACCATTCCAGCAGGTTCAGGAGACGCTGAAGGCCGGGCAAACCGTCTACATCGGCCCGTCAGGTATGCGGTATTCGCTGCGCAAGATCAATCCGCGATTGCCGGCGGCAGGCAACGGGCCCATCATCCTGTCCAAGGTCGACGAGGCCGTTGGCGCCCAGCCCCGTCCGATCCCACCGCAGGCGCCAACTGCTGTGACTGCCACTCCGAGACACGTGCGGGTATTTCTCTCTTCACCCGGCGAAGTGAAGGAGCAGCGTGATCTTGCGCGCGATTTGATCAAGATGGCATTGCCGGTGAATGACTGGTTGCGCGACCGCTTCACGTTCGACGTCTATAGCTGGGATGATCCGAATGGTTCGACACCGCTGCCGGCACACCTGACGCCTCAGGAAGCCATCGACCTCGGACTGATTCGGCCGTCGGCGTGCGATGTCGTGGTCGTGATGCTTTGGTCGCGCATCGGCACGCCATTACAGCATGAGGGCAAGCGATACCTTTCCGGTACACATTATGAGTTCGAGGAGGCGCGTGCTATCGGGGGCAAACCGATGGTGCTTCTGTATCGTCGGACGGAGAAGCCGAAGATTGACCTCGACGACACGGATTTCGACGGCAAACGCGAGCAATATCGACTGGTCGGTCAATTCTTCGCCGGGCTGCGAAATCCGGATAGCTCTATCCGCCATGCGGCCCACAGTTACGAGAAGCCCGAGCAATTTCGAACGATGATCGAGAAGCACCTCCACCACTACTGCAAAGTCCTGCTCGATGGTCCTGCAGCCCAGCCAGCAGCTGGCGTTCCTGGTGTGGTCGAAGCTGCTCGCGAAACCTTCCGAGGATTTGATCAGAAGCCCATTGACGAAAAAACACGTGCGCTGGGCGCATTAAGACAGCGCCTGGAAGCGCTCGACGAGGCGGCTCTCTCCTCAGCTAGCGAGGAGGTGAAGGAGCTACTCGCGATCCTTGCGCGTGTGGTGCCGGAGGCCGACGACGCCGCGTCATATGAGGATGTCAAATGAGCGACCTTTTCCGACCTGCCCGCTGCCCGTAAGGCGCCGCGGATCGGGTCGCGATCAGCGCGCAACCGGGCGTCGATCTCCCGCAGCGATAGGCGAAAGCAACGGCCGGGCTCAATCCGAACTCGGCCGAATGCTCGCAGTTGTTATGTTTTCCCCAAACGCGTGATGGCCCGATCAGCTCGCCACGGCGATCTTCTTCTTTTGAA
This sequence comes from Xanthobacteraceae bacterium, assembly GCA_035300505.1. GTDB lineage: Bacteria > Pseudomonadota > Alphaproteobacteria > Rhizobiales > Xanthobacteraceae > VAZQ01. The sequence goes on from DATGVJ010000254.1 coordinate 1,267, forward strand.
GCTGGCGCTTGAGGTCGAGCGCTCGCGACGACAGTTCGGTGTCGTGAGCCTTGGCGAGGAATGCATCCAGCCCGCCGCGATGATCGACAGACTTCAATGCATTTGCCGAGATGCGCAGCCGCACCGAACGGCCAAGCGCTTCGGAAATCATGGTCACATTCACCAGGTTGGGCATGAACCGACGGTTCGTCTTGCGATTCGAATGGCTTACCTTGTGACCGGTCTGCGGGCCTTTGCCAGTCAGTTCACATCGCCAACTCATGACAGATACCTTTTTCATGGTGGATGCCTCTTCTTGGCCCCGTGTATTGGAGCCGCGTGCACGGGCGCTCGCCGAAGGGCAATTGTTTCCAGGAAATCTGCGGAACCTATAGGGGAGCAGGGGCCAAACCGTCAAGCTGAACCATTTTCCGGCGAATGGTCCTACCGTAGAATTTGCCTTGATCGGGCCAAGATGAAGAGGCAAACCTCTTGAAATTTCATGTCCGGGTGGCGAGGAGCCACCGGCGAATAGCAGCGAGGAAGTCTTGATGTCACGGGGGGGCCTTGGACATTCATGGGTGTTTGGCATTGCGGTACTGGCTGCGGCCGGCGCAAGCCTGGGCACTGCCCATGCACAGGGGACGCTTGATGCCCAATACAATGTGACGCTCGGCGGCATACAGTTCGGCAAGGGAACCTGGCGGATCGATGTGCGAGACGACCAGTTCACGGCTGCAATAAGCGGTGCGACTACGGGCCTCCTGCAACTCTTTGCGCGCGGCAAAGGCACCAGCGCCGTGCGTGGCACGGTCTCCAATGGCCAGCTGCAGGGCGTAACCTATGTGTCAAGCATCGAGACCGATAAGAAATACGACGAAGTCCGCATGCTCATGACCGGTAATGGGGTGAAGGATTTCCAGGCCGAGCCGCCGAGTGCGCCGAACCCGATGCGGGTCCCGATTACGGATGCCCATCGGCGCGGCGTATCCGACCCAATCACGGCCGCATTGATCCGCGTTCCGGGTACGGGAGATGTCTTTTCGCCTGAAGTGTGTCAGCGCAAGCTTGCGATCTTCGATGGCCGCATGCGCTACGACCTGCGGTTCGCTTATAAGCGGCTCGAAAAGGTCAGGTCGGAAAAGGGCTACCAGGGCACCGTGGTGGTCTGTGCGGTCTATTTCGTGCCGCTGGCAGGTCATGTACCGGAACGTGCAGCCATCAAATATCTGACGGAGTTGCGTGATACGGAGGTCGCTCTCGCTCCGGTTGCGGGTACCCGGTTGATGGTGCCATACCGGGCGTCGCTGCCGACACCATTTGGCATGGGCGTTCTGCAGGCAACCCAATTCACGTCCATAGCCCGCCTACCATCACCGATTACCGGCAGCGTCAAAACCCAATGACTCGGACGACCTATTCCTGTTATTGATTGACCGTGTAAACTGGGTGGGTCCGTCCACGACGGATTACTCGGTCTGGTGTCTCATCATGAGGGTACTGCGAGGTATGGCAGTGAACAACGCTCGGCAGCGCCTGAGTAAGCGATTCGGGCGCGTTTCGTTCGGGACTCGTTCCAAACCTTAAGGACAGACATTTCAACCGTCACATTGTGGTACATGAGGGGCTGGAGGGGCCGTGCGGCCTCAACTTTTCCAGATAAGAAATGGCTATTTCATTTTCGTCGCCGGTAAATCGAGATTCCCGCGCTCGTGGTGCGGGGGTAACCGCCGTGCTTGGCCCCACCAATACGGGCAAGACGCACCTCGCAATCGAGCGGATGCTCGCGCATTCTTCGGGCATCATCGGGTTGCCGCTCCGGCTGCTCGCACGCGAGGTCTACAACAAGATTGTCGATCGGACAGGCGCGGATTCGGTCGCGCTCATAACCGGCGAAGAGAAGATCAAGCCTGCCAACCCGCGCTTCTGGGTCTCGACCGTAGAGGCCATGCCGCGCGATCTCGATGTCGCTTTCGTCGCGATCGACGAGGTGCAATTGGGCGCCGATTTCGAGCGTGGTCACGTGTTCACTGATCGGATGCTCAATCGTCGCGGTCGAGACGAAACTCTGGTGCTCGGTGCGCAGACCGTGCGTCCGATGGTCGAACGATTGCTGCCGGGCGCGCATGTGCTCACGCGTCCGCGTCTGTCGCAACTGACCTTCGCGGGCGAAAAAAAGATCACGCGGCTGCCACGTCGTTCCGCCATCGTGGCCTTCTCGGCCGAGGAAGTTTATGCAATCGCCGAGTTGATCCGCCGCCAGCGTGGCGGCGCCGCGGTCGTACTTGGTTCGCTTTCGCCGCGTACCCGCAATGCCCAGGTCGCGCTCTACCAATCCGGCGACGTCGATTATCTGGTTGCCACCGATGCGATTGGCATGGGGCTCAATCTCGATGTCGACCACGTCGCGTTTGCGTCGGATCGAAAATTCGACGGCTTTCAGTTTCGCCGTCTCAACCCGGCCGAGTTGGCGCAAATTGCCGGCCGTGCCGGCCGCGCCAATCGCGACGGCACGTTCGGCACGACGGGGCGTTGTGCGCCGTTCGAGACCGAACTTGCCCAGGCGCTCGAAAGTCATTCGTTCGAACCGATCAGCGTCCTGCAATGGCGCAATACCGATCTTGATTTTTTCTCAGTCGGCGCTTTACAGGCTTCGCTGGCGGAAGTTCCGAAGGAGAGTGGGCTTACGCGCGCGCCCGTTGCGGACGATGTTCTGATTCTGGAACATGCGGTGCGCGACGACGACGTTCGCGCAGTCGCGCAAACCCGCGAATCGATCGAGCGGTTATGGGAAGTCTGCCAGGTTCCCGACTATCGCAAGATTTCTCCGGCAGCGCATGCCGAATTGGTCGTTGCAATCTATGGCCATTTGATGCGCGACGGGACGATCCCGGTCGATTGGTTCGCGCTTCAGGTGGACCTCGCCGACAACGCGGAAGGCGACATCGACACCCTTTCCAACCGTATTGCCCATATCAGGACCTGGACCTTTGCGGCCAATCGTCCAGACTGGCTTGCTGATCCGGCGCACTGGCAGGAGGTCACGCGCGCGGTCGAGGACAAGCTTTCCGACGCCTTGCATGAGCGGTTGACCGAGCGGTTCGTGGATCGCCGGACCAGTGTGCTGATGCGGCGCATGCGCGAGAATACGGCGCTCGAAACCGACATCAGCAAGACCGGCGACGTCGTCGTCGAAGGTCACTCCATCGGCCGGCTGGATGGCTTCACTTTCACTCCCGACGCTTCGGCGGCGGGCTCGGAAGCACGTACGCTTGCGGGCGCCGCGCAGAAGGCGCTGGCCGGCGAGATCGACGCGCGGGCCCAGAAGGCTTCGCAAGCGCCAAATGACCAATTTGTCTTGGCAACGGACGGCGCGATTCGTTGGATGGGCCAACCCGTCGGCAAGCTCCTCGCCGGCGAGGAAGTGCTCAAGCCGCGCGTGCGCATCATTGCGGACGAACATCTCACCGGCCCATCGCGCGACCTCGTGCAGGCGCGGCTCGACCTTTGGGTGAAGGCTCACATCGAAAAATTTTTGGGCCCGCTACTCCAGCTCCTTGCTGCCGAAGACATCACCGGCATGGCGCGTGGTGTTGCTTTCCAGCTGGCAGAATCTGTCGGCGTGATCGAGCGGCAAAAGATCGCCGAGGAAGTCAAAGGGCTCGACCAGCCGTCCCGTGCAACTTTGCGGAAATACGGCGTGCGCTTTGGCGCCTATCACATCTATTTGCCGATTCTGCTGAAGCCTGCGCCGCGCGTCTTGGCCACGCAGCTTTGGGCCCTCAAACACGAAAGCCCGGAAACCAAGGGTCTCGATGCGATCGAGCGCCTGGCAGCGAGCGGCCGCACCTCGATTGCAGCCGACAAAGAGGCGCCTCGGGTGCTTTATCGGACGGCCGGCTATCGGGTGTGCGGCGAGCGTGCCGTACGTGTCGACATACTGGAGCGCCTTGCCGACATTGTGCGCCCGGCGTTGGCCTGGCGGGGGAATTCGCCGGGACAGAAACCAGCCGCTGCATTCGATGGTTCGGGTTTTGTGGTGACGGTGGCGATGACTTCGCTCACCGGATGTTCGGGTGAGGAATTTGCATCGATCCTGCGCGCGCTCGGTTACCGGATGGAAAAGCGGCCAAAACCGGCTGCCGTACCGGCTGGAACCGGCACGAGCGAAGCTGGCCCGAGCGAAGCTGGCCCGAGCGAAACACTGCCGGCTGACACTGCCGCTGTTTCGTCAGAAATGCCGGGCGTGGCGGCGGCGGACCCGACGTCTGCGGTTGATGGCGCTACGGCTCATGGCGCTACGGACGGTGCGCCCCATGGGGAACTTGCCTCCGCGCAAATGCCGGCCGTCAATCCGCTGCCGGGTGATACGGCTACGGCGGAGATAATTTCCGCCGAGCCGACACCAGCCGCGCCAACCGACGCGCTAACACCAGACGCGCCAACACCAGATACGCCGACATCGGACGCGCCCACAGTAGCAGCACCCTTGGCCGAGGTGCCAAAGGATACCGCCATTGAAGTGGCAGTGGCGCCGGCGGCGACCGCGCCAACGGACGGCGAGGCTTCGACGAGTATCGCGAGCGCGTCGGAGGAGGCGAGCCCCGAGCCGGAGTTCGTCGAGGTCTGGCGGATCGGCCGGTCCGAAGGGTCGCGTCAACATCGCCGGCCCGGCCACGGTGACCGCCACCGCGACCAGCGTGCGCCGGTGGCTGCCGTTGCGGCTTCCCAAGCTCCGGCGGGCGAGGGCGACTTGGCGGCAGCCGATTCGGCCGCTGTTCAGCCAGGCGACGGCCAGCCGACGCGCGAGCACCGGCGCCCACGCCGCCGCGGCGGACCACGGCGCGACGGTGAACAGGGGGCCGCGCGGCACGGCGGTGCTCCAGCGGAGCGTGAAACACGCCTTGAAGGCGCCGTACGCGCTGAGGGCGTCGAGGGCGCTGAACGCCCGCACGGGCAGGAACGTTCCGATCGTCCAGATCGACCCCCGCATCGCGATCGGCCCGACCGCGCTGAGCGAACACGTGCTGAACGGCCCCGTGGTGAGCGGCCGCGCGATGAGCGGCCCCGTGGTGAGCGGCCGCGCGATGAGCGGCCAAACCGCGAACAAAGGGCCAATCGAAACGATCGACCCGAGCGCGATCCCGAATTGCGCTCCAAATATATCAAGGGCCGTTCGGAGCGTGATCGCCGCGATAGCACGCCGGATCCGAACTCGCCGTTTGCAAAACTTGCAGCCCTCAAGGAGCAGCTCGAGGCTAACGCCAAGGACCGTCGTTAGATTCGGTTCAATATGGACCGTCAGCGCATCGACAAATGGCTATGGCACGCCCGTGTGGTTCGCACCCGGACCACTGCGGCTGCCCTCGTCACCGCCGGGCAGGTTCGGCTCAATGGCCAGCGCAACCACGCGGCAAGCCAAGCCGTGCGTGTCGGCGACGTCGTCACTGTGGCGCTTGATCGCACGGTACGCGTTCTCAAGGTCATCGGCTTTGCGGAGCGCCGCGGTTCATCCGAATCAGTTCAGGGGCTCTACGCGGACGTTTCACCGCCGCCCGTTGCGCCGGAATTGAGGCCAACGACCGTAGCTGCGCGCGACTCCGGTGAGGGCCGTCCCACCAAGCGAGATCGACGCGCCATGGACCGTTTCAAGAGCCGGGATGGGGCATAGCGCGTCAAGGCGGCGTAAACGCGCTGTTGTACTTGCCCCGCCTGATTCGTTGCGGTACTCAGCGCTGCTACAAGCGGAGTTTCTAATGACTTACGTCGTCATCGATGCCTGCATCAAATGCAAATACATGGATTGCGTGGAGGTCTGCCCCGTGGATTGTTTCTACGAGGGAGAGAATATGCTCGTGATACATCCGGATGAGTGTATCGACTGTGGGGTTTGCGAGCCCGAGTGCCCGATCGAGGCCATCAAACCCGACACCGAGCCGGGATTGGAAAAATTCGTATCGCTGAATGCCGATTTCGCGAAAATTTGGCCAAATATTACGGCCAAGAAGCCACCGCCGGATGATGCCAAGAAATGGGAATCGGTCCCCAACAAATTGAGCGATCATTTCTCCGCCAATCCAGGGGAAGGTGATTAGTTTTATCGCTGAATCGGCTGCGAAATTAACCATCGGGCGCAATGTCAGCGCCATGCATGCCTGCAATACCTTTTTGTGACGCCGTAACACTTTGATTTCGACGCAAAATGTGCTATATGTTGAAAATAATGAAGAAACCCCCGCGATAGATGGCTGCTCCCCTTGCGGGGAGCAATTTTTTTTCGCGGATATTCCCAGGAAGCGTCTAACAGGGGCGTGCAACCCACGCGATTAACGTGGCCGGAAAAACGCGACATAAGTCGACTCAAAAGTCTAGTCAAAAGTCCAGTCAAAAATCAAAAAAGACCTCCGCAACGGGGGCACGCACCAAAAAAACCGGTGCTCAGGGAGGACGAACGACTTCGCAGTCTGTGCGCGGCACCAGCCACGCCCGGGCCCCCATTTCCAACGCCCGGCCCAAGCCGGTCGCTGAAGGAGCACCTGTCGGAATGACCAGCAAGAAGACGACCCAACGTCAAGGCTTCAAGATTGGCGAGTTCATCGTATATCCGGCGCATGGCGTAGGCCAGATCGTGTCGATCGACGAGCAGGAGATTGCGGGCGCCAAGCTTGAACTTTTCGTGATCAACTTCGTCAAGGACAAGATGACGCTGCGGGTCCCTACCGCCAAGATTGTGTCGGTAGGTATGCGCAAGCTGGCCGAGGCGCCCCTGGTCAAGCGGGCGCTCGAAACGTTGAAGGGCCGTGCCCGTATCAAGCGTACCATGTGGTCGCGTCGGGCTCAGGAATACGAAGCCAAGATCAATTCTGGAGACATTGTTTCGATCGCGGAAGTTGTGCGCGACCTGTTTCGTTCGGAATCCCAGCCCGAGCAGTCTTATTCAGAGCGTCAGCTCTATGAGGCCGCGCTTGACCGGCTGTCGCGCGAGATTGCGGCTGTGCAGCGCAACACCGAGACGGAAGCCGTCAAGGAGATCGAGGCTGCCTTGGCCAAGGGGCCGCGGCGTGGACCCAAACCCGCCGAGGAAGAAGAAGCTGTCGAGGAAGAGGCGGCATAGTAGCCGCTTGGCTCGATCACGCGTACACCGCGAATTCAACCATATAGGAAGATGCAAAAGGCCCGAGGGGGTACCCCCGGACCTTTTGCTGTGTTGCGCCGGGGATGGCATTGGGACAGGAGATGCGAGCGAATTCGCCGCTAAGGCGAGGCGCAAAAATAACTGAATCGTGTTGGGTGTGAAAGGACGTGCGTCAGATTGACTCGGGTGGATTCCCTTCGGTATCGGGCCTGGCTATCTGGTTGGGATGATCGACACTCGCGCGATTCGACTGAGATGGGAGGCGGACGGCTCGAAGCGGGACGAGCGCGGCAAACGCTTGTTCGCAGCCAGCGAGGCGCGGGCCGCCGGTTGGGGTGGCGTCGGTGCTGTGGCCGCGATCACCGGGCTCGCGCGGTCACGGATCATTCGTGGACTGAAGGACCTCGCCGGGCCAGCGCTGGCGCCCGGCCGTGTTCGCCGCGCCGGCGGCGGGCGCCATACGGTCACCGCGACCGACAGCATGCTGCTCGGGAACCTGAAGCGCCTTGTCGAGCCGGCGACGATGGGTGATCCGATGCGCCCACTGACGTGGGTCTCCAAGAGCCGGGAGAAGCTGGCGTGCGAACTCAACGCCTGCGGCCATGACGTGAGCCCGAACACCGTCGGCAGGCTGCTGGTCGACGAGCTCGATTACTCACGGCAAGTCAACCGCAGACACTCGAGGGCGCGAGCCATCCCGATCGAAATGCACAGTTCGAGCACATCAACGCGCAGGTGATTGCGGCCCAGTCCGCGGGCCAGCCCGTCATTTCGGTCGACACCAAGAAG